>NZ_PTRA01000002.1:0-300000 GCF_002943425.1 Siphonobacter curvatus
CCCGATTCCGGCCAACAGCGATACGAAAGTGGCCATCGTAACCGATAAAGAACAGCCGTACACGATTGTTCAGATTCTGACGCGACTGCCCGAGTTGAAAGAAAAGACCTTCGCCGATACCCGTGAGAAAATCAAGCGGTCTTTGTTCAACCAAATGATTGGCAGTCGGCTGCGGGAACTGACCCAACGGGCCGATCCCCCTTTTCAAAATGGGTTTAGCTCCACGAGTAGCTTTGTGGGTACTTACGATGCCTATGTAAGCGGCGTAGTAGCCAAGACGGGCGGCATTGAAAAAGGATTAAAAGCGGTACTGGACGAAAATGCTCGTGTGGCCAAATTTGGCTTTACGGCTACGGAGCTGGAACGGGCCAAGCAGAATTTCGGATCAGACGTGGAGAGACGATTGAAGGAAAAAGACAAGACCTCCTCCCAAACGCTGGCCATGGAATATATGTACGATTTCGTAGGCGATGAAACTTCGATGGGCATTGACTCGTACGCCACATTTGTTAAAGCCGAATTGCCCGGTATTACGCTCGAAGAAGTCAATGCCTTACCTAAAACGCTGCTGACGAAGGAAAACCGGGCCGTTATTGTAATGGCTCCCGAAAAAGAAAAAGCTACGTTACCTACGCAAGCCCAGTTATTAGCCTGGATTGATCATACCCCCGAAAATCTTACGCCGTACGTGGATGAGGTGGTTTCCAAATCCCTGCTAACTAGTCTGCCTAAGGCTGGGAAAATTACTGCGGAGAAACCTCTCCCTGAAATTAATGCAACGGAGCTGACGCTATCGAATGGCATAAAAGTGGCACTCAAGCCTACTGACTTCAAAAACGATGAGATTTTGTTCACAGGTTATAGCTTTGGCGGTACTGCTCTTTACGACGATTTCAATACGGCCCGGTTTACGAATAACTTGGTTAGTCAGGGAGGCGTAGCCGATTTTTCCTCTACGCAGCTCCGCAAATACCTGACAGGAAAAGCAGTGAACGTTTCTACCTTCATCAACGAAACAGCGGAAGGGCTATCGGGTTCGTTTGCACCCAAAGATGCGGAAACGGCCTTTCAGCTCATGCACGCCAGGTTAACACTACCCCGTAAGGACGAAGCCGTTATCCAAGGTTTTCTAACGAATCTGAAAGACGAACTTGAGCAAAATCAGGCGACTCCTAATCCGCAGAACGTATTTCGGGATACATTAACGGCAGTCATGGGCGGGTATCATCCGCGTCGAATGCCCGTAAAGCCTTCGGATGTAGACAAAATTAATGTTCAAAAAGCGTATCAAATCTACCGGGAGCGTTTTGCGAACGCGTCGGACTTTACCTACTTCTTCGTGGGTAATTTTAAAGTAGAAGAATTGAAGCCCCTGCTTGAAAAATACTTGGGCAGCCTACCTTCTCAGAACAAAAAAGAAACCTATACCGATCTTCACATTCGGCCCCTGGAGGGACAAGTATCTAAAAGCGTTTTTCGGGGAATTGAACAAAAAGCATCGGCTCAATTCATCTATTCCGGAGCGTTACCCTACACGCCCGAAAACGCCATCAATTTGACGGCTATCAAGGAAATCCTCAATATTAAACTGGTCGAAGAGATTCGTGAAAAAGAAAGCGGGGTCTATTTTATTGGAGCCTCCGCCAGTGCTTTTAAACTACCCGAGCCCCGCTATACACTAGCCATTAGCTATGGTACTAGTCCCGGACGCGTGGAAGAACTGGCCACGAAAACGCTGGACTTATTAGAGCATTTGAAGACTACCGGTCCCTCGCAAACGGACGTAGACAAGTTTAAGATGGAAAGTAAACGTCAGCTGGAATTACAACTCAAGGATAATCAGTACTGGATGAATCACCTGGTTACCAGTCATCAATACGGTCAGTCGCCTCAGGAGATTCTCCAGCAGATGAAGCGAATTGACCAGGTCAGCAAAGAGTCCGTACAAAGTCTGGCGAAAAAGGTATTGGGCTCGAATTGCGTGAAGGCTTTCCTATTACCCGAATCTAAACAATAGGTTGGAGTCGGGGCAGATACTATCATGCTGCCCCGATTCCAGCGACTTCCTTACTTCATCAACAATCCATTTAGGTAATCATAGCCTAGTCATGAATCTATGAAATCCATTCCTGTATACCCTCCGCATTCGGTAGCCTTTCAAGGGTCATCTACTTCCAGGGAAGGGCCCGCACAAACGTTGATTCGGTTGGATTCGAATGAAAATCCTTACGGCATTTCTCCCACCGTACAACAGGCCATCCTGGCCGCACTCCCCTTAGCGAATCGTTACGTCTTTAGCGATTTGCCCGTGCTCATGGCTAAAATTGCGGCCCGGGAACGGGTGTCGGCCACTCAGGTCCTGGTGGGGGCAGGACTTTCGGATTTACTCGAAAAGACGGCTCTGCTTTATTTCAAGCCCGGGGATAACCTGGTTTGCCCTTTGCCTACATTTCCTCTCTTTCTGGACGCGGTAGTAGCGACCGGTGCCCAGTGCAAAAGCATTGCCTGCCGAAGCGATGGTTCTCACGATTTAGAGCGGATGGAAGCGGCCATCGATGAGCGTACCCGGATGGTCTATATCTGTAACCCCAACAACCCAACGGGCAGCATTACCGATGGGCAATCGTTACTGCGGTTTTGCGAGAGCGTTTCCCCACGCGTACCCATTTTTATCGATGAAGCCTACCTGGATTTAGCCCTAGGAGCGAATACGCAGAGTATGGTGAGCGTGCTGCTTCAAAAGAAAAATGTCATCATTGGACGGACGTTCTCGAAAGGCTTTGGTTTAGCCGGTTTACGCGTGGGTTATCTCCTCGCCCAACCCGCCTTTTTGGCTCCGTTTCATCAGGTAAATACCATGACGGGCCTCAATATTAGTTCGCTGGCCTTGTATGCGGCCTCGGCGGCACTGGACGATGTCGCTTTTCATTTACACTACGTACAGCAGAATGAACGGGTCAAATCATACATTTACAGCCAGCTCAACCGACTGGGCTACGCCTTCATTCCTTCGTATACGAACTTTATCCTGATGGCTCTGCCCCTACCGGGGGACTCTTTTCAGAAGCAGATGCTTGCCAAAGGCATCCGGGTAAAAACGATGGAAATGCACCGCACGTTCTGGTGCCGCCTGAGTTTGGGTACGCTCGAGGAGATGCAGCTATTCGTTAAAGCCCTGGGCGAACTTCAGAGCCTATGAAACCAAACGTTCTTTCGCTCCTCACGCTGGGCCTTCTGATGGCCCTGGCCCCCTTTTCGATTGACACGTATTTAGCGGCATTCCCAGTGATGGCTCAGCAATTGCATACGACCGTCTCGGCAGTAGCCTATTCACTGACGAGTTTCTTTTTGGGTTTAGCGGTGGGTCAGCTGCTTTGCGGGCCGCTGCTGGACCGATTTGGCCGAAAAAAGCCCTTGATGGCGGGTCTGTTTCTGTATTCGCTCGCTGCGGTTGCCTGTGCGTATGTTACGGAGGTTCACTGGCTGATTGGCTTGCGTTTTGTATTGGCGGTCGGTGGTTGTGTGGGCATGGTAGCAAGCCGGGCGATGGTGCGGGACTTGTACCAACCGCAAGAAATCGCGGGAATTCTCTCGACGCTGTTACTGATTTTAGGCATCTCCCCCATCCTGGCTCCAACGGTTGGACGCTTGATTCTGGAACTGGCGGGCTGGCGGGCTATTTTTCTCAGTATGGCCCTTTTGTCCATAAGTTTAATAGTTCTGGTAGTTCGCACCTTACCGGAAAGTAAACCAGCCGACGCGTCGATTTCCCTACGGCCAAGGCAAATTTTGAACGAATATATTCAGGTACTTTCCTCGTCGGCCTTTAGTGTTCATGCCCTGGTGGCGGGCTTGGCTTCCGCCGGTCTCTTTTCGTTTATTGCGGGTTCGCCTCAACTTCTGATGGATACCTATCATTTTTCGCAGGCGGATTTTAGCTACGCATTCGGATTCAGTGCGGGTGGTTTAGTACTCGGAAGCCAGATTAACCGCTTTGCTCACCAATGGAAAACGACCCCGGAACTGTTACGAATAGCAGGCCGCCTGCAGGCAGGACTTGCTCTGCTTTTAGGCCTGCTCGGAATCCTGGACCTGTTAACGGCTACGCTACTGCTTTTACTGGTTTTTAGTTACCTCCTGTTTCATGGCTTTATTAATCCCAATGCCACTACGTTAGCCTTACTGCCGTTCCGGCAAAATGCCGGCAGTGCCTCTGCGTTGGCTGGCTGCGTACAAATGATCCTGGGTGCCAGCTTCTCGGCCCTGGTCAGTTATTTCAGTAACGGCTCACTCCTACCGATGATCATCCCCATGGTGTTGGCAAGCTGGTCCGGTTTCGGTTTGCAGCAACTAGTTGTCCAGAACCACGCCAGCAAAGCTTTGGAGGGTTTGCCGACCTAGCTCCTTTTTTAATTTTTGTCTTTTAACAACTCCTATCATGAACAAGCAAATCATCTTCAGCCCCAATGTTCCAGCCCCCATCGGTCCGTATTCGCAGGCCGTTCAGGTAGGGCCCGTCCTGTACGTATCCGGCCAGATAGCGGCCGACGTAGCAGCGAATCAGGGTGGCGTTCAGGCCGAAACCCGGCAAGTTATGTTAAGCCTGGGTGAATTGCTGGCAGCCGCAGGTATGCACTACCGTAACATTGTTAAAACGTCCATTTTTCTGAAAGACATGAACGACTTTGCCGTCGTCAATGCGGTGTATGGCGAATTTTTTACGAGCGATTTTCCCGCCCGAGAAACGGTACAGGTAGCCCGTTTACCCAAGGACGTTTCCGTGGAAATATCCGTCATTGCTTATCAGGAGTAAAGTAGCGTATACAACGAACGGGTAGATATCTGGGTATACTACCCCTTACTTCAAAATGCTCAGTATACCTGCCTGCGTAATCATACCTTCTACTAGAGCTTAACGCCAAGCGAACGTTAACTACATTCCTAGCAAGGCCCTATAATGAATCGACGCTTGCTTACTGATCACACCGCCCTTTGATGTTCAGTAACCTTAGGCACACCTCCGAAGAGAGGCCATTTCTATTTTTTACGCTATCCTTTTCATCCAAAAAAATTCATCATGAAACTAGTTTTGATCGTTCTGGGCATTCTCTCTGGTACGCTGGCCTTTGCTCAGCGACCTAAAAATGCCACCCTGGATTCACTCAAAAGTGAAAAAGATCCGGTTCAACTTCAGTCAAAGTTAAAGAAGCTTGAAAGCGGTTCGGAAGCGGATATTTTCACGCTTTTAAGTTTTTATCAAAGTAATCCAGCCAAATCAGATTCGCTCGTAGAACTGGCCGTTAAGAGGTTTCCCAAAGGCACCATTGCCTGTAATATGGCGATAAACCGACTGAATGCTGAAAAGGATGGACCTACCCAGGAACGGATGCTGGCTCAAATGGAAAAAGATTTTCCGGGTGCTGATCTGGATATGGCCTATTATTCCGTAGCCTATACGTACACACAAGCGAGGAACAAGCCAAAACTCCTGTCCTATCTGAAGAAAGTAAAGTCTCCCTTGTTTAAGCCTACTGCGGTTCATAGCGTTGCCAGTACCATAGCTGCTTACGATAGCAAAGAAGCCGAGCAATTAATTACCCAGGAGTTAGCGTCCATCCGCGAGGTTACAAATCTTACCGATACTTCGGCTAGGGCACTAAATCATCTAAAAAATAGCACTAATGGCCTGCTGGGTCTGTACAGCGAAATTTTGGCTAAGAATGGAAACTATGAAAAAGCGTATACGTACTTGCACGAAGTATACATCTCTTCAGAGCGAAAAAGCCCCGCTTTAATCAAAAACTACGGTCTTCTGTTGAGTAAGCGTGGTAATTATCAGGAAGCCTTTCCATTACTGGAAAAGACGGTAACCAGTGGCTTAGCCGACTCAACCGTACGAGCGGAACTGGCGTCTATCTACAAAAAGCTTTATCCAGGAAAAAATGAGAAGGAATACCTGGCTTCCCTCGACCAGAAATTAACGAGTAAATACGAAACGGAGGCAGCTAAATTAATGATTAACGAGCCCGCTCCCTCATTCATCGTTACAGACGCTTCGGGCAAACAGGTATCGTTGGCCGATTTTAAAGGAAAGACGATTGTTCTTGATTTCTGGGCGACGTGGTGCGGTCCGTGTAAGGCTTCTTTCCCCGCCATGCAAATGGTAGTGAATAAGTACAAGCAGGATCCACAGGTAAAATTCCTCTTTATCCATACCTGGGAACGGCAAGGCAATCCAACCGCCGAAGCTCAGGAATACCTGAAAGCTAATCACTACGATTTAGATCTATACATGGACATCAAAAATGCAAAGACGAAGCGGAATGAGGCGGTATCTGCCTTTCAAGTAAATGGCATTCCTGCGAAGTTTGTGATTGATGGCAAGGGCCGAATTCGCTATAAATTGACGGGATTCTCGGGAGGTAACGAGGCTGCTGTTTCAGAGTTATCAGCGATGATTAACTCGGCCAAGGCTAATCAGTAAGCCATCTCTTCTGGAAAAAATACCCAGGGCAAGTCACGTCTCCGGCAGTTCTTTTGGCCTTGAGTTAGGGCTTTAATGACCGCTGTACTTTTTTAAGCGTTCGAAGGGCTTTCTCGTGGAGAAAGCCCTTTTTTACTCGTACCCTGTTTTCGTCTTACGATCCGTCAAAACCGTTTCGGCGATCGATCAGCACGCTTCGTTACCGGGAGGCCAGAGCAATGGCCGTCCAGTCGTGCTCGCCCAGGCCCTGCTCTACGCACTGATTCATCAATTCCTGTACTTTCTTACCGAAGGGCAGTTGAACACCTACGGTTGAGGCTTGTTCGTTGATGAGATTAACATCTTTCAGGCCGAGCTTTAAAGTAAAACCAGCGGGCAGAAAAGCTTCTTTCAATAAGCTATTACCATATGTGGAATATACCGGTGAAGCAAAAAGCGTTTGGGTCAACATGTGCATCAATTGTTCGGCATCGATGCCGCTTTGCCGGGCTAGATGAATGCTTTCGGCCATGGATTCCATTGCGGAGACGATCAGGAAATTTGAGCATAATTTGGCGACATTCGCCGCTCCCACCTCGGATCCAAATGCCCAGATATTAGCCGCACCGCATTGTTCAAGTACGGGTTTGATAGTTTCAAAGACATCCGTATTACCCGATACCAGCAGGTTAAGCTTTTTAGCCCGGGCCGCTTCCGGCCGACCCAGAATAGCACAGGCGATGTAGTGGGAACCGTGCTCGTCGTGTAGCTGAGCCAGTGAGGTAGCCGTGGCGGGCAGGATTGTACTTAAGGAAACATGAACACCGCCCTTTTTTAAATTTGCGGCAATGCCTTCTTCACCCGCAGTAACCGCCTGAAGGGCAGCATCGTCCGAAACCAGGGTAAAAACTACATCACTCAGCGTAGCCAGTTCAGCTACGGAAGAACAAATGACGGCACCCCGATCTGCCAGCGGTTGTGCTTTGGCGGCCGTACGATTGTAGACATACAGTTGCTGCGTGCTCTGCAACAGGTTTTCCGCAATGGGGGTACCAAGGTTTCCTAAACCGAGAAAGCCAATTTTCATAGGATTGGTTGTTGAAGAGCGAATGAATGCTTAATGAGTTCGTTCGCTGAAGGGTACTGGACAAACTAAACAAAAAATGATGCAGAACCCCTACGTTAGCCTATACTCCCCTACCCGCGGCCGTTCTTGTATCGTGTATCACGAGGCAAAAATCTCCTTGAGGATTGATGGAATGGACGGCGACCTTAGGTTTTGAATCCCATCGCGAGCCGATTGAACGGAGGAGAAAAGTTAAAGGAGAAAAGGAATAGCGACGATCAGAACCAGGAGAAAGACCAGCAGAAGTTTTGCTTTGAGCGAGAATTCCACGTATTGTTCCTGCTCAACCAGCAGAACATTTAAAGCGTCATTGATCCACTGCATACAGTGCGATGATTTAAACTGAGTTTTAGCCTAACCCCGTAGGAGCAGGATAGTTCCCCTCCAGTAAAGATTTAAGAATGTGTGTTCTGGATAGTCATCCCGAGAAATACACACATGCCAGCCTCTTTACCAGGTTAAAACCCTGTACCACAAAACCCTACTCACCACTTCCAAAACAGTATAGACGGATCAAAATTTATCACTACCATCCAGAGCATTCGGCGGTCTGACCCCGTCCCGGACCAGTCGATTCATGAGCTGTCTGATGCCGTACAGAAGCCGAATATACTCTTCTTTGCACGCCGCAGGTCAGCCGCGTTCTTCCACTTTAAACTATAAACTTCATACCTAGTACCCGACAAACCTATGGTACACTGACAATCTTTTTCCGATGCTCCGTCCCCCACTCGGCCAGTTTGAAAATGACTGGTAACAGGTTTTCGCAATACTCGGAAAGCTCGTATTCCACGGCTACGGGCTGGGTATCCAGTACGGTTCGTGTAATTAGCAGGTTGGTTTCCATTTCTTTTAGTTCCCGGCTTAAAACTTTGCCGGAAATACCCTTTACTTCCCGGAGTAGTTCCGAATACCGTTTCTTGCCAAATCCCAGACTGGTAATAATCGAAATCTTCCATTTACCACCCAGTACGTACAAGGTATCGTGGATGGCCATGATTCGTTTGTTACAGGCCTGAGGATCATGGGGTGTAGTAAAACAGGCTCTGTTATTTATGATGGGTTGGTCCATGCGTGTCTAAGCTGGTTACCTAAATGTCACCATTACTTTTAGTTAGTTGATGACAAAAGTAAACCAAGTGTCGCAGAAATTTGCCCCATCACAAAAAAGTAATCAGATTATGTCTCTCAAAGAAAGCCTTACCTGGCGATACGCAGTCAAAAAATACAGCAACCAAAAAGTGTCTGACGAAGCCATTCAAACTATTCTGGACGCTATTAACCTTAGTGCCTCGTCCACCGGTATGCAACCGTACCGCGTGATTGTGGTAAAAGATGCGGCCATACGGGAAGAGCTGGCCAAAGATTCCTTCAATGCCCAGATTCTGGAAGCCTCCGATTTACTCGTCTTTGCTGCTTTCGAAAATATAACGCAGGACATCATTGATGACTATATGGCCCACGTGGCAGCCGTTCGTGAAATACCCCTGGAACAACTGGCAGGTTTTAAACAAGCCCTGGAAACGCACATGCTGACTCAAACACCCGAAGCCAACTTTAGCTGGGCAGCCCGGCAGGCTTACATCGGACTGGGAACCGGCCTCATCGCCGCGGCTGAGTTGAAAATAGATACGACTCCTATGGAAGGTTTCAATCACGAAAAACTGGACCAATTGTTGGGTTTACCAGAGAAGGGTTTGAAAAGTGTAGTGTTGTTGTCTTTAGGCTACCGCGATGCCGAACAGGATCCCTATGCCAACCTGAAAAAAGTAAGACTACCGTTACATGAGTTTGCCTTGGTACAATAGTCGTTCAAACAGGACTAGCGGAGTAATGCGTTTAGCCGCCGGCTCTTTCCTATTACCCTTAAAAATCAACCGCTTTTAACTCGTGCGTTGCCAATAAGCGATTTAACCAGTTTTTCTGGGCCTTCTGAGCTTGTTCCAAGGTTTCGTAGGTATTAAAGTCGCTAAAACATTCCTCTAGATCGGAGCACTTACGTTTAGCAAAATCAAAATACCGCTGACTTACCTTCGTTAGATCTTCTCCAGCTTTCATGCGCTTGACGCCCGTATAGAAAACCTGCGGTTTTGCTGCTGCATTGGGAGACTGCCTCTGCCCGGTTACCCCCCAGTAGTAAGCATAAGTCGTAGTAGGATTCGACTGGCTAGGAATTTCATAGGAATGGAATGCTGCCAGCAGATTTGGTAAGCCAGCCGACGAACGTAGGTACTGGCTTTCCAAATCTTCGAATGTTCGCTCATCTACGCCGCTTTGCAGCAGGCTTTCCTTGAAGAATGCGTAGTTGGTTAGGGGCTTTTCCGTCTGAAGGATACTTCGGAGCCATTTCCATAATTGAGGCCGTCCGAGCTTTGCTTCCAATCCCGTCAGTAACAGCGGAATATATTGATAGCGATAGGTCTCATTAATTTCGCTCGGACTGTTGATTTCTGCTAACCCTTTAAAGTTTTGCAATTTCCGACTGGCGGTTATATACTGTCTAATTTTGCGGTCGTAATAGCTTTTTCCCACCAGATCACGGACGGCCTGTAAAGAGATATATTCGGTTACGCCCTCCAAAAAAGCCCAGTACAAAGTCGAGTTAGGTCGAAAGACCGTGCCAAAGTAATAATGGCCTAACTCGTGAGAAATCAGAGAGATATAATTGGAATCCGAAATAGTCTGGGTTTTCGGATTTACCAGTGTGTTTAGCCAATTCTTGGGGCTGACGGAAGCAACAGTGGGATAGGTAACAAACAACCAGTCGTTTCGCTGGGAAACGGGGGTACTGGCCAGCAAAGTAACATCGACTCCGTAGGGAACATCCAGATGGTCCTGGTAATAGTTTTTAATCCGGGTAAACCAGCCATCCAGTACTTGGGTTTGTCCCTGACTCAAGGTCGTATTAATGAGGTACGTATTTTGCTCTTTTTTAAAGTCAAAGTCGCCAGCAAACAGCAGTAATGGAAAAGGTTGATCCGATTGAAAATGAGCTACTGACCCCTTCTGAGGAGGCTGGCCATTAAGGTAAATCGCCTTGGCTCCGGGGACGTGAATGGTCAAATCATACGTTACGCTGGTGTAGGTTTTATCCTCTGCCAGGTTATACAGGATAGGATACCAGGCTGACTGTTCCGTTACCCGAATCGTTTTCCCGTTTAGAGCAATATTTCCCTTCCAGTCTCCCCGCTCACTTAGTTTCGTGGAATCAGCGTGGATGGGAAAAGCTCCTAGGTAACTGATTTTAAAATGAGCGGGCAGATAGCGACTTTTCCGATCGTTACTGGGAAACCAGTACTGAAAACTCTCGTACGATTTTTCCGGCTGGTACTCGCGTTCTGCTGAATACGAAAAACGATCCGTACTATCCCGGAAAAACTTTATATTCAATCCGCTATTTAGTTGAATGGAGTAATTGCTGGTTTTCGGAAGATTAGAAACGGACAGATCGGCCTTCATCGTCCCCTGTTCTAGCGATACATAAATATCGCCTGCCAGGTGAGGAACCTGGCTATGCACATGTCGGCTCATTAGAGCTAATCCTGTTACGAAAAAGATAAATAGAGCTTTAGACATCGTTTGAATGGGAGGAGAAGTTTAATGTATGAGGTTTAAAGTCTTAAGTTAAAAACTCCGTTTTTCAATCCCTATATCTTTTGCCTATTTTCTCTTACGTCTTTCTACAATTAGAAACTACAGTTTATCCAAACAAAGCCTAGGTTTCGAAGGTTTGAAGAAGTAGCGGCCTGCCCGGAAACCTTGCCTTGATCAACGGGCAATCAGATTCATTTCGCATAAAAAGTACACTCCTGTTGAACCGATGCATAGTAGCATCTTTTCAACGAGATGGCGTACTTTATCATCATTCAATAGCAATTCCATTTTTCTACTAAATGAGCTCTAACAGGTCTGCGTTTACCTAGAGTCGACTTTCCTAGTATTAAACAAGTAGTAATCTTCACTTGTGATGGAGCCGTCAAACTTCTTCAGGCAAGTAAATACGTAGGTACCTTCGGCCGAACGAAGGGTATCCTGTTGCCCTACTTCGGGATGGTTCGATGTATGATACGTCATAACAAGTACCGATTCGGGATGGCTTTGCTGATAGGTAATAAAGCGTTGGTAGGTTAGAGAATCCGGCTGGTTGTTCAAGGTGTCATTCCAGTGACTTTTGCTCCAAAGCACATAAGGACGCTCCTGCTGTACATCCAGACAGTAGATAGATCTGCCCAAAAACCATTCTAAAGGAATCATATAATCCTGAAAAACACCAGCGACGGGTGTACAAGCCGGATACGTTTTCTGAAGGTACAAGGCCATAGCCTCGGCTTGAGAAAAGGGATACCGCAGATCCCGGTACCAGGCATTCATCCCCGCCAAGACCTGAAGCAGTAATATGCCGACACCAAAATAACCCAGCGTAAAGACGGGTCGGGAGGATTGCTTATACCCATCAATCCAGTAGGCGGCAATCAGGGCCAGCGTATAATGACCAAAGTGGCGGAACAGACCTCGGGGCTTTTCGTAAGTAAAGATAAAAATGAAGAAAACAGAGGCTACGAGTATGATCAGAGCTACCGAAGACTTGGGTTTCGAAAAGATAGCGAGTACAGCCAGAACCAAACCCAGGGCCAGCTTCACGCCCAATCCAAACGGAAATAGAGAAAAATTCCAATAATGATATTCAGAAAAACTGCTTAATGGGAGAAATCCATGAGCTACCCCCGCTGCCGCAAATAAAAAGGTACCCGAATCGAAACGGCTGGTCCACTGAGTCAGAAAGCCCGAGTCGGCGGGGGGCAGCGATTGAGCGGTCCCCATTACTCCCGCCAGAATTACTAAAGCCGCTAACAGGGATTTGCTTCGCAACGGCCAGATTCGCCGGGCGTACACTTCTTCGGCGAGCAATCCAACGGCCAATCCTAAACCCACCAGAAAGGCAAAAACATTGGTTTGCAGTAAAAGAAATAGTAAGCCACTAATCGCCAAGAGATTTTTCTGCGGATTTCGCCAAAGTACGCATATGCCACAAATGATAAGGACACCAATCTGGTAGTTCCGACTGATGGTTACGTATTCATAAATGAAATAGTAACTGAACAGAATAAGGATTTTTTCAAGAAACCGGAAAGGGCTTTTGAAGATAATCAGGTACGCACTGCCCAACGCCAGAGCTCCATGCAGTACCTGCATCACATTGGGATGATCGAAAAGCTGAGCCAGGGGCCAAAGCAGAACGAACCAAAGTAAAGGGTGACCTTCGTACCGGGCATTAACCGCTAAATCGAATGGGTTGGCGGTACTGGCCACAATACCCCAGGCCTGTAGTTCGTCCCGCCACATTTCGTGCTGCCACAAACTGACAATTACGAAGACGGTGTAAGTAAAAAAGAGGGCATAATTTGCTCTTGAGCTAGACATAAGGTTTTAGCACGCGGCGTGACGGTTGAAGAGAAAAGGTAGGTACCCGTTTGGAACCAGTAGCGGAGGGCTTTCATACGGGTAGTAGCGGCGGTACAAGTATACACGTATTGCTGGAATGGCAGCTATTCTAACAAACTGATTTCAAACCTTTTTCTTGCATATCCCTCCAACCGGACAAAGGTTATCAGACGCAGAGGCATGTAAGTGCTGGTACGAATTGAAATACCCCGTCTCGCTTGTTCGGATCAAGCCGTAGGAATGGCTATTGAAAATTAGCGTACCTTTAATGATTGCAACCAGGGCATTTATGAAAACGCGTACCCTCGACGAATTCTATCAGGCCGTAGCTACTTCAGGCCATCGTAACTTAGAAGCCTTTTTACCCCCGGGTATTTCAAAAGAAATCGGACATTTCAATGTCTTCAGTATACACGAAGTATTTCAAACGTTTCGGGAGACGGGGCAAGTAGCGATGCCTTACAATCGCCGTTCGTATTACAAAATAAGCTTTATCCAAGGGCATAATCGGGCCGAGTACGCGGATAAAACCATTGAAATTGAAAGCAGTGCTTTGTTGTTCGCCACGCCCAAAATACCCTATCACTGGTTGCCACAGGATTTGGAACAAGCCGGGTACTTCTGCGTCTTTACCGAAGAATTTTTGTTAGCGACCCAAGGAGGCGTAGTGCTCGACGAATTACCCATTTTTCAGGCCGGTGCGTATCCCATTTTTCAGCTTTCCGAAGAAGAATCCGTACAGATAGAGCTGATTTTCAAAAAAATGCATCAAGAGCTTGCTTCGGATTATGTTTACAAGTACGATCTGATCCGAGCGTATTTACTGGAACTTATCCATCGGGGGCAAAAGCTTCAACCCCTTACGGCGGCCCGTCATACGAGTACCGCTCGGACCTCTTCGCTGTTTGTGGAATTACTCGAACGGCAGTTCCCCATTGAATCCCCTCACCAGCCGCTTCCCCTACGAACGGCCAAGGACTTTGCCGATCGTCTATCCATCCACGTTAATTCGCTTAATCGGGCGTTGAAAACCACGACGGGCAAAACAACTACGGATCTGATTAGCCAGCGACTTATCCAGGAAGCCAAACGCTTGTTGAAACACACAGATTGGAATATCTCAGAGATTGCGTATGGTCTGGGATTTGAAGAAGTAGCCCATTTTTCCAATTTCTTTCGAAAGCAAACGTCTTGGTCTCCGGTAAGCTTTCGAAAATGAGTAGCGTTTGAATTTTGCAAACATCGGTTTGATGTTTACAAAGGCATCAGGGGTCAACCTATCACCTTTGTAGCCTAACATTTCACACGCTATGACACGCAAAATTGCACTCGTTACGGGCGGAAGTCGCGGACTCGGTCGGGACATGGCTCTTCGCCTTGCCCAAAAAGGAATAGACGTTATCCTTACCTATCATACCCAGCCGGAAAAGGCATTGGCCGTAGCCGCTGAGATTGAAACACGCGGACAGAAAGCCGCCGTATTACCTTTCAATGTAGGAGCCATTGCCGAATTGAATACGTTTGTTTCAGCCCTACAAACGGTCTTGAAGAACACCTTCGCTACAGACAAATTTGATTTTCTGGTCAACAACGCTGGTATGAATCTGGTCATTCCCAGCTTCGCCGAAACTACGGAAGATCAATTCGATACCCTACTCAATATCCACTTTAAGGGCGTATTTTTCTTAACGCAAAAACTCCTGCTCTTACTCAATGATAACGGCGGTATTGTCAATATTTCGACGGGTTTAACTCGCTTGACCTTCCCGGGCTCTGCCACGTATGCCAGTATGAAAGCGGGTATTGAAGTACTGACCCGTTACTTGGCGAAAGAGCTGGGTCCTAGAGGAATCAATGTCAATGTGGTAGCTCCGGGAGCCATTGCGACGGACTTCAGCGGCGGGCGACTTAAAAATACCCCGCAACTACAAGAGCACCTGAAAAGTGTTACTGCGATTCCCCGGATCGGTCAGCCCGAAGACATTGGGGGTGTCGTTGCTTTTCTGTGTACACCCGAAGCCAAGTGGGTCAATGCTCAACGGATTGAGGTGTCGGGAGGTCTGCAATTGTAAGTTCTTCGTCCGAATTACAGCTAAGCCGCGGCAAACTCCATTGGGCTGCCGCGGCTTAGTTATGAAGCTTATTCTTTCAGTGAAACGGGTACTTCCAGCGTAGCCCATTTCAAGGTAAATCCTTGGGGCGTCACTTCATACATCAGCCGTTCACTGGCAGAGGCCATTGCTTTGGGTTTGGCCGTCACGGTCAGTACGTCATTTGCCCGGTCCAGGTTCGCTTCCCCCGTCCGTTTCACTCCCCACTGGCCCGTTTGTGAATTAAAGATAAACGTCCACTGTTTTTCTTCGGGAATGGCAAATAGGGTGTACTTACCCGCGGGCAAGCTTTTTCCTCCGACCTGAATCGCTTGGTCCGTTTCAAAGGTGGTGGCCTCGTTGGCTCCCGCCCGCCATACTTTACCGTAGGGGACTAGTTCGCCCCAAACAGTACGTCCTTTCACCGAAGGACTATTGTATTGAATGGTTACGGTTGCCGTACCAATTTTTCCCGTAGCCGTGGCCGGTGGGCTGGGTCGCTGACTTTTGTCTGCCTGAGCCATAGTCAATGATGAAATACTGAAAACGAAAAGTAGTGTTAATGCAAAGCGGAAGCTCGATTTCATAAGGTTCAATATTAGAGGATGAAAAAGGTACGGGTAAGACTCCCCGCTTCTGCCAAGTTACCAGTTTTACAGTAACCTTTTCAATTTCAGTCTTTTAATTATTACGCATACAACACCTGCTATTGACTGCTTTTTTTAAAGCGATAGAGATACGGTGCCGTATTAGCCGCACCAGTGTATTTTTTGTGAAGGCGTTCCAGAACCCCCAGATCCAGGATTTTTTTCTGGAAGTTATTGATAGGAAACGAGCGATGGTAGACGGCTTCGTAAAGCTCCTGTACTTCCCGCATCGTAAAGGTTTCCGGCAGAAGATTAAAGGCAATCAGTTTCTGATCCAAGTTCTGGCGAAGTGCCTGCAATCCGTATTCCAGAATTTCTCCGTGATCGTGAATCATTTCAGGAATGTCCTCAATGTTTCGCCATTCGAGGTATTCATCAAACTCGCCACATTGCGGATTTACCTTCGTAATATCTACCAATGCATAGTAGCCAATACTGATAAAGCGGCTGGTCAACCATTCCACTACTCCAGTATCGAATCGCTGGCGATCAAACCGTTGCAACTGAGACTTGATGGTTTCCCGGTACTTACTCTTGATAATACGGTTTTCATCCCCAAACACGCGGTACTGTTCCAGGTATATATCCGTCAGTCCCGTTCTTTCCCGAAGAATCCGGCTGGCCGCCTGATCGATTCCTTCCGTCTTACGGACATAACCGCCGGGCAATGCAAACACGCCTTCCCCAAACTTGAATTTGGCAATCAGTACTTTCAATGCCTTTGCTTCGTAACCGAAAATCACACAGTCAATGGACAAATGTGAGATATACTTTTCATCACCCAATTCTTGCATCGTTCTTCAAATCTGCCCATGAATAGACCTGCAAAAGTATTATTATTTCCATTTTAATTACCATTTTTGACCCTTATCTCCTTTTGATTGATGACGATTCAATTACTCACTTTTGATAGAAACCTCTTATTTTATCCGCTCTATTTTTTATGGAAACGCAAAACACAGCTTCTAAATGGACGCTTGTTAGGTCCCTTCTATGTCTTTCGTTGATGGCTCTATCGGTAAGGAGTATTGCCCAAAAAGACACGACGAGTTTCGTTCACACCGTCGATATTGGTACGGGGAAAATCGATACCATCTTCCGGATTCAAAAACACCTCGAAGCTCCCAACTGGCACCCGGATCAGTACTTGATCGTCAATAGCAAAGGAAAGCTCTTTACGCTTCCCCTGAAGTCCGCAACCCTTCAGGGACTGAACACCGGATTTGCCAACCAGTGTAATAACGATCACGGCATTTCGCCGGATCGAAAATGGCTGGCGATCAGTCACAATGATAAACAGGACCCCTCGCCTAAATCGTACAAATCGGCCATTTACATTCTCCCCATTCAGGGCGGGGAACCTCGAAAAATCACTCGGGAAGTTCCTTCTTTTTGGCACGGCTGGAGTCCGGACGGCAAAACCCTGGTTTACTGCGGCGAACGAAACGGCAATTTTGATATTTACGCAATAAGTACGGATGGAGGTTTGGAAAAGCGACTCACTCATACGGAGGGACTCGACGACGGTCCGGAATACTCCAGCGATGGCAAATACATTTATTTTAATTCCTACCGCACGGGTCACATGCAGATTTGGCGGATGCGACCCGACGGGTCCAATCCCGAGCAGTTAACCTCTGACCCGCATTCCAACTGGTTTCCCCATCCCTCGCCCGACAATCAGTGGCTCGTTTACATCGCGTATACTTCCGATGAAAAACAGAATCATTTATTCGGCAAAAACGTAAAACTTCGCCTGATGAATCTGAAAACCAAAACTATTCAGGATATTACACCCGTTTTTTACGGTGGGCAGGGAACAATCAATGTACCTTCGTGGAGTCCCGACAGTCGGAAGATTGCCTTTGTCAGCTACGCCGTCAAGTAATTTAACGTCATCACCTCATGGATCAACATTCCTCTAAATCAAGAAGACAATTTCTGCAAAAAATTGCGGCTACCAGTCTGGCTGCGGCCTCTTCGCCCCTTTCCTCCCTAGCTGCTCAAGCCAAGGCGGAAGAACGCATTCTTCAGTTTGAAAAGAGAATTTCTGCTAATGACACCATTCGTCTGGGGGTGATTGGTTACGGAGTGCAGGGCCACTTTGACTTAAATACGGCCCTTAAAGTGCCGGGTGTCGAACTGGCCGGAATTTGCGATCTGTACACCGGAAGAATTGAAAACGCGAAGGAAAAGTACGGGAAAGAACTCTTCACGACCCGAAATTACCAGGAGCTGTTGGACCGGAAAGATATCGACGCCGTCATCATTGCTACGCACGACGTCTGGCACGCCCGCATGACCCTGGACGCTCTGGCCAAGGGCAAGCACGTGTACTGCGAAAAACCGATGGTGTATAAAATTAGCGAAGGTCCTTCGGTCATTGCGGCGGCTAAAAAATCGGGTAAGGTGTTGCAGGTAGGCAGTCAGCGGGTCAGTAGTATTGGCTATGCGAAAGCCAAGGAATTACTGGCCGCCGGGGAGATTGGCAAGCTCAACATGGTGAATGCGGTTTATGATCGCCAAAGCTCCATTGGGGCCTGGGAATACACCATTCCAAAAGATGCCAACGCCAGTACCACCGACTGGGAACGCTTCATTGCCGTAACGGATAAAATGCCATTTGATGCCAAGAAGTTTTTCTGGTGGCGGGCGTTTAAAGAAGTAGGTACGGGCGTGGCTGGTGATTTGTTCATTCACCTGCTGAGCGGTACGCACCTGATTACCAACTCCAAAGGTCCGGAAAGCATTTACAGTACCGGACAATTCAGCTACTGGAAAGACGGCCGGAATATGCCCGATGTGATGTCGGGCGTCATGCAGTATCCCGAAACCAAAGAGCACGCCGCCTTCCAGCTGACTTTACAGGTGAATTTCATCAGTGGCACGGGTGGTCAGGAAGTCATCCGGCTGGTAGGATCCGAAGGTGTGATTGATGTGGTGGGGAACAGCATTACCGTCAAGCACAGTCTGTTGCCCGAAGCTCCCGGTTTTGGTGGCTATGATTCCGTCTTTACCTTCTCCAAACAAATGCAGGAGGAAATGCAGAAAGAGTACGACGCCAAATGGACGCCCCAGCAACGCAAGCGAAAAGTAAAGGAAGATATCGTTTTTAAAGCACCGCAGGGCTACGACGATCATTTAGACCACTTCACGAATTTCTTCGAAGCCATCCGATCTAACAAACCCGTAGTGGAAGACGCCGAATTCGGTTTCCGTGCCGCGGCTCCGGCCCTGGCCTGTAACGAAAGTTATTTTAGTAAGAAAATCATCCACTGGGATCCCGTTAAAATGAAACTGGTGTAGTAGGTGATTTCTTTCGTACCAATAAAAAGGAAGCGATCCATGCGATTGCTTCCTTTTTATTGGTACGAAACACCCGAAAGTTTGCTCTGATCCTCTATTCGTGTTCAATAACCATCGTTTGGATTTTATCCGCTTCAAAACGGTAAACATGATACAGTTTCGTATCGTTTACGACCTGACCGTTTAAATCCTTGATCACCTGATGTACGTGAACGGCGAGTTGACCGTCGGGTCGGGTTTCCACCGCAAGCGGTTCCACATGGGGGTCGATTTCTTGCCATTGTCGAAGCCAATACGCTCGTACTTCGTCGTGACCAGACACGTAACCGCCTTCCCAGCCATTGGGCCAGGCCACATCGCGGTGCATATGAGCTAGTACGCGGTCAATCTGACGGGCGTTGAAATCCTGATACAACTGACGGAGTAGGGATGAATAATCCATAATGGAGAAAGGGTTTTGACCAACTGTTTCGTAAGTCAAAACTAGACTCGGCACCTCGATTCTGAGTGTCGGTATTGATTGAGATTGTAGCGGATTTTCTTGAGAATTGCCGTTCTTATCCACTATTCTTTCTAGCTCATCAGTACCGTTTGAAAGCATACATTAGGTAAACAAAATTTTACAAACCTTCATTTAAGAAGCATACATTTCTTATTTTGTATGCTTCACCAGTATAATCAACTGAAAATGATCGTTAAACACCCGTTTTTCTGTCTGATTTTTCTGCTTGGTAGTTTAGTCTCCGACCCAACGGTTTTCGCCCAAACGACCCCAAAGGCAGATTGCGATTGTCTGGAAGCGTTTACTTTCATTTCGAATTACGTAGAGAAAAATCAGGCTTCTTTCCGGCATGTCGTAACCGCTGATCAACGACCCGCGTATGAAACGTTCAAACGGGGCATTCGCCGGCAAATACAGAAAGAGGGGAAACGCCGCTGTAGTTTGTTTTTACATCAGTACATGGCTTATTTCAAGGATCATCACTCGCAGGTGCATGCGGCAAGTACCCTCGATGTCAGTGATCCCGATCAACTCAAAGCATTCCTGGCCTCAGCCGCCTTTCGCAACACCGAAACCGTAGCTGTGGATTCGGCAAAGGCGTACAACTATGTCAAACATTCAAACGATCCGGTGGAAGGTATTTATGACCTGTATGGCTCATATCAGGTGCTAATTCAGAAAAACAAGAACGCCTATCGGGATTATTATGGCGTCTTGTTGCAAACCAAAAGTCCGACCTGGAAGCCCGGCCAGGTAAAGCTTGAACTCAAAAGAATGGCCGCAGACACCTACCAGTATCAGGGGTATCTGCAGGACCATTCTTTATCTCTGGAATTGTTAACCATTGATCAGCCCGTCACCCGGATTGGCGAGTGGACGAAACTCTATCCCGTCGCTACGACTGCTTCTAAACATACCCAGGATTCCATTCCTACGGCCCTCACTACGTTTAAGCTACTGGATGACAGTACGGCTTACTTAAGCATCAGTACCTTTAGTCGGGAGTATCTTTCCACGCTGGATTCTACTTTTCAGGCCTTGACGCCCGCTCTGCAACGAACGCCGTATCTGCTCATCGACGTCCGCGACAATGGCGGGGGTAGTTCGCTGGCTTATCAACGTTTGCTTCCCTTGCTGTATACCCACCCATCCACCGATGATTCGTTTACGGAATATTTGGCTACATCGGGCATCATCAAACAGTACGAAAACTTGCTAAAAAACAGTCCCAATCCAGCCCTGACCAGCTACCGAAAGGACCTGATTCAGCAAATGAAACAAGTGCCGGAAGGAACGTTTATACGCCTGCGTCAGGATCAGCCGAAAGCGGATAGCACCTCTAAAATCCGCCTGGAAAAGCCCAGAAAAGTGCTGATTCTGTATAACCGTAACTGCGGCAGCTCTTGCGAAACGTTCGTGTTAGCGGGTATGCGGAGTAAAAAAGTAGTTACCGTCGGAGAAAACTCCGGGGGATACATTGGCTACGGCAATATCATGACGATACCGGTTCCTAATTCAGCCTACGTACTGGAAAGCTCCACGACCCGAAATCCGGCTCTGGTTCAGTACGAGTATACGGGCATCCCTCCCATGCGTAAGGTCCCTGCCCAAACGAGCTGGATTGAGTTTGCCCGGCAAGAATTGGGTACGCCCTGATCACTTTCAAAGTTCAGACCTGTCTTACAGTAACTTTTCCTGCACGGCCTGATAAACCGTTCTGACGACGGGCTGAAAACCCAAACTACGGGCCAGTGAAGCATCCGCATGCAGGTACCAGGGATTGGGAAGCGGCTCCGCTGAATCCTCCAGGGTTTCGCCTACTAACTGCACCAGTTCGTAAATCGAAACGGGACCCTCATCGGCAATATTGACTATGCGGCCATCGAAAGCCCCGGCCAGGCCCAGGTGCATGGCCGTAGCGATGTCGCGGTGGTGAATGGTACTCATTCGCATGGCGGGATGCCATTGCGTAGCTTTCAAATGCTGAGGGAGCGTTTCCAGATGACCATCGCCATCGCCATACACGAACGGAAATCGCAGAATCAACCAGTTCAGACCGCTTTCCTGTACTTCTTTTTCGGCGGCCACTTTGCTCGCGGGGTACGGATGCTCCGAATGAACAGGATCGTCCTCGCGACCGGGATGCGAACTGCCGGCATCGTAGACGTGCGTGGTACTGGCAAAAATAAATCGGGCGTTGGGAGCGTGGATTTTAGCGGCAGCAATCAGGTTTCGCGTACCTTCGAGGTTACTTTTCCAGATCAAATCCAGGTCTGGTGTACGGAAGACGGCGGCCAAGTGGATGATGGCCTCCACCCCCTGTACGGCCTGAATAAGCGAGGCCTCGTCAAACAAATCGCCCTCCATAATCGACACGCCGGTCGGTACGTCTTTGCCCGCACGTACCAGTGCCCGACAATCCCAACCCGCTTCCATGAGACGGGGGAGCAGGCGTGCTCCCACCAGACCGGTTACACCCGTTAACAGTATTTTTCCGAATGGCTTGTTCATCTACGTATGATTTAAATACGGAACAAAATTCGGGCGTGTACGCTTAGCGGAGCCGGACGAAAGCCGATGGGTTCAGGACAAATCCTGAAAAAACGCGGCAACCGTTTTCCCCGTTTCCTTTTTGAATACCCGGGAGAAGTAATCCGGGTCATTAAAGCCCAGTTCAAAGGCCAGTTCCTTTACGGACGAGCGTTCACCGTAGTACAGCCGACGTCTGGCTTCCAGAATAAGACGGTTGGTAATGAATTCCTTGGGCGATCGACCGGAATAGTGTTTGACAATCTGGCACAGGCTGTCGGTACTCACGGCCAGTTCCTCGGCAATCGCTTTGATACTCGGATGATCGATCAGGTTGTTTTCAACAAATACTTTAAAGCCAATGAATTTTGCGAGTCGGTCATCCGTCGGTTTCTTGTCCGCTGCAAAATAGGCGGTGTTCAACTCCGTAAGCAGGCTATTCAGATGGGCCAGAATCAATTCAGGTTCCGTATCCGGGCTGCGTAATAGCGTCTGGAGCATTTCGAAAATGGATTGTACCCGACCAGCAGCAGCGGGTGAAAATCGGATTTTCTGCTGGTTCAGTGGATTCAGCAAGAACGGATAAGGCTTCGGTAGTTGGGCCAGGCAGGCTTCATCAAAGCCCAGTTTATAATAATCCTTCGCGTGAATATGAATGGGAAGCTGCTGAATCTGGTGGGGTAAGCAGAACAGTACCTCGTGCTTTCCAACGTCGATCGTATCCAGATCCACGCCGTACTGGCTTGACCCCTCTAGTACAAAAATAAAAAAGTAGTAGGGTAAGCGATGCGTAAGACCGTATTGATCCGCGACCTCCGGCGATAGATGACCAAAATCCGGCGAAACGATTCGGATCGGTAGCTGATCGTTTTGGCTGAAGCCCTCCGGTAATGAATGGATCGTAGACATGGCTGCTGTTTACAAAAAGTGATACGGTTAAAAATACACGCTTCCCTGCGGAAAGACAAACCTGGGAGAGAAGTACTATTGGATGCGAATAGTCTGTCCAACCAGAAACGACGGTAGACCACTCCAAAGTTCAACTGCTACAGAAACGTTCTTCACGAATAAAAACGCGTGCGGTCAAGATACTGCTAAACTCCGGCGATAGTCCGTGGGGGTGTACTGGTAATGTCGTTTGAAAAGTTTGTTTAAATGACAAACATCGGAGAAACCGAATTCATCTGCGATTTGAGAAATGGTCAGGGTACTCAGACTTAACCGAGTGGCTACCCGATTGAGTTTGTACTGAATGATGTATTGCTGAATGGACTCGCCCACCTGTTGCTTAAATAGGGCCGCTAGGTGACTGGCGGAATAGTTGAATACCTCCGCCATGTTTTCCATTCGCAACAACTGAGGTTCCGTAATGTGCTGACCGATGTACGTCAGTACGCGTTGGATAAACGCCGAAGGGCTTACCGACCGGGCAGATTCGCTAACCGAATGTTGAGCAAGATACCGATCTAATAAACTCAAAATGGTTTTCATCAGCGATTCAACGACCGAATTCGCCAGTACGCCGTGCAGCTGCTGTTCCGCCAGAATAATTTCTACTAAGGCCAGCAGACTTCGTTGCTCACTAGAATTACTGATGAGTGTACCCGATAACGGTACGCTATAGTCGACGACGTATGGCCACCCCTGACCCGCTGTCGGCATCAGACTGGCTACGTAAGGAATGGAGAACAACAGACTATAAAAGCAGGTCTTTTGAGAAATCTTGAAACTGTATCTATCCGAGGGTCCCAGAAAAAACACATCCCCAACCTGGTACCTAGACTGATTTCCATTCACCTGATAGGAGCCACTACCGGCCTGAATCAGCACAATTTCGTATGAGTATGAGGGATCTCTATTAACCGACATAGGCCAATGGTTGGCTTCAAATTGCTGGGCAAGAAGAGACTCGTTAGAAAGGAAGCGTTTCATAGTTTTGGATTTTTAAAGATAGAGCATCAGCTAGTGATACGCTCGCCAACACAATGCCAAGGGTCATGAATAGACCTTCCAAAACACTATTGCCTGACAGTCAAACCTTTAAGACCTACACGCTGCTAAAACTCACCTCCAATAGAATAGAGCCTCCAATATATTGGAGCTTCGTTTGTGAGTAAATCGCCTCTTGTATCTTTACTCCGCATTAAATTCACAAAACGGCTATGGCTTACTACGGTGAACTGAACCGACTCCCTTCCCTACTAGTGGTGGAGGACGAGTTTCTGATTGCCCACGATCTTCGACGGATACTAACTAACGCGGGGTATGATGTGTTAGGTTTGGCGGCCTCCGTACAGGAAGCCAAGGAACGCATGGCCCAGCAAACACCGGATATTGTTTTACTGGACATTTTACTCATTGGGCCAGAAACGGGTATTGATCTGGCAGAATGGCTGAAAGAACAGGCCATACCGTTCGTTTTCCTGTCGGCTAATCTTAGCAACGAGCTGCTCGAAGCGGCCAAACGTACCCAGCCCTTCGGCTTTCTGACCAAGCCGTTTCGCGAAAAAGACGTACTGACCACGCTGGAACTAGCCCGCTATCGTCACGCTCACAGCGAAGAAGCCAAGCTCCGGCAGCAACAGGCCATTCAGATTGCCGTCAACAACGCTATTGTTACCATTCAGGATCGGGATCAGCTGTGTCTGGCCATTGCTCAGCAGATTAATCAACTCGTCCCCTTTTCCTTTCTTAACCTGCGGATTGGCTTACCAGATGAGTCCTCTTTTTACTGGCTGATGCTGGAAAAAACGTCAGAACATACGTTTGTACGGATCAACCCAACCGCTCTGTTACCCAGCCAAACGGATGGGCAAATGCTGGACAAACTGGATCGGGAAGCTCCGGATCGACTGGGTGAACAAAGGGGAATCTTTGTCGGTGAAGACTTTCAGCAACTCTGTGAGCATTACATCACCGCCCGCTCCTGCCGGGATCATTTTCAGGTACAATCGCTGATGCTCTTTCCCATTCAGCTCAAGCGTAATTCCAGAACTACGATTATTGTATCTAGTACGTCCTTGGAGGGTTTTACGCCGAAAGAGTACCAGGCCGTTAGTCTGATTACGCCTCAGATTGCCCTGGCTCTGGATAATTTACTGGCTTACGAAGAATTAGAGGCTCGCCGCCAGCTGAAAGCCATCGAACTAACGATTGTCAATGCCTTTCGAAATGGTAGTGATGTCCGGTCCGTTTTGGCCCAGGTGGCGGGTAGTATCAACGAACGAATGCCCGTAGATATGGTTACCCTGTACCGGGTTGGTCCAGCTCCGGAAACGGTTTCCGTGACGAGTATAGCTCAGAAAGAAGTCGGTGTTTTTGTGACCGTAACCGAGCAGGAACTGATGCAACGGCACGGCCTGCAGCCCGCCGACTGGCAACAGTCTTTGTCCGATATGCCCTACTGGCTTATGAAACCCACCCTTTGCGTCGGCAGCCAGTTTACGGATGGCCCATCCGGTAATGCCGTGAGTGATCTCTACCAGAAACTGGGTTTGCCTTCGGTCATGTACGTGCCCATCTTCATCAAAGATCAGGCCATGGCCTCGTTGGTACTGGCCAGTCGGGCCCCCTATGCCTTCACCTACAAAGATCTCAGCACCTTACAGGATATTAGCGTTCAGATGGGAATGGCCCTGGAAAACCTGTTGGCCTTTGAACGCATCAAAACCCTGAGTGAGCAGCTCGAACTCGAAAAAACCTACCTCACCGAAGAGATCAAGACCAGCCATAATTTCGAAGAGATTATTGGCTCCAGTGCTGCCTTACAAGCCGTGTTCACCAACATTAGCCAGGTAGCCCGAACCGACGCAACGGTACTGATTTTGGGTGAAACCGGAACGGGTAAAGAGCTGGTAGCCCGAGCCATCCACAACCGATCTACGCGACAAGGCCGAACGGTTGTCAAAGTCAATTGTGCCGCCTTACCGGCCCAACTCATCGAATCGGAGTTGTTCGGGCACGAGCGGGGAAGCTTTACCGGGGCCACTGAAAAGCGGATTGGCAAGTTTGAATTAGCGAATGGCGGTACCCTATTTCTCGATGAAATCGGGGAGCTTCCACTCGAATTACAGGCCAAATTACTACGGGCCATTCAGGAACGAGAAATTGAGCGGTTGGGGGGTAAAGGTCCGATCAAGATCGACACCCGAATCATTGCCGCTACGAATCGGAACCTGCAGCAGGAAGTAGCCCAAGGGCGATTTCGTTCCGATTTATACTACCGTCTGGCTGTATTTCCCATTGTCGTCCCCCCGCTCCGTGAGCGACCTGAGGATATTCGCCCCTTATCCATGCATTTTCTCCGGCGTCTCAGTAAGAAATTAGGCAAACCGCTGACGAGCATCGCCAATACTTCCCTGCAACAACTGCTTACCTACGACTGGCCGGGGAATATCCGTGAACTGGAACACGTCCTGGAACGAGCCGCCATCTTATCTCCTACCGCTACGCTGGAGCTGGCGGAACCTTTACGAACGAGTCCGTTATCTGGCGTACTGGTTTTTTCCAGCCCTTCGGCAGAGCAGGTACAGCCCATTGAAAAAACCATGCGGACGGCTATTCTGGCGGCTTTGGCTAAATCAGGCAATCGCATTCGGGGTAACGGTGGTGCGGCGGAACTACTGAATTTGAAACCTACCACGCTCGAAGCCCGGATGAAGAAATTAAACATCAGCGGGTATACTAAACCGACCAACAGCTAAACCGGCCTATCCAGTACAACCTGCCTTTCTTTGGCTCGTTCCGCTTTGGGTGTACCGCCAAATTCTAAACAAATCTCCACCCCAGTCGCTTGATTGATCACTAGATCGGCTCCAATTTGTCGACTCAGGCCCCGAATCATGGTGAGTCCAAGCGTGGGTAAATCTTCAAGGTTTAGTTCCTGGGGGAAGCCTACGCCATCATCGTAAATCCTCACGCGGTACTGATGCGGTTGTAACAACTGTAGTTGTATCCCAATTAATCCCGGACGATTGTGGGGAAAGGCGTATTTAAGTGAGTTGGTTACGGCTTCGTTAATGATCAGCCCAATGGGAATGGCCTGGGCAACATCCATCTGAATTCCCGACACATCCAGTTTGGTTCGGATACGCTCCGTTTGCGGGAAGGATTCCATCAGGTAATCAACGATTTCATGGATAAACTCGGCCATGTTTACCAAAGCCAGATGTTCCGACTGATATAGTTTCTGGTGGATCAATGCCATGGCATGTACCCGGTTCTGGCTATCCTTGATGGCCGTGCGGGCGTTAGAATCCTGTAGAAAATTCAACTGAGTATTGAGCATACTGGAAATAATCTGCAGGTTGTTTTTTACCCGGTGATGGATTTCTTTCAGCATCCATTCTTTTTCTTCCAGCAGATTTTCCTTCTCCAGTAGAATTTGCTCCAGCGAATCATTTTTACGATTGATTTCGAGCTGCTTCGTTTGTAAAAGCTGATTACTCCGCTGCTTGAGCCGGTACTGCTGGTAACTAACGCCTAATAATCCGGCCAGGAGAACGGCCCCGACGATAATGCCGTTGCGAGTTGTTCGTTCGTGGCTAAGCTCAATTTGCTGGAGTCGGCTTTGTTCCCGAAGTAAGGCGATGTCCTGCTCTTTTTTTCGGGTATCGTATTTGATTTGCAAACTGGCGATCTGCTTACTTTTCTTTTCATTAAACAGCGAATCACTCAATGCTTTGTGTAGCCGAAAATGTTGAATGGCTGAGACGTAATTACCCCGGGCCGAGTCCACTTTGAATAAGAGCAGGTGAATATCTTTGATGGTGGAACGGGCGTTTTTTTGCGGAGAAAAACTCAGTGCTTTGCGAAGATGAAATTCGGCTTTTGCGAAGTCTTTTTGCTTCAAATAAAAGGTCCCAATGTCCTGCTCGGCCTTTTGAGAAGCCTCAAAATCCAGCTTATTCTTTTCGTACCAAGCGAGGGCTTCTTTGTAATAGTGTTCGGCTACGGGGTACTGATGCAAGGCATCGTAACAATAGGCTAAATTTTGAGCCACGCAGGCTTTTTGAATAAATGTATTGGTGGGGATTTCCTGAATCAGTTTATTCAGAAACTGAAGAGCTTCCTTCGGTTTATGCTGAGCAATCAGATCCTTGGCAATGAATCCGGCGGTGTTAAACATGGCAAAGTTGGCTAACTTTTCCTGTCGCCACTTCACCAGTGATTTTTTGTACCATTCCAAGGCTTTCGGATGGTTGCCCGTCTCCTCATAAATACGCCCTAAGTCACTGTAATAGGCGGCGGCAGAAGCCGTATCTCCCGTTTGATGCATGTTTTCAATGCTAAGAAGAGCATAGCGTAAGCCTTTTTCATAATCGCCCTTCAGGATACCTACACTGGATAAGGAATTATAGGTGTAATGGAGCTTTGGGTATTTAATGGCTTTGTAGCGATTTAATGCCTGGTTCAAACCCGCCTCCGCACTGTCCAGATCTCCCTGATAGAGATAGGTATCGGCCATTTCTTTCAGGGCACTGATTTCCTTTTCAGGACTAGGTAAAGACCGATATATGGCGGCCGCCTGACGGAAATTAGCAAAGACCGGTTGGTAATCCTCACTACTATTCCGTAACCAAACGGCCCACCTGAAGCGGGTATTGGCCTCCCCCAGCCGATCGCCGGTTCGCTGACAATCATGGATTAATCGCATCAACCGAGCCTGACCACCCTGCGTATTTCTTTCTTCCAAATCTGCCACTACCAGCATACTTTCCGCATCATGGTACCAGCTTAACAAGTGCAGGGAGTCGCTTAATTTTTTAGCCCGATTCAGATACGTTCGTCCACTATCTAAATCAATTTTGGCCTCCCCCGGCTTATAGATATGAAACTTGCCAAGTTCCATCAACACATGCACCCGGTTTTCGTCCGCTTTACTGTGGCGTAACTGAAGCAACAACTGATTGACCATGGGTCGGTTGATGTTCTGTCCAATCGCCGATAAGCTGAACAAAATCAGACCCAAGACAAGAACTGAACGCGTAGGTTTTCCCGTACTGATTCGTTGAATGGTTTGCCAATCGTTATACATTCGATGAAGCGGCAGTAGCACTGCTCGTTAGAAGTGGCCACAAACAAAAATAGCTCACAATAAATATACGAGCTTCCACGCAAGTTAGGTTAGGGATTAGCCAGGGCTTATGGTTCCTATCTAGAAGCTTTGGGGTCCCTTCCGGGTCTCTTATACGTGATTTGGGAAGATAACGAACCAGACCTAGCGACAAGCCTTGAACTTACCATAGTAGACACCTACTTACTAACTGAACCGCTTGCTGTACAACCTTAATATTTGCACCTATAATCCGACCCATCGCGAATCTGGGAAGGCCCTGCAAAGAAGGATTAACCTCTTTTTTGCAGGGCCTTCCCAGCTACTAATGATCAAGCCCTTTCAAGGATCTTTTTTAAATTCGTTCCCGTAGAAAAGCCGCGACCTCGGCCAAACGATTGGAAAAGCCCCACTCGTTATCGTACCAGGCGGCTACGGACAATAATTTGCCTTCTTTGGCCGTCAGGGGTAAATCGACGATGGACGAATGTGGGTCGGCGACGATACGAGAAGAAGCCCACTGATCTTCCAGGACGTCCATTACGCCTTGCAAAGGCCCATCGGTGGCCGCTTTACGGAATGCATCATTGACTTCCGCTACTGTACAATCCTTTTCAGTAATGAGATTCAGTTCGGCAATACTCCCCGTGCGGGTGGGAACGCGGTACGCCTTACCCGTGATCTGCAGGTCTTTCCAGATAAACTGAAGAGCCCGGGCAGCCCCCGACGACGAGGGTATAATATTCTCCGCTGCCGCCCAGGAATCGCGGCGATCTTTCATGGGCTGGTCGGTCAGTGATTGGGAGTTGGTATACGAGTGAACCGTTGAGAAGAGTCCGTATTGGATGCCAAAGTTTTCCAGGATCACTTTGACCACGGCGGCCAGAGCATTGGTTGTACAGCTCCCCATGCTAATGATCCGGTGATTTGCCGCATCGAACGTATCCAGATTGATCCCTTTTAGCAGTACTGCATCACAATCGGCCAGCGTTTTGCTGGGAGCACTCACCAGTACGTATTTAGCTCCCCGATCCAGATGAACCTGGGCTCCGGCCCGCGTTGTAGCCCGGCCCGTACAGTCCACCACCAGATCCACGCCCAGAGCTGACCAGTCCGGTACTTCCTTCGCGGAATTGTAGTAGGGAATGTTTCGGTCGCCGATGGTAAGTAGACCTTCACTGCCCGAAACGGGCTCCGGCCATCGACCGTAATTGGTATCAACGGCAAACAAAGCGGCCAGGGTAGGTTCATCGCGAATGTCCGCAATAGCGGTGGGTACAAACCACTGGTGCTGTAGAGCGATTCGTAGGAATTGCCGGCCAATCCGGCCAAATCCATAAAGTCCAATCGTTTTCATAAGAAGGTAAGAATACGGTTGATTGACAAACTATTTACCAAATTCGGAGCGGTAAGTGAAACATCTAAACTCGTTTAGTTCGTATCCAGCGGCGGTAGCCCTTTTTCTATTTTTGCCCGTGAGCCTTCGTATTGTTGAGGCAGTTTCAGCTGACTTCCTAATTCCGTCAATGGCTCGTCAACGGTGAAACCGGGATTATCGGTTGCAATTTCAAACAGGACGCCTCCAGGCTCGCGGAAGTACATCGAGAAAAAATAATCCCGGTTGATTTTGGAGGTGATTTGTAAGCCACTTTCTAGGATTTTCTCCCTAAATTCCATTTGAATCGCTTCGTTAGCGACCCGGAAGGCTACGTGATGATTGGTTCCGGCGGCGTTGCGTCCGAGTATACCTTTCGGTTCTTCCAGCAAATCCACAATCGACGCAGTAGATACGGCATCGGTCTGAAATCGGTATCGATTCCCTTCCTGAGCAAGCTGACGATACCCAAATACGTCGGTCAGGATTTTAGCCGTAGCCTCTATGTTTTGCAGGGTGAGCGTTACACTATGAAAACCTTGCGTTGCCATATCCCGCTTTACTTCTGCCGTTTCCCAGACTGCCGGTTTCTCCGGTTGATTCGTAGCCAACAGGCTAATGGCCAGTCCATCAGGGTCTGAAAACGGAAGTACCGTTTCGCTGAAACGTTCGGTCCGTTCCCCCATGGATACACCCAGCTTCCGAAAGCGCTCGGCCCATTGATCCAGACTATCTCTTGGAACGGAATATCCGATTTCCGTAGCCATGCCAATGCCATTTCGACCCGGTCCAATTCCTTCCCAGGGGAAAAAAGTCAGAATGGTACCGGGCGTACCCTGCTCATCGCCGTAGTAAAAATGATAGGTCGTCGGGTCATCAAAATTGACCGTTTTTTTGACCATGCGTAAGCCCAGCACTTGGGTATAGAAATCATAGTTGCGTTTCGCACTATTAGCAATAGCCGTAATGTGATGCAGACCTAAAATGGAGCTATTCATAAGGTAAGAGGTAAAAAGAGAAGTTCGCAACGCTTCTCTGGCATAAAAAATAAACAGAACGCAGCGGGTGTAGCCATCGACGCCCGCTGCGTTCTAGTCCTTATTTGGTTTTGACTTTGCTGGCCGCTTCAATAATAACCGAAGCAATTTTTTCCGGTTGAGCCAGCATCGCGACGTGACTCGTGGACACTTCTACCGTAGTAGCCTTGAGCTTTTTAGCCAACGTCCGTTCGAGATCAGGGTTGATCATACGGTCATTGGCCGCCACGATGTACCAGGAGGGTTTCGTTTTCCAGGCCGCTTTCGAAATCTTCTCTTTCAGGGCTGCAAACGCCTGCGGTCCTTGCGTGGCCAGAATCAGTTTTCGCTCGGATTCGGGTAGATCCTGAGCAAAGTCTTCGAAAATACCCTTCGGCGACATGCTGACAAAGCCGTACTTATCGGGCCGAATCTCATCATTGCCGGGAGTGGCCGGGGCCGTTTGGACCAGTTCCAGAAAGGACTGTCCTTCATCGGGAGCCGCCGCCGCTACGTAGACGAGTCCAGCAACCTGATCGTGATTGCCTGCTTCGGTGATCACGACACCTCCCCAGGAATGGCCCACCAGTAGTACCGGCCCCTCCTGTAACTCAATGGCCCGTTTAGTTGCCGCCACGTCTTCGCCGAGCGAAGTCAGAGGGTTTTGTACCGCCACCACGTGCAAGCCCTTGGCTTCCAGAAGCGGAATCACCTTTGACCAACTGGAGCCATCGGCCCAGGTGCCGTGCACCAGTACTACATTTTTAACGCCAGTGGTGGCTGATTGAGCCATCGATTCTTCCGTTGCGGCCATAAGTAAAGTGATTAGTACGCCGAATACGACGCGTTTGAGTGTTCCCATGCGTAGAAGAGAAATGGGAGGATTTAACGAAGGTATTTTTTGAGTTCTGCCGCGGCGTGCGTAAAGAGCGACCGCACGGGCGGGAGATCGGCTAAGCCATTGAGTAATCCGAAATCGTGGATCATCCCATTGTACCGGATGGTCGTGACGGTCACGCCTGCTTCATCTAGTTTGCGTCCGTAAGCTTCGCCTTCATCGCGTAGAATATCGTTTTCAGCGATTTGAATCAGGGCCGGTGGAAGTCCTTGGAGCTGCTCAACGGTAGCCTGCAAGGGAGAAGCGTAAATCTGTTTGCGTTCCGCCGGATCGGTGGTGTACTGATCGTACAGCCACTTCATCAGCGGGGTAGTCAGGAAACGATCCTCTCCAAAGAGTTTGTACGAATCAGTTTCAAAATCCGCATCGACAATGGGCCAGAACAGTACCTGACATTTAATATCGGGACCGCCGTTTTCTTTCGCTTTCAGGCAGGTTACGGCAGTCATATTGCCACCCACGCTATTGCCTACTACGGCCAGCTTGGTGGCGTCCACGTTAATTTCATCGCCGTGTTCAGCCACCCATTTAGTAGCGGCGTAGATTTCATTGGTGGCCTGGGGGTACTGAGCTTCCGGACTGGGCGTATAGTTGACGAAGACAGCTACGAATCCAGACGCCACCACTAAATCACGGACTAGTCGTTTGTGTGTGGGAAAATCGCCCAGTACCCAGCCTCCCCCGTGAATATAGATGAACACGGGCAGTTTTTCCGCTATTCCCGCGGGCCGTACGATGTTGAGCTTGATAGTATAGTCATCCGCCGTAATCACCCGTTCCGCTTCGTCGATCCCCGACAAATCCACCGGTACAGACGCCTGGGCGTCGATCAGTACCTGGCGGGCTTCCTGGGGTGACAGGGTTTCCAGCGGCGGCCCTCCGGCCGAATTCAGGATTTTCAAAAAGGCTTTTACCCCCTGCGACAAATGAGGATCCTGTGCATAGGGAACGGGTTTGAGTTCCTCAAGCGTGGTTGCACTGTTCATACGATTCGATGGATTTAGGTGATAAATCAAGTAGGCGGCCCAGCGTAGTACGGGTGTCAGGTACTGCGAATGGATGCGACAAACCTACGGCCTGAATAGTTCTCGAAAACGGTAAGAATCGACGGTAATGCGGTATTTTGACAGGGTTTTCATGGCCAGCAGACCTGAATGCTGGGAAGAGATAGTACGAGTGCCTTATTAGCGTTCGAAAAGGCATTTTCTTTGCGGACTCCTGCTTAGCTTTTCACTACGATGCTAACGCAGAAGCTTTCCCCAAACCCTTCGTCATAGAACATGCGTATCCTTAGAAAAGTAGAGCCCTACGAATTGCCAGAGCTAGTCGATCTCTGGCTGACGACGTCCCTGATCGCCCATCCTTTTATTCCTGGAGCGTACTGGCGAGATAATAAAGCCGCGATGCTTCAGGAGTATCTACCCGCTTCGGAAGTTTACGTCATCGACTGTGGAGGAAGGCTATGCGGTTTCCTGGCTTTGGTTGACGACCACGTGGCGGCCCTTTTTATCTCACCCTTTGAGCAGGGAAAGGGATACGGCACCCAGCTTTTAAATTACGCAAAAACCATTCGTTCCGAACTCACGCTTAACGTTTATCAGAAGAATCAGCAGAGTGTGCAGTACTACCAGAAAAACGGTTTTGAAATACATTCAGAGACTGTAGACACTGCAAGCGGTGAAAAGGAATACTCGATGCGATGGCGGTGTTGAAGGGATTAAAAGTTAACTCGTAAATAAATAGTACTGTTGAACGTTTGAAAACAACCTATTTGTTGAATGAAACAGCTTTGTACGTAATCATTAGAAATTACCAAGCCCTGACCGGCGGATTTATAGTCCGCCGGGTCAGGGCTTATACCGTTTATAGCTGTTAAAAAGACGTTAATGCTTCTTTCCTACCGCAATCATGGAACAGCGGAAACCAATCGTAGCCGTCGAAGAATCCTGGTCCAGAAAACGACGCGTGCCCGGAGCCAGCCAGTACGCGATATCCGCCCAGGACCCTCCTTTGTACACCCGCGAGCGATTCGAAATGAGCGAATTGAAGTCTTCCGTATCGTAGTTTTTCGCCTGGTCCAAATACCCATCACGACGAACAGGGTTGAGATCGCTAAACACTTGGAACGAGGTCGGACGGTACACATCCCATACCCATTCGTTGACGTTGCCCGCCATGTTGTACAGACCAAAATCGTTGGGAGGATACGAGTAGACTTCATCCGTAATGATGGCCCCGTCGTTGCTTCTTCCGGCAATACCCGCGTAATCGCCGCGACCACGTTTGTAATTAGCCAGCATCGTACCTCTGTTCCGGCCTGAGCTTTTTCGAAGCGAAGAACCATCCCAGGGATAAACCCGCTGGTGGGTTTGATTTTCGTCCAGATACTGCGTTCCGATCAGGGCTTTGGCTGCGTACTCCCATTCGGCTTCCGTGGGCAGGCGGTAGTTCGGTAAGACATACCCCGTTTCGATGGCCGCTCGCCCGCCCGAATACTGCTGTGCAGTGGCTTCCGCTAGTGCTTCGGCTCCTTTCTTTCCTTTTTTACCACCACCGGTTGCCTTACGGGCCAGATCGTTGTTGACGGCTCCCGTACGCCAGGCCGAATAGTCCTGAGCCTGCACCCACGATACGCCTACGACAGGATACATCCGAAAACCGGGGTACCGCAAGTATTGCTCTACGTAGGTATCGTTAAAGGCCATTTCGCTGGCCCAGACCGTGGTATCGGGCAAAGCAGCTTCGTAAAACTCCTGCGAAGAATCGCGTTGAATTGCGTAAAGGTATTCCAGGTAGTGAACGTTGGCAATTTCCGTTTCGTCCATAAAAAAGGACTGCACCGTTACGGTCCGATCCACATTATTGTGAACCCCCGCCACATCTTCTTCCAGCGAACCCATCACAAAGCGACCGCCTTCGATGTATACCAGGTTCGGTCCGGTCGGCTGGCCTTTAAAGCTTTTAGGTGTTGAAAAACCTTCTTTTGCGTTGTAAGCGATGCCCGTGGCGGTACTGTTCTTGCCAATATGGACACTATCCGGCCGCTTGTTTTTCTTACAGGATGTGGTGAGTAGCATCAATGCCCCCAGCCCATAAAAAAGCGTTTTTGTTTTCATCATAGCTTATGTATTAGGGTGTATATGGATCTAGATTTGCGGGTGCTTTAGTACCAGACTAGCGTCAACCCGCGGTAGCTAGTTATCGGTAAAGCGTTCGGGCAGTATGCTAAAAAACAATGCAACGAAGCGTACCTTCTAACTGCACTTTTATATAAACTGCGGTAGTATATCGTAAGATGTCGTTCGTACGCATTCGTAAAAATCAGTCAGGCATACGGCTACCTTTTTCTTGGGTAGCAATTCTTTTATATGTAGAAATAACCTCTCCAGACGAGCAGGGATTAAAAAAATTTAATCATCCTTGTTGCGAATTACGCTTCCTTTTCTCGCTACGTATGAAACCTTACCTTAATCCGCTTTTCTTCTTTTACCTGGTGTTTTCGCTGTTGGCTGCGGGTAGTATACAGGCCCAATCTTTTGCGAAAGGGGCTGATGTGGGCTGGCTTCAGCAGATGGAAGCCACGGGTTATGTTTTTTACAATGAGCAGGGAATCCGCGGGATTGTCTTGCGATTCTCCGGGATCACAGCATCAACTCCATTCGTTTACGCGTGTTCGTGAATCCCAATGATGATAAAATAAATGGTCATTGCCGGAAGGAAGAAGTGGTAGCGATGTCAAAACGAGCCCTGGGAATGGGCTTTCGGATTATGATTGATTTTCACTACAGCGATTCCTGGGCGGATCCGGGCAAACAGGTGAAACCCGCCGCCTGGGCTCATCATTCCGTCGAGCAGTTAAACCAGGATGTCTACGACCACACCCTGGAGATGATGCAGGCCTTGCGACAAGCGGGGGTGCGTCCGGAATGGGTACAGATTGGTAACGAAATTCGTGGGGGCATGCTGCGGCCCGAAGGCAGTACGGATCATTATCCGCAATTGGCCCGTTTCATTACTAGTGGCTACCAGGCGGTGAAAAAGGTGAGTCCTTCTTCTAAAGTGATCGTTCACCTGGATCGGAGGAATGATAAAGCCTACTTTAAGGATTTTTTTGATGGCATCAACGCCCACGGAGCCCAATACGATGTCATTGGTCTCTCCTATTACCCCTACTGGCTAAAACAGGATTATACCGAATCGATTCAGGATCTGCAGAAAAACCTAACGGATCTGGTAACCCAGTACGGCAAGGAGGTGATCATTACCGAAGTGGGCGGTGAAAATACGGCCGTTGACAACACATACACTATGCTGGTTGCCGTACTGGATACGGTTCGAGCTGTACCGAATGGAAAAGGATTAGGCGTTTTTTACTGGGTACCGCAGGGAGCAAAAAGCTGGAGTCACTACGCGTTGAGTGCCTGGGGAGCTGATGGCAAACCCACAAAAGCCCTGAAAGCTTTCCTGAACTAAGAAAGGCTAGAAATAGCGGTACCCATCGCATGGCATTTCTTGCGTTTTACGTCAAAAAGACTGATGCGATGGGTACATCTTCCTTATGAGCTGTTGCCCTTAGCTGTTTTCTTTAAAGCAATCCAAACTTAAGACCAATGTTAACGGTCCAGAATGCGTTTGGGTTTACCCAGACAACCGTAGAACCAGGGCTAATTACCTCCTGATCACTGCCCATAATCCGGTGATAGCTACCTTCGGCAAACACCCCAATCCCGATCAGCGATACGACGATTCCCAGTTTCGGGGCCACGCCAAACCGATCACTGCCATGGGTGAGTTCACGCTCATTCTGGCTGGTAATCCGGCTTTTGATTTGGTACTTACCCGCCTCTACACCCAGGTACGGGCGAATGACTCCCCGGGTAAACGAGTACTCGATTAAACCCGTTAACGGAACCACTGTATTTCTTTGCTGGAATGATGACTGGGTAGAGCTAAGGCTGGGCATCGTCAGGTATTTGGCCGCAGCACCAATGGCTACTTTGCCTAATTGTACTTTCGCGGCAGCTCCGACGCCGTAGCTGAACTTTTCATCCTGCCATGAGGACTTCGTACCCACCCCGTGCACATACAGCCCGAACTGACTGTAGGCGGACGTGGATAAGAGGCAGAAAAGGGCGAATAATCCGTATGTATATCTTCTCATTTCAAACCACTCAGGCGTGTATCAAACCGTTTGTTGTGCTTCATAAGCGATCAAACCTGCTGGAAAACCGATGCATTCTGCAATACGTAAGATTGTGCTCATGATTCGTTCAAGCTGGTAAGTATCTGGCGTTTAACTTGTAATACGCTCCTTGTTCGTCTTCTACTGAACCAAAGTATTCATTTAACAACACAAGATACAACGCTTCAAACCGAATGGTTTTTCTGTGAAACAAAATAGCAAGCGTATACAAGTGAGAGGGAATCTTTAGCCCATTTTTATACGATGATCCTACTAATAACGCTACGCTAAAACGTAAACCCTTCGGCATACGAACCTAAAGTTTGTAATGATTTCGTATCATCCGTTCGTAGGTCGATTCGGGCAGGATTCGTTTCAGCAGGACCGAGAGTTTTTCAAGCGGTTTCCCAACCCGGTAGATTCGCTTTACGCTTGGACTTTCAATGATGGAACCTACCAAGGGTCCAAACACATCGGCACTGATGCCCTGATCAACACTTTCGTCAATCATCTGGTACGTACGATCAAAATCCTGTTTGTAAATATTGTCATCCGCCAGTTTTGCCTTGACCCGATTCTTGTTGATATCGGTCTTCACGCCGCCGGGTTGGATGGAGCAAACCTGCACGCCATACGTAGTCAGCTCCAGCCGTAACGTTTCGGTCAGGCGATCCAGAGCCGATTTTGAGGCACTGTAGCCCCCTCGAAAAGGCAGTCCCGCTTCGGCGGCAATGGATGAGATGTTGATGATATACCCTTTTTGCTGCTTTCGCATGGTAGGCAAAACGGCCTGAATGGTACGTAAACTTCCCATCAGGTTTGTATCCATCACGCGTTGAAATTCATCGATGGGCAAGTACTCCAGGGGAGCGGCAATGCCCAGTCCGGCATTATTGATGAGCACATCCAGACGACCCGATTCCTTCAAAATCCGCTCCAGGGCGTTTTGGATACTCATCGAATCACAAACGTCCATATTCAGTGTTTTGAATGGCTTGGTCTGACTTTCAATGGATCGGGACGTTCCATAGACCTGATACCCTTTACAAGCCAAATACGTTGCGATTTGCTCCCCTAACCCCGAAGAAGCCCCTGTAATTAATATAACCTTAGACATTTGAAACGGAGGAAAATTCGTAAACGGACGATCCAAAAGGTATGAATCATGGATTAAATGTATAACAGTCCTTTCCGGTTTGTATTCGAAGACGGGTTATTTTCCTCAACCATCCGTTTTGAAGACCCGTATAACGGCAGCGGCTAGGCGGCAGATCCATGCCCGATTACCCATATTCAAAGTTTCATTCCCTAAGTATTTCGTACACGTTTAGGCTAAACCGTGAGGTGGGTTTCAGGGAAAATTTTCAAAAGTCGGACCCTTTTTTTTGGAAATAACCCGAACGCGGGCCTTACCTTTGCCGCCATGCCTCCTTTCATCAAATCCATTAGCGTTGTCTTTCTGACCGGCCTTTTGCTGGTGAGGACGTTGGTGGTGCCGATGGTTTTTCTGGATTTCAGCCTGCGTCAGGAGTACATCAAAACGTACCTGTGCGAGAATCGATCTCGTCCGGAATTGCACTGCGATGGTACCTGTTATCTGGCTAAAAAACTAAAAGCTACGCAGGAATCCGAGGAAAAACAGGCCAGCCAACGCTTTTTATCCCAACTGCTTGAAATGCCTGCTGAGCTTTCCGAACTCGCCATTTCATTCAAACCCTCCGCTTACGTTCTCTGGCAGGCCGTATCCGCTCCGGCGTACGCGTGTTTCTTTCCTTCCAGTCTACCCACGGGCATCTTTCGTCCTCCCAAGCTTCTTTCTTTCTTTGCGTAAGGGCATTTTTTTAGTTTGCTGTTGTCGGTTTTCAGTCCAACGCTTTTGTATTGGATTGTAACCTACTGATGGTTAATCCATTAACCGTCTTTTGCAAATACTGATCTGCAGTACAGCTTGGAATGGCTGTAGAGGATTCACGGTTTTTCTCAAAACCGACGATTCCACGCTGATCGCTGGTTAATGCCCTTGTCGAAGAAGCTTCGGAACTTCCTGTATCTGTGTAAGGTAAGTTCCTTCTGTTACTCTCCCTTTGAATTCTACGGGAGGATTTCATTCGTACACCCTGCGAATGAATCGATCCCCTTTCTCATCTATTCATGAAACCCCATTTACTTCTTTTTCTGTGCCTGTTTCTAAGCATTACGTCCCACGCCCAGTCGGACCTGGGAAGTCTTAAAGGTCGTATCGTCACCTTCCAGCATGAAGCCGTCGCCGGGGCTTCGGTTACCTTGCAAAACACGGGGTTCGGTACCACCACCGATGCGGAAGGGCTATTCAACCTTTCCTCCATTCCGGCGGGAACGTATGTACTCGTCGTATCCAACGTTGGCTACACGGCTTATACCCAGCACATCCGGATCGTTGCTGGAAAAAATCCCTTTCTAAACCTTCAGCTCTCCGAGAGCCGACAGGAATTGAAAGAAGTCGTGGTCAGCACCTCCCGAAACGCGTATCAGGTACTCCAATCCTCCACCGCGACGCGGATGGATGTACCGCTCCTGGAAACGCCTCAGTCCGTGCAGGTGGTTTCTTCGGCAATCCTGCGGGACCGACAGGCCTTTACGCTCAATGAAATTTCCAGTGCCTTTACGGGCATGAAAGCCAATAATGGCAACGGGTCCTTTCAAATCCGGGGCTTTACGGCCTATTCACCCAATGATGCCAGCTTTTTGCTCTATAACGGCGTTCGTGGCAACCTGTTTCTCTGGAGTCAGCAACCGCTTTTGTATAACATCGAATCGGTCGAACTGCTTCGCGGTCCTTCGGGAGCTTTGTTTAGCGAAGGCTCCCCGGGTGGCGTCATCAACTTTATCACGAAGCAACCCCTGGCCGAGAAACGGGCGAGTATCGATGTATCGCTGGGCAGCTGGGCGTTTCGGCGAGCCTCGGTTGACTTCACGGGTCCGCTGTCCCGAAACCAAAAGCTTTTATACCGGGCCATTATCGGCTACGATCGATCGAAGAGTTTTCGGGATTACCAGGACAAAGAGAATCTTTTCATCGCTCCTTCCCTCACCTATCTTTTCAGCGATCGTACATCATTAGCGTTAGAGCTGAATTACGCTCATCAGAAGTCCGTTCAGCAATACGACAACGGTAGTTATATCTATACGCGATCCGACGGTACCTTTGATTTCAACCGCTACCCGAATCATCTGACCATTCAAAGCCCGACGGATTACGGCCGCACCGATAACGCCTCTGCGACTTTAACCTTTAACCACCAATTCAGCAACAAACTTAAATTGACCCTAGTGGAACGGGCCGTTCGGAATGTGCTCGACTATACCGACCATATCCCGCTGGGAAGAATCCGAAATGATTCAATCAGCCGGGCGTATCAGGATTGGGAAACGGACCGCTTCAGTCTGCAAACCACAGCTTTTGTTAGCTATACGGCAAAAACGGGGGCTATCGGTCATCAACTGATGGGCGGTACGGATTACAACCGCTACGGCTGGACGCAGAATGACTATCAATACAAGCTTTCTACCCGCATTTCTATTTTCCATCCGGATTATTCGAATAGCGTACCTTCCGCTTCGACACCCGCCGAAGAGTCCGACGATAACCGACGCGTGACTAACCTGGTAGGTGCCTATTTACAGGATCAGGTTAGTTTGGGGGAAAGACTCAAAGTGCTACTCTCTTTACGGTACGATAGCTACAATGGGAAAGAAACCCCGCTTTCGGATCGCGACAACAAGCAGGGCGATGCCCTACAGGCTTCGGGCTGGATTCCGCGAGTAGGTCTGGTGTACCTACCGCTGCCCCAGGTATCCCTTTACGGGACTTACGTCAAGTCATTCAATCCCCAGACGTCGAACAACGTGCGGGCTGGCGGTCCCTTTCCCACTCGGAAAGCGACGCAGTATGAACTCGGTTCAAAAGCGGATCTATTTAATGAACGGATTTCGGTCACCCTTTCCCTGTATCAAATCAATTATGCCAATATTCTGACGGCGGCTCCAACGGAAGAAAACTCTCACCGTCAGGCAGCCATTGACGGCACCCGCAGTCGGGGGGCGGAAGTTTCTTTAGCTGGTCATTTAAAAAACCTGAGTCTGATTGCCGGGTACGCCTTCAATGACCACGTGTTAATCAGTACGAGTAGCTACGGAAAAAAGGGGGACCGTTTTGCCAACGCCCCCCGACACCTTGCCAATTTCTGGGCGAAGTACACGCCATCGATTCCCGTACTGAAAGGATGGGGGATTGCGGCGGGGGTTCGCTACGTGAGCGATCAGGTGGGCCTGTTGAGCAACCAGAACTTCATTTTCCCAGCCTACACCGTTTTCGACGCCGCTGTTTCGTACCAAAAAAGTCGGTATTCGCTTCAAATCAATGCCTACAATCTAACGAATAGACACTACTTCACCGGAAGTCGGTCGAGTACCACCACGGGTGGATTAGGTGATCCATTCAACGTACGAATCGGACTTGGTTATCAGTTGTGGTAAACGTGTCCATCCGGGTTTCTGGCTGGAAGCCCGGATGGATGCATACCCGTTGGCTAAAAAAATGAGCACCCCTATTCTTTGAATTTTACCAGTTATGGGAAAAGTAAAATTGACGCGAAGGCTCTTTAAAGTCCACAGCTGGCTGGGACTGATCAGTGGTCTTTTTCTGCTTGTATTGGGATTAAGCGGTTCGATTCTGGTATTCCGACACGAACTGGACACCTGGGCTAACCGGGAACTGTTGCAGGTAACGCCCCAGGGTACTCGCTCCTCGCCCTTGCAGCAGTGTTACGACACGATCACCCGTCGGTATCCCAATCTGGACGGGATTGCCTGGCTCAACCCCGATGCAAGCCCCACCGAGGCGTATAATTTCAGACTCTATTTCAATGATACACGTCTCTTTACCTACGATCTGGCCCTGATCTCTTTCGATCCCTACACCGGAGCCATTCTGCGGGAAGGGCCATCGGCTGATTTCACACCCAGTTTCATCGAGTGGTTACTGCAATTCCACTTCAGCTTTCAGTTAGGGATTCCGGGAGCGGCCCTAACGGCGGTGTTTGGTCTCACCATGCTGGTATCCCTGCTGACGGGTGTGGTGGTGTACCGAAAAATGATCTGGAGAGTCCTGACTTTTCGAGTAAAAATCAACCGAAAAAACTGGCGTACGATCAGCTCAGACCTCCACCGCGTGGTTGGAGTCTGGTCCTTACTGCTTAACGCGGTCATTTTCTTTACGGGCTTCTGGATGAATCTGTTTGCGTTTCAGGCCAAAAGCTGGCGGTCAGAAACGATTCCCACGAAACCCAATACGCTTCTCTCCGTATCGCCCGACCGGCTGTTGCAACAGGCCTTGTTGGCTTTCCCCGGCCTGGACCCTACCTACGTGTATTTGCCAACGCAACCCACCCGAACATTTGAAGTTCGGGGCTATACTAAAAATCAATGGAAAGGCTGGGGTAATGGAAATTCTGTAAAAATCAATCAGCAGACGGGTGAAATAATTTTTATACATCGCTTGTCAGAAAAACCGCTAGGCGAGCGGATAGAGGGCACTTTTTTTCCTTTGCACGTGGGCAATTACGGCGGCTGGCCCGTGAAAATCCTGTACGTAATTGTTGGCTTAACGCCAGGTTTACTATCCGTAACGGGCTTTTTACTCTGGTGGCGAAATAAGCGAAAGACCGTTAAATTGCCAATTTCAGGGCCAATAACAAGACAGTAAACCATACCCTAAAAAGCTTCTAATGCAGGCCACTACCCTTCTTAACGTTGTAGTCAAATCAACCAAAAGAAGACTACATGGTTAAAAGAGTCTCTTTTTTATTGCAATCATCTTTTTGCGTAATCGAATTTTGAGCTCATTTATTACTTTATGTATTTAAAACCTAACTACCTGATCATCTATAGAGCATTAATAAATTCCCGCAAATTGACTACTTCGTCAACAACAGAAATTTAGCTCGTGTTTTGAGGCGAACGTAGGGCATGGACAACTCAATTTTTGCTACTTTGGAATTTCTATTAACCTGAGCGAACGTCCGGTAGTCAGGCAGTTTCAGCATAATTTAACGCTCTATTTAAACTATGCTGCCTTTAAACCCTCAATCCAGTTGACGCAAGCTCAGATTCAATCGATGTATAAATAAATCAAAACTTATTTCAATCGTATCTACTCTTCGCCGCTGGTCTTTGATAAAAACAGGGAGCCCGATTGAAAATCGGGCTCCCTGTTTTTATCAAAGACCAGTTATACCAAGCAATTCATGCATTTATAAAACCGATCCAACGTATTACACACCAAAGATTTGATTGCTGTCATCGCCTTGAAGACTTGAGTATCGTACTAGTAATCATTAGGGATGACCACCCCCACCCGCTGCTCCAAAAATCTGTCCTGTCGAATAACTGCCCGCATTATCTGCTAATTGAACAAAAATTGAAGCTAACTCTGCCGGCTGACCCGCACGGCCTAGTGGGGTATCGCCGCCAAATTTGACTAATTTCTCCTGTTCTTGACCACCACACACCTGCAACGGTGTCCAAACTGGCCCCGGAGCTACACCATTTACTCGGATACCTTTTGGTCCTAATTGTTTTGCCAAGGACTTTACATAAGCAACATTGGCAGCTTTCGTCTGGGCATAATCAAAAAGGTTTTCTGACGGGTCATAGGCTTGTACCGAAGTAGTAGCGATAATACAGGATCCCGGTTTTAGATGCGAAAGGGCCGCTTTCGTGATCCAGAACAGAGCATAGATATTCGTTTTCATAGTGGCATCAAAACTCTCGTCACTAATATCCAAAATGGACAGATTGCTCTTCTGATAACCTGCATTATTGACAAGAATGTCCAAACCTCCCAACTGGTTAACCGTTTCGTCCACTAGCTTTTTACAGAATTCTTTGTCTGTAATATCACCGGGTACAGCAACCGCTTTTCTTCCTTCAGCACGGATTAAGGCAATAACTTCTTTGGCATCGCTTTCCTCGGCAGGAAGAAAATTAATCGCCACATCGGCCCCTTCCCGGGCATAAGCTATCGCAGCAGCTCTACCAATTCCTGAGTCACCGCCAGTGATCAGGGCCTTACGCCCCGCCAGTCTATTGTTTCCCTTGTAAGACTTTTCGCCATGATCGGGTACGGGACTCATACGAGAGGCCAACCCTGGGTGCGGCTGAGACTGTTTTGAGTAAGGGGGTTGAGGATATTTTGATCTGGGATCCTCCAGGGGGATTGCTTCAGTAATAGCAGCGTTCGTCATCGTATTTTTTGCACTAAGTGGGGCACTGATAGCAAGAGTTGATACCGTAGCCCCCAGCCCTTTGACCAGATTGCGTCTTGAAATGTTATTTACTTCCATGGTTTAAATACGTATGGTATGAAACATGATCTCACTCGGATTTAGATGTGAATCATCTAGTCCTTTCTCTCAATACCTTGTTCATCATTTCAAATCATCGTATGCGTTCTTGCCTTTATCTAACTTTCGCTAGTTAGGTCAGCTATAACGTTGATTTAACTATAAATTTTTAAATGTTTGAGACCCGTATTTATTCAATAAAAAAATGGGGCCAATGTAGGCTGAGTTACTACGTAGCTGCCTACCAAGCTTCCTTTATATCTTAAAATGATGGTACACCAAACATCTCAAATCCTTATTTCATACGTATACCTGGTTTATCTACCTTATCATTAAACAATACGAATAACTAGCAAAGGTTATAAATGAGAGGTATATTTTATGCAAAGCACCATTACTGAACTCATGATATACTTTTCGAATCTATTCTTTTCTGTTTTCTCTTCTTAGGAATAAAAGCATTTACTAACTAACTGCCAGGGTTATCCAGTATCGCACCTGATTTAAGGGTCCCGGGCACCTCCGATAAGCCTAACTCAGGCAACGCCAAAACTAATGTAGCCCTGGATGTTTACGAGCTGGTGAGTCAACTTGGGTACGCGCCCATCAACCTATTAGGTATTGATATTGAGGCGATGATTGCTCATGCGGGTCCCGATCCGGCTTAAGTAAGCTCATGGATAGGGACAGAATTCTTGTTACTTGGTTACGGGTGACTACTGGCTCTTTAGTTTTCATCGGAGAGTATCTCAGCCAACTCATTCTTTAACGTTAATCTGTAAACGCTGGTAAAGCCATTTGGGAACATGTACTCGAAGGGCTTTACCAGCGTTTACTCTATCAATCAATGGTAAGTCTAAACTAACTTGTCTAATGTTATAGGCAATTTTCTGATTCGCTTGCCTGTTGCATTGAAGATAGCATTAGCGATCGCTGTTGCGACGCAGATGATGGCAATTTCACCTATTCCTTTACTTCCGACCGGATCAGCCAGTAGATCAGGCTTGTTGACAAAATAAACGTCAATGTTGTTACGTCGGCATGAACGGGTACGTAGTAATCTGCCCAGTCTTTCGTTACATAGCGGCCAAAACGGTGATCGATCACGGCATTTTCAGTGAGTGCCATGCCTATCCCGCCCCTTGCTCCTCCAATCATCTGACTGGCAGCGATTTTAGAACTAATAATGGTTCCGGCATCGGCACAACAAACGATTTTTTTAACCCGAACCTGGCCCGTTGCCAGATGCACACGTACTTTCTTCAGCCTTTTAATTTGTACCTATTCATTGTAAACAGAACCTATATTCCTTTACAGGAACCTCATCTCAAGTTTGATTAACTGTAATTTGATTTCGTAGAAGGCAATGTGTAATGGTATTACAATTTATATGACGAGAAAAATGTAATGGTTTTAATGTTACACGAAACCCATCGTTTGACTCTAATCTTTTAAATGACAGTGGATTAACCTAATATTCTATAGTCATCTGAAAGCCGTGAATCTCAATAAGCTAGGTTAGGGTGGTAGGCTATCTCTATGCATGTGCATTGGATGTAGTTGCTGACTGGATTAGTTTTTAGGGCAATGGCAAGAATCAAACAAACGTTTCTTTAACTTTGGTATCAGTAGCTAACTATTTGTTTTATACGTATAGTCATGAACGTAAAATATGTCTCCAATACTCAGGGAAAGGTAACTGTCGTTCACCTCCCCTTAAAAGAGTGGCAGGAAGTGTCTAAAAAGCTGGAAGCCTTTACTAGGACTGAGAGCATCAAGACTGGCTACGAAGCAATGCAGCGAATCGAAAAAGGAAGTCTGCTCATTAGAACCTTAGATAGCTTCTTAGATGAACTATAAAAATCATTCTGACGCCAAACTTCGAGAAAGGATTTAAAAAAGTCCCTCCCATCAAGGAAGACTTATGGGCTCTGGGCCAGTCCTTACAGGAAAACCCTACCCAAGGAAGTGAAGTCTTTAAGAATTGCTATAAGGTTCGTTTAGCAATCAAGAGTAAAGGCAAAAGCGGGGGTGGCCGTCTGATTACCTATGTACGCATCACAAGTGAATCAGTCTATCTACTTTCGATTTATGCTAAGTCGGAGCGAGAAACGGTGACGGATGCCTATATCAAACACTTACTGAAAGATCTTTCTTGATCTTTACTCATACCTAATAGGGAATACTTAACATAATACAGATTATACATCAGTTCGAGCCCTATGAAAAAGCAATATGAAATATTACCAAGCCTTCCTCCCTACGGTCCAATGTATATACCCCTCACTCCCAATGATACGAGGAGCAACAATCCTTATAGCGAAGGATTTGTCGTACGTTTTTTTACTTCTTCTGAAGAAAGTTGGGTGGCTAACTTCACTTTAGGCGCTACTTCTTTTTATCAGGTATTTGAATTTCCTCAGACAGATGTAATACTAGTAATCGCTGGCGGTATGGGCTATGCGATGAATCGGAATCAGTTCAAACCCCTTAGTTTCTTTGGCTATAGTATAACCAAAGCACTGCGGATCGATAGCTCTGAAGTTGTTATAGTCGAATGTGGTTCCCTTATCGTTATTAATTCCAAAGGAGAAGAACTGGTTAACAAACTAGTTTCTGAAACGACAGAATCTGACGTAAGAGGTGAATCTGCCATCAAAGATTTAAGCTACCAAGGAAGAATAGTACATGGCTATAGTTATGATTCCAGAAGTAAGCCCAAGGAATGGGTGACTTTTACTTTGGATCTAGATTCAGGTAGGCTCAATGGAGGAAGCTATCTCAGATATTATTATGGCGAAGATGAATTTATTGCAGTCGAGAAAAAAAACTGGTGGAAATCCTTATTCAACATATAGACACTTATAAAACAGCTATGTACTATTGGACTACATTTCTGTTCTTCCAACTAATAACTAACATATTAAGCGGAATCTTTCTTACTAAATCTAGACTACGTCAATTTAAAACACTGCTATCAGGGCGTTTCCTATACTACTTACTCTGGTAATATAGGGCTGATATTAGGACTGCTTTTTACTGAAAGTGTTTGATATTTCTACTTCAACTTGACTTTAATAAGGTATTACTAGCTAGGATGAACAAATTATTTTATAAGTAAGCTTTATAACGTTTTACAAAAGATGACTATTCATGCTTTACAACTATCAATAATATTTTTCTATGCTCATAAAATCAAGTATTTCAAAACTTATACTTGGGAACAATATCCCAATAATTCCGTTCAAGGCTATGCTTACTGTTAAAGTATCTGTAAGAGCTACTAAAGAAATATTTTTACTCTTGTTTAATATGGACTTAATAATAAAAGGAACGAGTATCACTAGCGTTGGAATTTTAAAGTAGGGATTGAATATCCAAGTTCTGCTTTCACCCCAATAACTTATTATGATAACTATATAGAGGCCTAATGATATAAATAGGGCTACAGCCAAGTTCTTCTCAGATATTTTATTTGTCTTGATTATTTTCAAGGATTCTATAATTGAATAGATTACGACAAATGATATTAAAACTAAGAACGGAAAAATGACAAGTGCCATGACATCAATATGTTAATACAAGGAATGATTTTACGAAATTACTAACCCATTATTAAATTTTATAATATATTAACATTTGCAAATAAATGTTTAAGAATGCTTGATTAAGGGAGCCTTTATTCATTTTACCTAGATAAGCTAAATTCTGCTTTAAGCCATGGTCTATAACCCAAGCTGGTACAAACTCTTCACTGCTGAGTACTTCGCCTATTTCTAAATTATCGACGTTGATGATACGAACGCTAGTAAACATGCTTTGATAAGCGAGGGGCAAGGGCACAGTAGCCTAGCACATCTCGTGAATGATCTGCGGCTTTACTACATGGCCACCACTCAGGAAAAGAAGACTAGCCCGGTCCAGACATAGCTGCACTTGATCGGTAAAGAACAATATTAGGCGAATGGGATTGGATCGATCAAAGGCCGCAATTGAGTTCAGGTAATCCTAGTGGGACTGAAGGCCCAGATTCAATTCTAAGGCAAAATCCTCGCTAGCGAAGAGTTGACTCCTGATTTTCTGATTTGCACTAACCGAAGCCAGATCTTTGTAATCCGAAAAGCCTTGTTTTTTATACTGATAGCCGGCCAGATCCTGATCGATAATGGGAACATGCTCCGGAATAAAGTTGACGGCGTTGGTACTTTTTCCAACTCCGGGCGGGCCTGCAATGACATAAATATTCATCGAATCATGAGGACCGTTCCATTCTTATACTCGGCTACGGTGTGCCCGTCTTCACGGGCATATACTAAGGGTTGATTGATTGAAAACAAGTAAGCCTTTGCCTTGTCAAGTAGTTGTTTCTGTCAGTTGGCTCTTTCCTGCTTGGTCATCGAGCGTGGGTCTTTGACCATCGTCCCGACTCTATATTTGATGGTATCTTCCATAATAAGTCGCTATAGACGAAGATAAAAATACGATATTTGCTTATGTATTAGATGACCTATTTTCTATTTTAAGTTACTTGAATGATCCTCTGAAGAATGCAAAAGTTAATTTCATCTATTAACCTCATTCTCATATGAATTTTCATAGAGCTACTATTCATACTTATTTAATTTATCTACTACTGATCTTGGCCTCTTGTAAACCGTCAATAAATAGGACTGTAATCTTCGATTACATACAACTTGACATTCCTAGCAGATGGACATTTAATCAGCAAGAAGGTATGGATTCAGCAGCGGGCAATATAATTACTTCTAAAAATGATACTATTCGTATTGATTATGGAAGATATTCTGACCCATTTGAAGAAGTTATCCCTGTAATATCTCTTGCCATGGCAAGAGAACTAGACTCTCTAGGTATAGAATACGTTCCAGGAGCCGTTGTATCAATAAGACCTCAAATCGATCAAGATCAAGGACTGTATTTAAAAGAATACTATTATTATGAAGATATAGATGATAAAAGAGCTAAAATAGGTATTCCTAAAAATTCTGGTCAAGGAAGAATGTCTATTCATTTTTATAAAGTGGATTCTTTTGGTAACAAGCTAAGTATGTCTGTTTCAAATATAGATAGTGATATACAGATTGAAATATTGAACATGTTTAAATCTATACGATTTCTTACCAAAAACTAAAGAGCATCCTTTATAAAATCTTACGAACAAAAATCATAGATAAAAATTATATAATAAAGATTCAGAAGATACTCTACACAATTCGTATGAATACCCGCCAAATTCATTTTTGCCGAACCAAGCTGTTGAAAAAGGTGATTTTTCAAAACCTTTCTCTTGAAGAGCAGGAATAGCTTTATTAATAATGATTTCGTTTCTTGCTTCTAGTATTTTTTACTGAGGCTTTATATATCAGATTTATAATATGGTAATGCATTAAACTGCTATACAATAAAGTGTCAATTCTTATCAATTGACTGTCAATAATATTGTATAGATATTTATCTCGGTAAATAGAATACCCCCAAATTCAGAAGAATAATTCTGTTTATTACTAATAAATACCATTAAAAAGATAAATTTTTAATTTTTCTAATAATATTATACCATATTTTGTAGTTTAATACTATATAGAGCATAAATATAAATAAAGTTTCTGCATGAAACTCAGGAGTGCTTATTTGACTCTTTTCATTATTTATTTTAACAAAAAAAGACAACCTGTTATATTTAATAACAGTAAAAAAACACCTTATATTAAAGGTAGCTAGTACTAATATAATTCCTGTTAATAATACACCTATTCCATAACTTTTCATATAAGTTAAGATATTAAATACTAGGCACAAAATAGCTATATATTGTTCAGTATCTAACTCTCCATTTTTAAAAATATAGACATTGATGAGTGTAAATACTTCGATAAGAACTAATAGAAGTATTGGTAAAATTGGGAGTATCTTTTTTTTATCATTTTTACTGCACCACTTCACTGATTCTTTTATAAAGATCCTGACAAAGTTAATCCTAATTCATCATATCGATTGTGAGATAAGCCTTTAATTAGCATTAAATTTGTTTCTATTAACCATAATTATTTAAATTTCTTCCAAAATCCTTGATCATCATAACCCGGAAAACTCCTGATATTTCGGGTATTTATGCTAATATTCCTATATCAGCTGATAGTAATAATTTCGCCCCTTCATTACTGGCTTGCTAATAAATCACTTTTCCATATCCTGCTGCTAGTTGTAATGACACGTACACCAGGCTACGGCAATGGTCATAAGCAATACGATACCGTAAATCAGAGCCGCCTGTCTATCAGATGATCTACTTGCTCTACCTGCAATAAGCGATTTTACATACTCTAGCGGGTCGTTTATAATACGTTACTATTTGTATGTGTTAAATCTTGGAGGATGTAGTTAAGCATCATAGATCCTATACTTCAAAAGCCTTTTAGCTATCTGTTTAATAGGTTTACCTCTAAGCTCCAGCTGATCTAGCAAGTCAATCGCATGATCAATGGAAAAAAATTGAACGTATTTTACCCCATCCTTCTCAAAGGTTAAATAGTCATCAGTTTCTTCAGGATCGAAAAAGACGATTTCGGCATCAAGAGTTAAGTCTTCAATTGCATACACTAGTATGTATTCAGCCTCTTTATTCAGGGTATATGGTTCATAGAGGGATTCAAGTCTATCAGGATCAAGTAGATAAGGGATTAGATCATGAAAAATCATACGACCAAAAGTTTACATAAAGTGAAATAGGAAGGAGACAGCTTCATAGCCTTAATTATTCAGATACTTCTTCTGACCACTTCTCTTGTTATATAATTTTATGTTGAACTAGGGTAACTACTGATACTGAAACTACTTGCAATTAGTTGAATATAATCGTTGCGTCCCTCTATCAAATAATGATGGTATTCTCTTTTGTCCCAGTCAAGCCAAGTCGGGTAAGCTCTTTTTCGCTGGTTGATCTTCTCATGAAACCAGCCCGATTGAGTTATTTTCCAAAGGAACACCTCGGACGAGCATCGTACTTTCAGTTCTGAATAGGGGTAGGTTTCTATTCCTACATATTCACAGGCCCAACCATGGTCAAAACTGACTTTACCTGTATACCCTTCGATCTCTTGATCCGCTAGATCCCATAGTTGAAAGGTTACTTCACAAATGCCTTTCCCCATATTGATCACTAAATCGCTCTGCGGATCTTGCTGGAATGGTATGTCGAGTAAAGCAGCTTTCATTCTTTTCTGTTGTAGAATCAATCCTTATGTTAATTCCTCCTAAGTAGGGAGATATCTGTATTCAAGATAACTTTTTCCAGATGAACTTCTAATGAGTGTTTTTAAGCAGTAGCTATGAGTAACTTTGGCCTTTAGCATCTCCGACTAAAATGTCAATCGATTCAATCAACTCAATCCTTTATTCAAAACGTTTATACAGAAGAGTAAAGGCATAACTGCGTTTCCGATCCCCTTTCTAATAGCTTGACCACCCGTTGGACCTGTTTAATGGTAAACGCTTTTCCTCGGCAAGTTAAGAAGCCATTAGCATTAAAGATCCGGGTGATCTCAGCCCAGCTGTGTCCGCCCTTGCGAAGCGACTCGGCAAGAAGTCCGGCTTTGCGGTTATTTGCGTTGGTCTGCTGAACGATTCGACCTTTACGCCTGCTTTCCTCCGTTAGTTTCAGAGGATTTCCCAGCCTCTCGCCTCGCTTCTTTTTTCAGCCAGAGCAAGCCGGGTTCGCTCTGCAATCAGCTCCCGTTCGTACTGAGCCGTCGTAGCCATCATGCCGATGGTCAGGGTATTAGCCTCGGGCATATCCACGAAGACAAATTCCACGCCCGCATCCCGAAAGGTAAATACGAAAGAAACATACGAGTGAGACGGTCTAGTTTGGCAATGAGAAAAACGGCTCGATGAGCTTTACAATACGCGATGGCGGCCTGAAGCTCGGAGCGGTCATTCTTTCGGCCCGACTCAATATCAGTGAACCGCCTGACCTCTTCTGCTCTATTTTTTAAGAACACATCAACGGCCGCTTGAATAGCAACCGGACGTTGTCACCAGAATAGAGACCGACTCACATAATTTATATAAATTTGATACATAATGTTTACTGAAAACCAAATGATGGACCTATTTAATAAATAGGTCCATCATTTGGTTTGATATAGGACTTCCTTTAAAAGTGCTACCTTTTCTTTCTCTGACTCTAACAGCCTTTCATACAGCTTTTTGTTCTCTTCTACTAACTCAAGTACTTTGTCAATTGGATTGAAGGTAGGATTATAGAATATTGAACCAGATTGATCACTGTTATTAATAGTATCAGCTATCATATTAATAACAGCTTGTTCATCAAAGTTTTTGATGGCTTCGGCGGGTACTTTCAATACCTGAGCAATCTGCTCCAAGAGCTCCTGCTCAATGACTTCCTTCTGCTCCAAAAGTGAAACCCGCTTCTGAGTCCACTCCTCGCCTAGCTCATAGGCCAGGCCCTCCTGCTTGAGGCCGAGCATCTCCCGAAACCGTTTGACATTTCTTCCGTGGTGAATAGGCATGTGACTTTTCGTTGGTTGCATGGCAAAGGTAGCTATGGTGGGTGAAAGACTTCTACGTAGCTAAATTACGCATTATCGGCTTCTAAACTATCCCCTACTGGCATAGTTTAGAAACGCCCGCCTGACTAGCTTTCCTTCATGGTTTTAAAAACGCCTCTTTTTTACCATGCGAAAAACGACCTACATTGATTCGGACCGCTTACCCGTCTGGCTGGATGAGACGGAAAAACAGGATCCCAGGGCCTTTATGGAAAGCTTCTGGGGCGGCTACCGACTCCCCGAATGCCGCTTTCTGCTTTGGGAGCTCCTCTCCGGGGATTTAAAGGGCAACCCTGAGGGTTATCACTGCCAGGCACTCGCTTCCACGCTCGTACACTACTTTGAGCAATGTGCTGCTACTTAGAGCTAGTTAGTTGATTTATTACCAGCAAATCATATTGGAGGCAATGATTTCCTGAAAAGTAAACCACTAACGGAGAGCGAGCCGTCGCCCACCTTGCCTACTCAGTGATTGGCCACCCCACTTTGGAGGCTTTCTTTGATCTGAACTATTGAGCCGACCTAACAACAAAGCCAGAGCTGGCAAACTGGCTAGCTAGGGCCATAGCTCAGGAAGAGGTCAGTAAGCGTCCAGTCCACCTCTTGTTTCTACTTGATCCGCTGCTGGCCTTAACCAAGGCCGTTTTTGAACTTTATCAAGCACTCGGCCTAGAACTCCTGCCCCACCTTTTCTACACTAATAGGCCGTTTTTTCGTTCCGCAGACGCTGCTGTTCTTTGAGACCATACGCATCTCATGCCGGGCATAGAATAGAACCAGAATGGATGCCGCCTTCAGAGTAACTGGTCTAAAACTAAAAATGCCCAAGCATCACCTAGGGATAGAAGAGAAAACCTCTCCCGCCTATAAGTCATTCCATAGGGCGGCTATACCATGAAGCAACTGAACGACCTCTGACAGCTGCAACGCAGTGGCCTGAATCTGGCGGTTACCGTTATGGGATGGCCCCTCATGCAATACTCAGTCTTGGTGAGGCACCCAAGGGAATTACCGGTATGTAAGTCACGTGGACTACTACCCAGCCGGATTTACGGGACGAAATCAAGTCTGTTGAAGGCAACCTAATGAAACTATTGCTCTGTACCAATCTCACTACATCCGATACGTACGAACGTACTGACTCGGGGGCATACCAACGATTTGTTTAAACTGCCGATTGAAATTCGACATGTTGGTGTACCCGCAGGACTCGGCAATCTGACTCATGGGTTCGTTGGACTCCCGGAGTAATCGGCAGGCGTTCTCAATTCGGATTTCATTGAGCAAATGAGAGAACGTTTTTCGCGTATGCTGGCGGAAAAAGCGGCAAAACGCCCCTGGGGTAAGGTTGGCGACATTCGCCACGTCTTCCAGGGCAATGGGCGAGGCGTAGTTTTGTAAGAGAAAGGAAAACACCCGCTCCAGTCGAAAATGATCATTCGGACGACTGGGACGTCCGTAAGAAGTTCGTGACAAAATCTCCCGAGCTTCGTCGTTGACCAGTTTATCAAGAATCTTCAGTAAGAACAAAAACTGATGGAAGGGCCGCTGTTGGGGTAACTTCCGAAATTCTTCCAGCAGAGCATTGTCTTCCTGACAGCGAAGTCGCACCCCGTACTTGGCCTCGTGGAGAAGTTGTTGCAGATGCATGACTTCCGGAAATTGCATCCAGTGCTGCTCGATGGCCTCGGTCAGAAAAAACAGATTGGTGGAAGTAACCCGATCCTGTTCCTGACCGCCAGGAGGAATGCTCCGAAGTACGTGGGGTAAGTTACTGCCCAGCAACAAGACATCATAGGGCTGAAAATGATCAATCCGATCCCCTACGATCAGCGTCCCCTCGCCCCGTTCAATTAAGGTCAATTGTACTTCGGGGTGAAAATGCAACTGAGCATAGAAGGCAGAGCCGTCGTCTACCTGAATGCGGAAGGACCGCTGATCCACACTGGGTACCCGAAACAGTAGTGGTTTCATAACTATCAAAACGATATAATGTGAAGGAATAGAGCACGTGTATTTTTACCGGTAATGGCTTAGGTAGTATACTAGAGGTAGCTGGGCTGTAGAAATTTCTCCTGCTTGTTCATGCTGCTTGATACGTTACGATTAAACGTCTTCACCCGTTGAAATAAAGAGGAAACCGTTGCCCTAGCATACGCTTCAGAAACCCCTAGCAAACGAACCTCTCGAAGACTTTTAAATCGCAGAAACTTTAACGTATATTGATTGTCGTTATCCAAGCAAATGAACTCCGTCTGCTTTAGAACGTATCCGTTCTAGTGAAGCTTCATTTTTGTCAATTTCTGAACAAAGCCTATTGGTAAAATTCGTTGAAAGACGAAAATCATCTATCTCAAAGATTCACTAATAGTAATACAATTCTAACATATCCGAAGCGACAGAAAATAGCTATATCATTTGGAACATATTCTTTTGTACAGAATACTGTATGGCTAAATGCACAAAAATGATCTTTTTAATTTGAAAGAAGCGGGTGATTTTGCTGAAGAATTAGAAAAGTAAAGCGTAAGAGCTTACCAAATTTTGCATAATCCCTACGCAAATTGATACAAAAATGGCCGCCTAGCGGAAGAAGTGAAAATTGTATCAAAAGCTACAAAAACGCTACGCATCAAACGGTAAGACGTCTTCTATATTTGACTTAAGCTTCGTTACAGAGCCACACGATTTATCCATTCAAACACCAAACCATTCATTTTACTCTACCTATGAACACTTTTTCAACAACGAGTCAGTAGGCTGCCGTATCCCATCACACATTTTCAGAAATGTACATCAGCCTGGTCCGCCTTTGGTCGCTATAGCGGAACAGTACCTAACCGAACGATAGTACATTCTTCCCTTTAGAATTTCAGTTTAAATGTCCGCTTTTTGAACAGGCGGCAAGAAATACAGCATTGGTTTTCTAAAACGCATCCGCCGATAGCGATCGGACGGTGCAGGAAACGAATGACCAATTCATTAGCTCATTCAGGTTCAGGAATGAGCGTATCCACCTATTGCCCATTCAAACCGTGCGAGTTTCAACACGATCGCATGCACATCTCAATTAATCTCTAATGAATGAAAAATCTACTGTTTGTTACACTCCTTTTGTTGAGTGCCCGATTTGGTTCCGCTCAGACTGCTGAGATAAGGGGACACGTGGTTTCAGACACGAAAACGCCCGTCATCGGAGCTACCATACGGGTTAAGGGAACGACCCGGGGCTCCATATCCGATGCCAACGGTGATTTTACGCTACGGGCCAACGACCGCGATACCCTACAGGTCAGTGCGATTGGCTACCAGCCAGCCGAAATAGCAGTAGTATTGGGAATTCGGAATATCATTACTTTGATCGACAAGCAACAGGATCTCAATGAAGTCGTCGTCGTTGGGTTTGGTGAGCAGAAAAAACTGGCTCTTACTGGGGCGATCTCCTCGGTAGGAACGAAAGAATTAACGCAAAGTCCGGTTGCCAACCTCAGTAATGCCCTGGCGGGACGATTGCCCGGTCTGACCACCCTGCAAACCAGCGGTGAACCTGGTTACGATGGCTCGCAGCTCTGGATTCGGGGGATGGCAACCTTTACCGGAAACCAGAGTCCGCTAATTCTGGTGGATGGGGTCGAACGGGCGTTTGGTAGTATTGATGCCAACGAGGTCGCCACGGTTTCGATTCTGAAAGATGCGGCTTCTACGGCCGTATACGGGGTCAGGGGAGCTAACGGGGTGGTGCTGGTAACCACCCGCCGGGGTACGGAAGGCCGTTCCAGCATCACGGCTACCGTACAGCAGGGGGTACAGATGCCTACTCGGTTACCGAAATATCTGGATTCCTACGATGCCCTTACCTTGTACCGGACGGCTCTGAATAACGATGGCAAAAATTCAGCCATGTATACGGACGAGTACCTCAACAAATTCAGAGATCGCAGCAAGCCTTCCTACGAATATTTGTATCCGAATGTGAACTGGCTCGATGAAATGTTGCGCCCCTCCGCTACGATGATGCAGGCCAACATCAACGTTTCGGGCGGAACCAGCTCCGTACGGCACTTTGTTTCCCTTTCCTACCTACGTCAGAACGGACTTTACAATTTCGCCGATCAGATCAAGGATTATGACATTCAGGCTCGTTCGAATCGCTACAACTTCCGCTCGAACATTGACCTGGACATCAACAAATACCTGATGATGGAGCTGAATCTGGGTAGCATCATTCGGGATAACAATTTCCCACCGATTAGTGCGGGAGATATTTTTGGTGCCTTGCAATCCATGCAACCCTGGTTGTATCCGATGACTAATCCAGACGGCAGTATTTCCGGGTTGGATTCCAAGGCCACTAACCCCTACGGCCGGATGACGCAGGGCGGGTACCAACGGAATTTCGAGAATACCTTACAGGCCACCAGCGGTTTTACGCTGCAACTTCCCTTTGTTACGCAGGGCCTGAGCGTGCGGGGTCGGCTTTCCTTCGATTCCTACGGCTACCGGAATGTGCGTCGGATCAAGAATCTGTGGACGTACCAGTATTCACTGGCCGATGAAAACGAAACGGATCTGTCCAAGGGAACGTATCGCCGGATCTGGGAAGGTACCAATACCCTTAGCTATGATGTGACGGCCAATAGTAACCGCCGTACGTGGCTGGAATTGTACGCCAATTACAGTCGGATTTTCGCTCAAAAACACGCCGTGACGGGTATGCTTTTGTACAATCAGCAGAGTTACTTCGACCAGGTCGGAACAGGGGATGCCATTGGAGGCCTACCGTTTAAATACAACGGCTTTGTGGGTAGAGGGACGTATGCCTATAACGACACGTATTTTGCTGAGGTCAACTTTGGGTACAACGGGTCGGAAAACTTCCCGGCGGGTCGGCGGTACGACTTATTTCCCTCCATGTCCGCCGCCTGGATTATGTCCAATGAGGCTTTCATGAAAGAATTGTCCTTCGTGAGTCTGTTCAAATGGCGGGGTTCAGTAGGTACCGTAGGAAACGATAAAATTGGTCAGCGACGCTTCCTGTATCAAAGTACCTGGACCCTGGCTACCGATGGCTACCGATTTGGCCGAGATTATAATGGCGTTAATTACGGCGGTGCGGCAGAAGATATGCTGGGAGCCACGAATGTGACCTGGGAGAAAGCCCTCAAATACAACCTGGGTATGGATTTGGGCTTCTTCAATGATGCCTTGACCTTCACGGGCGATGCCTTTTACGAGCGTCGGAATAACATTCTGGCTCAGCCGGGTACGGTGCCTGCTACGCTGGGCATTACCAGCTTGCCGTACTTGAACCTGGGTGAAGTACAAAACAAAGGTTTCGAACTCGAAGCTCAGCTGCGGAAACGTTTCCGGAATATCAATTACTTCATCAAGGGTAACGTATCGTATGCCCAGAATAAAATCCTGCAAATGGATGAACCGAGTTACCAGGATCGTCCCTACATCAAACGTACCGGACGCAGCATCAACGAACAGTATTCGATGATTGCGGTAGGATTGTTTCAGAGTCAGGAAGACATCGACGCCAGTCCTGACCAGTCGCAGTACGGACGCATCATTCCGGGCGATATCAAATTCAAGGATATGAACGGGGACAACGTCATCAACGAACTGGATCGAGCCTACAACGGGAAGCTCACGGTGCCCACGACGATGGCTGGCTTTGCTTTTGGCGTTAATACGGGCAACTTGGACGTGAGCGTGTTATTCCAGGGAGCCTTCGGTGGTAACGTCTGGTTGACGGGTAACGCCGTTTGGCCCTTCGACGGTGATGTAGGGGTGATGGCGGATGTGAAAGACAACTACTGGACGCCCGAAAATCCCAATGCCAAATATCCTCGGCTGACCTCTTCCAACAACGTGAACAACAATCAGATTTCTACCTACTGGATGACTTCCCGGAATTACGTTCGTCTGAAAAACGTAGAAATCGGTTACTCGCTGCCGAAGACGCTTCTTAGCAAAATTGGCGTTAAAACGGCTCGCTTGTTCGTGAATGGTATTAACCTGATCACCTGGGATAAGTTGAAAATTTTCGATCCAGAAATTCCGAACGATTCGCGGAATTATCCCCAGCAGAAAGTCTTCAACGGTGGTTTAACAATTGGTTTATAAGTCTTTAGCACGGAACAAATGAAAAAGAAATATATCAAAATCCTTTTCCTGGCTGCCGCGACTCAGTTCGTTTCCTGTAAGAAGTATCTCGACGTAGTGCCTTCGGAATTGGTAACGGAAGACAAAGTCTGGGCAAACATCAACAGTGCCAACAACGTACTGGCTCACCTGTACAGTAAGTTACCTACGGGGTTTGGCAACAATGGTGAGTACATTAGTGATGAAGCCTGTGCGACGGATGAAGCCATTTTTCACTGGTACGCGGGCTCCGGACCTGAGCAGTATAACCTGGGTGCCTGGAATGCGGGAAATAACCCATACGGTAACTGGGAAGTTCGCTACCAGGACATCCGTAAGGCCAATATCTTCCTGGAAAAGATTGAATCCGTACCCATTCCGGCTGAACAAAGCTCGAAATACGCGGTCCTGATTCCGCAGTACGTGGCGGAAGCCCGATTCCTCCGGGCGATGTTTTATTTTGAGCTTTTCAAACGCTACGGAGCCGTACCGCTGATTACCCGTTCGCTGGATTACACCGATCAGAGCCAATACTCGGTTTCCCGTAATTCAACGGATGAGATCGTAAATTTTATCGTCAGCGAATGCAATGAGGTTGCGGGTAAATTACCCGACCATCATCCGGACGGCGAACTTGGACGGGCCAATAAAGGAGCGGCCCTGGCCTTGGCCGCCCGTACCTTACTCTACGCGGCAAGTCCTTTATTCAACGGAAATACCAAATACGCGTCAATTGTCAATAAAGATGGTAAGGCTCTGTTTTCCCAAACGTATAACCGGGATAAATGGCTGCGGGCGGCCGAAGCGGCCAAAAAGGTACTGGATCTGGATTATAAACTCTACACATCCACCGACCCGATCAATAGCTACGAAAAGCTGTTTTATACCCGGGAATGGCAGGAAACCATTCTGCCTTATAATCACCCCAACACTAAAATGATGGAACAGTACCACCTGCCGTATGGAGGTGCGTTCCGGGGCTGGTCGCATTATAGTCCCCTCGAAGAGCTGATCAGCAGCTATGAAATGAAAAATGGCAAGCCCATTACCGACCCAACTTCGGGTTATACCGAAACGGGCACTTGGACGGGAGCGATGGTCGGAGCCGATGGTACGACGAATTCAGTGACGCTAACCAATATTTCCAACCGTTACAAAGACCGCGATCCGCGATTTTATGCGACGATTTCCTACCAAAACAGTATGTGGGCGGCCGCTCGTACGCGAGTACCCATTCGCCTAGCTTGGTGGGGTAATGGACAAGCCAACGGTTCTAACGGCTGGCCCATGCAGGGGGGCGGTACGACGTCCATCAGCGGCTACACAGTCCGTAAATGGCTCGATCCTGCCGTTGATATTGGAAACTGGAATACATCACCCGAGGCTCGCCGTAATTACCCGATTTTCCGACTGGCCGAGTTTTATCTGGCCTACGCCGAAGCCCTGAACGAGTACAATGGTAAACCGACGCCCGAAGCCTATCAGGCCATCAATACGGTTCGGGCTCGCGTAGCCATGCCTGCTCTCCCCATCCTAGCGGCGGATCAGACGCTGGAAGGGTTCCGCAAACGGGTACAGAATGAAAATCGCGTGGAATTTGCGTTTGAAGCTCACCGATTCTGGGACGTTCGTCGCTGGCTCATTGCGGAAACCGTAAACAGTGGCCCCGTACACGGACTCAATTCCCGTCCGATGTCGGAAGAACTGCGGGCCACGGGACTGGACATCAATAGTCAGGAAGCGGGTTTGGCGGTATTCTATAAAGCCGTCCCCTTACAAACACGGGTATTCCAGTACCGCCATTACCTGATGCCCATACCGATTTCGGAAATGGACGTCAACCGTGAACTGGTGCAGAACTACGGCTGGTAATTTTTAGTACTTTCTCTACGGGCGAGACTCGCTAGCGTGTGTAATCGGGACGACACACGTTAGCGAGTCTCGCCGTTTTTACTTATCGAAAAAGTAGTGATTTATTCATCTTGTACAGGTTTCGGAAGATGTTTTAAATGTCCTGTTACTGTTCTTTCAAGATCCCTAAAAAAACCAGCTAAGGCAACGGGATGTATGATAGTCTGATGAATAGCTCCCTCCACAGCCTACTCTTCTGGGGTGGAATTCATTTTTTCTAGGGATTAGTAGCGAAGTTGAACTGAATGAAATTCCCCAACTACTATCCTTTGAGAATGCTTCCGTTCACGCTTCGCTCGTACTTGTAACCATTCCCACTTCACTCACGAATTACTCTTGACATCTATGAAAAAATCATTTCATTTCGCCCTGGCTTTGAGCGTAGTCGCTTTGTCCGCCTGTAACACCACCGATCATGAAGAATCGGGCCCGGTTGGTGATTTAGCTCCCGTAGAAACCCTTCCGGCCAATACCTCCTACCGACCCGCATTTGAAGGGCAAACCCGGGTAGCGGGGCTTCAAACTTCCGTCGGTTATGAAAGCCGAATCCTTACGCAATCGCTTCGGTCTCCTTGGGGAATCACTCCCCTACCCGATGGCCGATTGCTCGTTACCGAAAAAGCCGGTTCCATGCGGATCGTTACTACGGCTGGTCAGGTGAGTCAACCCATTACGGGTATTCCTCAGGTAAACCCGGCAGGTCAGGGAGGCTTACTCGGCGTACGGGTTGATCCGGATTTCGCCAGTAATCGACTCGTGTACTGGGTGTTTTCGGAGGCCGTTTCCGGTGGTAATGTAACCTCCGTAGCCAAAGGCGAATTATCCGCGGATGAAACCAGCATCTTCAACGCTCAGGTCATTTACCGGGCTACTCCGGCGTATAATGGAAACCTGCACTACGGTGGCCGGATTCTATTTGATCGGACGGGTCATCTGATTATCAGTACGGGTGAACGTTCGGATCTGGCGACTCGTCCCCAGGCTCAGCAACTGAATTCCAGTTTGGGTAAACTCATCCGAATCACGAAAGAAGGTCAGGCCGCAACGGGCAACCCCTTAACCGGGCAATCGGGAGCCCGTCCGGAACTGTATTCCTATGGCCACCGAAACCCGCAGGGACTGGCCTTGCACCCCGTAACCAACGATCTGTGGCAAGGGGAGCATGGTCCCCGAGGCGGTGATGAAATCAACCGTATTCAGCCGGGAGCCAATTACGGCTGGCCCACGATTACCTATGGTATTGAATATAGTGGCCAAACCATTGGCGGAGGTATTCAGCAGCAACAAGGCATGGAACAACCCGTCTATTACTGGGACCCCGTCGTATCACCTAGTGGCATGACGTTCTATACGGGAAACCGGATTGCTGAGTGGCAAAACAACCTGTTCATCGGCTCGCTCAGTGGCAAGCATATTGTACGTTTGGCGATTACCGATAATCGGGTCGTTGGCGAAGAGCGATTACTGGCTGACGAAGGACAACGCTTCCGGGATATTACGCAAGGAACGGATGGTGCCCTATACGCGATCACTGATGAGGGTCGTTTGTACCGCATTGATCGGAAGTAATTCAAATTCTGAATCCTGAATTTAGCAATCCCGCAGTCAGCTAAAACGCTCTGACTGCGGGATTGCTGTTGATATCCTCGTATCGTTCGTAAATCGAGTTCTCGTACCTCTGTACTAATCCAACTACCCTTTCATTGCAGCCTAGTACTCATCTCCCGCTTCCGTTTGTAAAGTACGGAATGCTCCATTCCACATACGCACGCTCTACCTTTTTAACATCTATGAATATACGTCGGATTCCTACTAAAACTGGTACAGAGTTTTTACCTAACCCTTTACTCACTTATTGAGTAATCACAATAAAACTTAAACTAAAAACATGATTTATGGAACGTGAACTTATTTATTCTGAACAACCCGGTTTTGTCAAGCGTATTTCCTGGAGTGCCGTGTTTGCGGGCGTCTTGGTTGCTATCGTTACGCAAATGTTGCTCAGTTTGTTAGGCTTAGGCATTGGTTTGTCAACCATTAACCCTGTGGAGGAACAAAATCCAACCGCAGGCTTAGGTACGGGGACTGCCATCTGGTACATCATTAGTAGTTTGCTTTCACTATTGGCCGGGGGCTGGGTAGCCGGAAGACTATCCGGTACAGCCTATCGATTTGATGGCATCATTCACGGCGTCTTAACCTGGTGCTTAGTCACATTAATAACCATTTACTTCTTAACTACTACAATTGGTAATATCATTGGTGGAGCGAGCCGATTGATGGGTGCAGTCGTTCGGACAGCGGGCTCAGCAGCGGGTACGGTAGCTTCAGCAGCGGGGCCGGAACTAGGTGCGGCCGTAAAAGATAAACTGGCTGAAAATGGAATTGATGTGAAGAATCTCGATCTCGGTGATTTACGTAACGAAGTCAATACGATCTTGCGGCAAACGGGGAACCCGGCGTTAAATCCAAATCGATTGGAGCAAAAAGCCAAACAGGCGGGTAATCAGGCAGAAGCTGCTGCGGAACGAGCAGCGGAAGATCCACAGTCTGCCAATGAAGAAGCCAATATGTTGTTTGGCCGTCTGTTTAAACAAGGTCAGGCCACGGTCAGTCAGGTAGAGCGGGAAGATGCCGTCAACGTAGTTATGAAACGGACGGGCAAGAGCCGGGAGGAATCCCAACAAATTGTCGACAATTGGATCAACAGCTATAAGCAGGCCGTAGCCAAGTTTGAACAAACCAAACAGGAGGCCGAAGCCAAAGCCCGTCAGGCGGCTGATGCAGCCGCTTCAGCTGCGTCAAAAGGAGCTATTTTCGGATTTTTCGGATTATTGTTAGGTATTGTTGCCGCCGGTATCGGTGCAAAACTGGGTGCGTCCTCAACGGAAAATCTGGCGGCGTATCGTCCCTCTTTTTAACTCATTACCCCACCCCTTTATAATCGGATGAATGGTCTGGCCGCTCTCCTACCGGGTAACGAACCCGGCAGGGCGAGCGGCCAGCCTTTTACGTAGTAGAAGTAATGGTAATTGATTTTGTACTAGTTGTTTTAAGGACATTTAGATTTTCAAAAAGAGCTTATTTCGATACAGAACGTACAGTAACGAGAGTTGAACAGCGGTTACGGCTAGTGCCTGAATAACGGGTTGCCAAGGCAGCGTGAAAAACTGGCTAAATCCATCGAACAAAAAATGAGCCGTATGAGCAAAATTGACAATACCATCGGAAGCCAGGTAGATTAAAATGGAATTGGTCCCGATCAGTACGAACGGAAATGCCCATTTTTGAAAGCCCTGCACATCAATAATATAGTAGAACACTGCAAGAAATACTAAACTCCAGCCCCCTACGTAGACGGTAAATGAACTGGTCCACAGTCGTTTGTTGATCGGAAAGATCTGATCCCAAAGCAAGCCCAGCAAAATCAGGCTTACACCTAAACCCAGCATGGCCAGCGTTTTCTGATTCATGGATCGGCGGGTATCTTTCAGTAGCGTACCCGTCAGCATACCCAGCAAAGCGGTAGCAACTGCGGGAATCGTAGAAAATAAGCCTTCCGGATCATACACCGTACGGTGGAGTTTTCCGGGCAAAAACAGTCGGTCGATATACGAAGGTAGCGAGCCTTCCGGAGTCAACACGCCCGCTCCAAAACCGGGTACGGGTATCCACATCAAAGTAGCCCAGTATCCCAATAAAATCAAAACCGCTGCTCCAATCTGCCCACGCGTAGAGGTATTCAGGAAAATGATACCCGCTCCCAGCCAGGCCAGGCCAATTCGTCCCAGTACACTGGCAAAGCGGGTTTGTTCATAGCCTTTAAACGCAAACAGGCCATTGACCACCATCCCCAGAAAAATCAGGATCAGGGTCCGTCGGAGCATGGATTGATAAATCGGCTTTTTAGCGGCGAAGGACAATTGCTCGGCTGAATCAAGTCCCGCCCGCTTGAGTTTTCCCTGTAATGAATACGGCATGGATACGCCCGCAATGAATAAGAAAAGCGGGAAGATCATGTCATAAAAGGTACACCCGTTCCAGTCGACGTGATGTAACTGAGAAGACATCCAGAGCAGCACCGGCCAACCGGTGGCTTTGGCCAGGGCGTGGATGATGTGCTCGCCGCTCATGATCCAGAACATATCAAAGCCGCGTAAGGCATCCAGCGAAACCAGTCGCCCGGTTGCGATCGGAGCAACCGGGGTACCAGGGGCCGTCAGGGCGGGAGATGATTTCATAACAGCTAAAAACGGACTGGAGATTAGGGACGATAGGCTTGCGATAAACGCTCCCGGTACTTTTTATGCATCGATACGGAAAGCTGAATCGAGTTCCCTTTCTCCTTAGCCGGAAACGGATTTTGTTTTTTCACCCATTGCCACTCCCATTGCCGGATGTGCTGATCGAAGGCCTGAAGGTTCGGCTGTTGATTGGACTGAAGCGACTTCGTCAACAGCTGGAAAAACTGTTCCCAGCGGGGTTTGTAAAAATCGTTCAACAAACCGCTCCACTGCCGATTCGAGTATTCATGCAGGGGGCTATTCGCATCTCCCCACAGCGTAATCAAATCCCGGGCATTTTGTTCGTAGAGGGCTTTTTCCTCGGCATTCGTTCCCCAGCTCCGGGCATCTTTCAGCCAGGGACCGAGCATAAAATCCTTACGGGAAGCCAGTAGCTGGTCCATATCACTAATCAGGTCCAGAAAGTCCTTACTGTAGCGGGCAAAGGCCGCCTGATCTTTTTTCTGATAAGCCGTTTTCCATTGCTTCTGAACAATCAGGGCGTAGTTTGCCAGCACCTGCCGGGTTACATCGACCAAATCATACCGGAACCCGTCACTGTCCACGCCCTGCTGAGCGGCTTCGGTGAACAAATCCCAGGCGGGCAATAGCTCAGCGGGCGGGTAGTTAAGTTTAGTACGCGTCCAAATCGTTGTGGAATCAAACGTAGGTCGTCCCGTAACAATCGATTCGGCTCCATCGCGAATATCTTTGCCATTGTATACTGTGCGGCGTAACACCTGCCAGGCTTCGAGTAATTTAGGATTAGTCGTCCGGTAGCGATTCCGGGCGTACTTAGCCAGCCAGGAGTCCAGTTCAATCGCATCCCGCTGCCAGGTGTGCTGCATCATTAACTCATAAATGACGGGATTTTGCTCAATGGCTTCCATCGTCAAACCAATACCCACCAGCTTGCCCGCTTTCGGATCGTTCAAGTCCTTTGCTGGATTCGCCGCTACGCCTTCCATACGGCCAAAGAGGTTGACATTACCGCCGAAGTTATTGAGCATATTCCAGATCCAGGGTTTGCCGTGAAAGGCTTCCGTACGCTTCCAGACGGGCTCGATTTCAGCGGCCAGGTCCAGCAGAATCATCCCATCGTCGGGTACAGCCTTGAGCAGAGCTTCAATTTGCGGAGCTTTCCAGAATTTACGATCACTGTAAAACAACCAGCCCTGCATAACCCAAACCGCTTTGGGATCCGCCTGACGCATCCCTTCGTAAATCCGCTTGCTCAGCTCGGAAAGGTACGCGGGGTCGTCGGTAGGCGGTTCGTTTTCGTTAAAGGTATCGGCAGAATACAAGTGGTCCGTACCAAAAAGTTTCGTCTGTTTTTCAAGGAATTTCTTACCAATTTCGGCAAACAAAGGATCTTCGGAATCTAGAATGTAGGTATCGGCAAAACCGTTGGTCCAGTTGGTGGCCTTGAGTTTCGCCTGGGGATATTTTTTGCGAAAAGCGGCGGGTACATGTCCCGTGAAGGCGGGCAATACGGGTTTCATACCCAATTCCCGTTCCCGTTTTACAATCTGTTCCTGAAGCGTTTTGTGACTATCCATCCAGCTTTGCGGCAGGGGCCCACCCCAGCCGTCTAGATTTCCCATCCAGAACCACGAAAAATACGCTGGGCCGCTGAAGAAATCCTGTAAATCTTCTTTCGTGAAGCCCATCTCCTTGTAGACTTCATTCCAGGTATACTCCTCTCCGGTAATGGCCAGCGGCATATTAATCCCGTGCAAAGCCATCCAGTCAATTTCGCGTTGCCAGCGAGGCCAGTCCCACCAGCTCATGCTGTAATTGAACGTACAATAGTTGAGGTAATAGCGGTACTGATACGGTGAGCTTTTGCTTACTTTCGTAGGGACCTTGGGTAAGGGTGAGGGCAGATTAAGATTTGTGCCGTTCCAGGTAACCTGGCAATGAGCGTATTCCGTCAGGTAGTGATACAGGGCCGAGGCTACGGCTACGCCGTTATTTCCCCGGAGAACGATTTTCCCTTGGGCACTTTCTACTTCAAAAACATTTTCATCGGAAGCACTGGGTAAAGCCTCCACTGTAAAAGCGGAATGGTGATTGGGAATTACCCGCTGGATCAATTGACGGGAGGCTTGTACATTCAGCTGGGCCCAGGCCGCCGAAATGCTTAGTACACCAGCCAGTAGCAGCGAAGAGCAGGAACGGGATAGATTCATGGTTCAAAAACGTAGCGGGAAAACGGACCGAAGGTCCTCGGACAGCAAACGAATGAAAGGATCTCAAAGCCCTTCATTGCTGTGCAAAAATGGTAGGATAAGTTTTTCAACGAAGAACGACGGATCGTCCTTCGTTGAAAAAACTTGTTTTGATACTAGAAGTCTGTGAAAACCTAGTAGTTACTATTCTGAACGACCGTGCCGCCCGAAGCATCAATTTCGTACTGAGGAATAGGGCGTAATAAATGCTTGGTCGTCAACGAATTATTCAGTTTCGCGTGTGGATTATACGCTAAGGTACGCTCGATGAGCTTGTTGGTCCGTTTCAAATCCATCCAGCGGTTTACCTCACCTACTAATTCCCGGGCCCGCTCGTCGAGAATAAAGTCCAGCGTGATCTGAGCGGGCGTCAGAGCCGTCGTCAGTCCGGACCGCGAACGGAGCGTATTGACTAAACTGGCTGCTTTCGTGGTATTTCCAGATTTTAAATAACCTTCGGCGGCCAGCAGATACGCTTCACCGGCCCGCATCATGATCATGTCGCGAGTACCTAAGGCCGGCTGATCCGCGTACACAAACGGTGCTCCGGGGTTATCAAACTTGCGGAACATCGGGTAATGCACGTTCGTCACCCCATCGTTCGTGAAGTACTGATCAGGGTTGATGACCTTGTAGCGTTTCGCACTGATCTGAGCCTGCGTCCAGGAGGTTTTGGGAAAGTAGATCGCCGTATCACCAATCTTGATCAAACCATCCGTACTTACCTTGTCGGCAATCAGGGCCCGGCGGAACGTGGCTTCTGCCCGCTGGTCTTTATCGTCGAAGAGACTGTAGAAGTAGGGCGTCGGGTTACGACCGATTCCGTTCTGGTACAGAGTGCCCCGCGTCAGGCCGGGATAGTTAAAGTATTCGAACTTGTACAGCATGTGACGCGTATTACCCCAGCCCAGACTGGATGTAACGCTGCCGAACAGATAGGAAAATACCGTCTCCTGGCTTCTCACATTTTCCGTTGAAAATAAACGGGCAAACGAGGATTCGAGCGGGTGATTGGCTACCACCGTTTCTGCCAGACTGATCGAGCGGGTTACATCTTCGCTGACGGCAAAGGTTTTATAACTTCTGGTCAACAGTACCTTCGATAACAGGTGACGTACGGCGTCTTTGGAAACCCGTCCGTATTCGCTGGGTTTGTCCTCTACTTTACTCAGAGCATCTTCCAGATCAGCTACAATGGCCTTATACACTTCTTCTTCGGAAGCCCGGGGAAAGGACGTCTGAGCCGTATTGACCTGCTTCAGTACCAGCGGTACTCCGCCGTAGTTTTCTACCAGGTTGAAATACGCCCAGGCTCTGAAAAACTTGGCCTGTCCGATACCCGAAGTCTTGACGTTTGCCTCAACGCCCTGAATCAGGTCCGCATTGTCGAGTAAGGTGTTCGCCGCCGCAATATTGGCGTACTGATTACCCCAGTATACCTGTAAAGCGTAGGTAGAGGGGTTCAAGTCCACGTAATCATTGAGGGCATCCGTACCCGTGAGCGGACTGCTGCGGGTGACAATATCTGTACCCAGATCTTCCAGCACATATAACATGTCGGAAGCGTAACGGGTGGTGTTGTTCCGGGAAACTTCGTAAACCCGAGCGAGTAACTGATTAAACGTTACAGCGTTTTTACTGGCATCTTCCAGCGTTTGCGACTGCCGGTTGGTTTCATCCAGAAATCCCTGACAGGACATGCCTAAAAACGCTACTGCGAGGGGTAATAATTTATTAATCTTCATCAGAATGCGTGTTTCGATGCTTTAAAAACTTAAGTTCAAACCAGCCATATAGGTCCGCGACATGAAGGCTCCACCCCAGTCGTTACGCGAGGCATTTTCAGGATCCCAACCATCGTATTTAGTGAAGGTGAAGGGGTTCTGAACCGTTGCATACACCCGAAGGCTGCCGATGCGAGCTTTGCTGAGCAGATCAGATGGCAGGCGGTAGCCCAGTGTCATGTAACCGATTTTCACGAAGGATACGTCCATGTACTTGTAGGCACTCGAATAAGTACCACCGTTGCCGGGCTGGAACCAGTTGTTAGTCTGGTTTTCGGGCGTCCAGTAGTCGGTACGGTAGCCATTCCAGAGGCGGGCGGGCTCGTTGTCGTAAGCAAAGGCAAAGGACCGGTGGAAGTTACTAGCGGCCATTGCTCCCTGACTGGTATAGGCAAACACGGAAAGATCGAAATTCTTGTACGTGAAGGAATGCGTCATGCCACCCGTCCATTTTGGAGCGGAGTTACCAATAATCATCCGGTCTTTGCTTTCGGTGATTTGTCCGTCGCCGTCTACGTCAACTACGCGAACCTGTCCGGGTTTTTGACCGTATTTTCTCGCTTCTTCCACCTGATCGGTTCCCCAGATACCATTCGCTTTGAAGTAGTAAAAGGAACCCATCGGCTGGCCGACTTTGTGAATCAACGTCGCTCCCTGCGAACCGAAGATGATTTCGTCGCTGCTTCCGTTGAGTTTAAGCACTTTGTTACGGTTGGCAGCAAAGTTCAGATTCACCGACCAGCGGAATTTGTTTGCATCAATCACGACGGCATTCAAGCCCAGCTCCACACCCCGGTTGCTCGCTTTTCCGATGTTATCATACGTACCGGGAAAGCCCGTTGCCAGGGGTAGCGGACGGAAGAAAATGATGTTATTCGTCGTCCGGTCGTACACATCCAAAGAACCCGTCAGGCGGTTTTTGAAAAGACCAAAGTCAAGCCCTACGTTGATTTCAGCCGTGTGCTCCCAGGTCAGGTTTTTGTTGGCAAGACCCGTGATGAACAGCGTACTCATACTCTGATCATTGATGTTAGTATAGCTCGGTGACAGCAGCGACAAAGAACCCAGCGGAGCCAGACCGCCTCCGGCACCATTGTTCCCCGTCTTACCGTAGCTAAGCCGAAGTTTGGCATCGGAGAAAAGGTTCTGAGATTTCAGGAACCCTTCATCGATCATACGCCAGGCAAAAGCCGCCGAGGGGAAGAAGGCCCACTTGTTACCTTCCGCCAGAATGGAGGAACCATCGTAACGACCCGTTACCGTAAAGATGTACTTGTCTTTCAGGCTGTAATTGATCCGACCCGTAAACGATTCAAGGGTTTGCTTGAGGTACCGACTGGAGTAATTGTTGACCGTAGAACCCGCTCCTAGATTGTAAAACAGATAATCGTCGGAGGAGAAGTTTCTTACTTGCAGGGCATAGGATTCGTTTTGGGCGTTGTACTGCGAATAAACAAACGTCGCATTAATCTTATTATCGTCGTTAATCTTGGTATCGTAATTGACAATGTTGTCCCAGGTATACGAGAAATCCAGGTAGTTTTCCACCTGAGCCCGCGTACTGCTTTGATTACCCACGGAGCTTTTGGTATACTTTCCACGGTACTCACCGTAACGGGTATACTTGATGTTGGGTGAAAACTTGGACGTGAACGTCATACCGGGCATTAACTTCAAACGCACAGCGATGTCGCCCAGATAATTGAGATACTTGGTTTCCCGAATCTCGTTCTCAATATCCAATAAAGGGTTCGTCACCTGCGTTTCCTTCGCCGTTGGGAGGAATTTCAAACTACCATCTTCGTTATACGCTCTTCCGATTGGTTTCAACCGATACGCACTTCGGAAGGCTTCAAAACTTCCCGCATTTTGCGTAGCTACCGTCACATAGTTGTTGTAGCTCAAATTCAACCAGCTCGTCAGGTCACTGCTCAGGTTTCCCCGCAGTGTGTAGCGGTTAAAATCTTCGCCACGCGTCGTACCTTTGTCCTGCGTATAACCAAAACCGATCGCGTACACGGTAGATTTATTACCACCGCTTAAATCCAGGGTATGATTGGTCTGAAAGCCCTTCCGGGTAATCAGGTCGATCCAGTTGGTACTAACGCCGTCGTTGATGTTTTTTAACTCTTCCTCGTTTAAGTAATTGGGGAGGTTAACGTCATTACGGGTAAAATTGTAATTACCCGAAGCGTATTGATTGCCTACCACTACATCTTTCAGGTAATCTACGTAGCCAGTCGTATTGTAAATGGGTGGTAAATGATACACTTCTTTGACACCCACGTAGTTGTTATACCGAACCGTGAGCTTACCACTTTCCCCTTTTTTCGTCTGGATAATCACAACCCCGTTGGTACCCCGCGAACCGTAAATCGCCGTGGCCGACGCATCTTTCAACACGTCCATCCGGTCAATATCAGCTGGGTTCAGAAACGAAATATCATTCACGAAGATACCATCGACGATAAACAGGGGGTTTTGTCCGGGCGTATACCCAGCATTGGCCGCCGTTTCGGTCGTGTGGATGGTACTGGCTCCCCGAATCCGGATGTTGAATCCACCGCTACCGGGTTTGTTATCCGTCCGCTGCACCATCACCCCGGGTACTTGTCCCTGAATGGCCGATGCCGCATCCACGCGGTTTACTTTCTCAATGTTTTTGGAATCGATGGAAGCAACGGCACCCGTGACGTCTGATTTCTTCACGGCTCCGTAACCGATTACGACGATTTCTTCCAGGCTTTTAATGTCCTGTTTGAGCTGAACATCGATGGTCGTACGCGTACCCACGACTACTTCCTCGCTCAGATATCCTACCAGGGAAAAGACCAGAGTGTTACCCGCGTTCTCGGGAATGGTTAGTTTGAAGTTTCCTTCCGCGTCCGTACTATTTCCCCGGGAGGTACCTTTTAGGAGGATGTTCACTCCCGGTAGGCCTTCTCCTTTTTCATCGGTTACTTTACCCGTAATAACCTGGTCCTGTACTTCCAGACTCACTTGTTGTGTAGCCACCGGACTACTGGGACGGGCGGACGTCTGCGGTAATTCCCGCTCCGTCGTTTTGTCCAGACGTTGTCCGACAATCAGATACGCACCGTCCTTCGCCTTGCGGTAATGAAGACCGGAGTTTTTCAGCACCCGGTCCAGATTTTCCTCCAGGCTGGCTTTGGGATCGAGAGCCGTTTTAGGTACCGTCAGACCCTGCACCAGTTGATCGCCGAAAAGAATATCAACGCCAAACCGCTCTTTTAGCTCATGCAATACATCCTTAAGTTTCCGTTGGGAGGTATTTTTTAGCTGAAGCGAGGACTGCCACTCCGTCGGTGACAGCAAAGGACTAGCGGGCTGGCCAGGTAAAGCCAGGCAAACCACTAGCCCCCACGTGTGTAGGCTAGTAAAAAAAAGAGACATACGGAGATAGAGGGATTATGTGAGAGAAGTAGATTGTAAAATAATTTCTTTGTCCTGATGGATGATACGTAAGTTCAGTACTTCGGCGATAATGCTGAGTAGCTCTTCGGCACTTTCGGCCGGATAGGCTCCTGACAAGGTAAGGGCAGCGGTTCGGGATTCGGGGATACGCAGGACGATCCCAAAATTTTCTTCAAAAAGGTACGTCAGCTCCTGAAGGGACGTTTCCTTAAAAACGTAGCGGTGTTCACGCCAGCTGGAAAAATGATGGCTCCGATCCCATTTTTTAAGCTGAACGTTGCCTTTTGAGGGAAGCTTTACCAGATCACCGGGTTTAAGTCGGACGGCATCCCCTTTGTTACCCTGTTTCTGGTAATGAAATTCGACGCTGCCCTGGAGTAAAGCTACTTCGGTGGCCCGGGAACGCGTGAAAAGGTTAAACTCCGTACCCAATACGACTACTTCCGAACCATGATCCGTTTTTACGACGAAAGGCTGATCATCTGGGGTATGCGTAATAGAAAAGAGGGCCTCTCCTTCAAGTTTCACTAGCCGACGCTTTCCCCAGAAGCCGAAACGCGGTACTTGCAGTGTGGAATTGGCATTCAGCGTTACGCGGCTACCGTCGGTCAGTTGTACTACTTTGATTTGTCCATACCCCGTAGCGTAACGTTGGTTCAGTAAGCGATCCTGGTAGAAGTATCCCAGTAAAACCAGAATGGACGCCGCAATGGAAGGAAGCAGCCACTTCAAATAGTTACTCCAACGATCTTTATTTTCGGGTTCGGCTTTTAAAAACGTAGGTCTTTGATCATTGTACAGAAAATCTTTAAACTGACTGTACGCTTTTTCCTCATCCGGGTGGTATTGCAGGTGTGAACGTTCCCATTCCTGCAACCACTCGTAAAATAATTCTTCGTTTTGTGGGTTCTGACTCCACGCTTCGATTTGCTTTCGCTGCAAAACCGTCGCTTTGCCCGAAAAGAAATCAAAGATGAGCTGTTTATTAATGAGTGGATTCATGGTACGGATGTTATTGAGCAAGGCAGAAAGGAACGTCAGGCAACCTTAGTGAATAAAGAATATTCCTAAAAGGAGCTGGAACCAGCGGGATTTCAGCATTTCTCGAATGGTCTGGTTGGCCAGGCGAATTTGTACTTCGATGGTACGAACGGACAGGCCCAACTCAGCAGCGATTTCTGCGTACTTTCTGCCTTCAAAACGGTACATCAGGTAAATCTTCCGACGTTGTACGGGCAGGGAATCAATGGCTTTTTCTACATCCTGATACAATTCATCGTATTGAGTGAGTGCATCCGGTTGCTGACTATGTTCGCTCAGGTAAGCTTCCGCCTCTTCAATAGGTACATCTCGCTGAAAGGACTGCCGAATGTAGTTGTAAGCCCGGTTGCGTACCGTTTTAAAGAGATAAGCCCGGTACGAACTGGTAATCGTCGAAAAAACCTGTTTTTCATAGAATTGGCAGAACACTTCAGCGACCAGATCCTCAGCAACCGACTTGGATCCTACAAAACGTACGGCGTGACTGCACAGCTCCACGTAGTGCCGACGAAAAAGTATTTCACAACCTAGCCTTGGATTGGTCTCGAAGGTTTTTCGGGTGAAAAGCTCCTGATCAGAGCTTTTTAACGGCTCATGTTCCGTTTCATCGGCCGGAGAAACGGGATCAGTCGTTAGAAAAGAGTTCCAAGTGCTAGCTAGCTGCATAGAATCTTACATTATCGGTATGCCAAGTGGTGACAATTCAGGGGGAAGACACGGGAGCCCTAAAAATCCCTTAAGCCAAACTGGAAAATTTTTATATTTTTTTTTAACTCCTTCTGTAAGAGTTAAAAATCTGCTTAAACCTAGCAAAAAAGAAGGTGTCGTGGCGGCGTTTTACAAAAAGAAGGAACAAATATAATATAAATCCTTAGCAAGTCGCTCCATATAATTGAGAGGTAAAAATGGTTGCTACCACTTTTTTATTAGATCATTTTAAATTATAGTTCAAAGAGCTTTATTCGTTATGGTTCTCTTGTAAAAGGCTAATGTATTAGGTCTTTATGAAAAAAATTATAAAACGGCATTGATAGATAATACGCTATGTAGCGTTTTGAAAAGATTTTCCAAAGAAGCGAACTTAGAATAATACTATTTTTAATCAGTTCTTCTTTTATAGCTTAAAGACGGCAAAAGCTTGGGTTGTTCGTTAATAGGGCTATTAACCTAAGAGCTTTTTAGCGGAGGGGGGTTATCTTCAAGTAAAAGTAATTGGTTGATCGTTCACAGTTATTAGTATATAGTCTAACCTCTTCATGGAATGCATATGGACTAAAAGACCAGCCGTATCTACGGGACGAAATACTGATTTTGTAAAACATTCCAGAAGCCTATTTATCCTAGTAAGAGAAACGAATACGTAAAATAACTACTCCCACTACCCCTTACTTGATATTCATACTTTTTGGTTTGAATCCTGTTTTTTGCCGAAGTCCCCAGAGGTGACCTTTGTCGGGACGATTGCACCTCCTTGAAAGGGGCATGTCAACGAACCATTCAACGAAAAGGAATAGCATGAAAGTCGAAAACATAGCCGTGGATATCTACTCTGAATCATCTAATACAGCATTGTCCCAGCAAACAGAAACAAACCCACCCCTTACCATGCGGGCCATTCGCCTACATGCGTTCGGTGGACCCGAAGTGTTGCGGTATGAAGAAGCACCCCTACCCGAGCTAGCACCTGGTGAAGTACTCGTCCGCGTGCATGCAGTGGGGCTCAATCCTCCGGATTGGTACTTACGCGATGGGTACCGAGCACTTCCCCCGGAATGGCGTCCGCAGGTGCCTTTCCCCATTATTTTAGGTACGGATCTCTCAGGAATAATTACAGCAGTGGCGGAGGACGTGACGGACTTTTCCCTGGGCGATGAGGTGTACGCCATGGTTCGTTTTTTCAGCGTGGGTGAAAGTAGGGCCTACGCCGAATATGTCACGGTACCCGCGTCAGAACTGGCCCGCAAACCCACCCGCTTGGATCATGTACACGCGGCGGCAGCACCGATGTCGCTACTTACGGCGTGGCAGTACCTGGTTGAAGTAGGCCACGATTTCCCTAACCCCCTGCAATCTACTCCGCACGTACCCGTGCCATTAGCCGGAAAGACGGTACTGGTCAACGGTGCTGCGGGCGGCGTTGGTCACTTGGCCGTACAGATTGCCAAACTGAAAGGAGCACACGTCATCGCCGTTGCTTCGGGTGAGCACGAGTCGCTGCTGCGTGAACTGGGTCCAGACGAATTCATTGATTACACAAAAACGCCTCCTGAAGAGCTGGTGCATGACCTTGATCTGGTACTGGATACCCTCGGCGGTCCGACTACGAGTCGTTTTTTGCGGACGCTCAAGCGGGGCGGAGCTTTGTTTCCCGTGTATCCCCTAGGGTTTTCCGGTACTGAAGAGGCCGAGAAAGGGGGTGTTACCGTCTCGGCCGTGCAGGTCCGTTCGAACGGGGCTCAACTGGCCGAGCTGGCGACCTTGCTCGATGAGGGCAAAATTCGCGTCGTCATCGACAGTACTTTTCCGCTGGCTGATGCCCGAAAGGCTCATGAAAGAGCCGAACGTGGTCACATCCAGGGCAAGATTGTACTTACCGTCGCGGAAGTCTAGAAGCTCCAGGTCTGGTACTCACACCGTCGTACGGTACTGGGTTATCAAAGAAACCATTTTTCCGACTTAATGTATCCGTCTATGAATTCCTCCGACGAATCTCACCTTATCATTACCATACAGAGCAAACCTGAGCACCAAACCCAAATCCGGGAGCTTTTGCTCGCTCAGGTGGACCCGATCCGTAGGGAAGCCGGCTGTCTGTACTACAACCTTTTTCAGCCAACTGAAGACTTGCATACCTTCATTATCCTAACGGGCTGGGCTACTAAGGAAGCCTTAGATGTACATCAGTCCCAACCGCAGGCCATCCGTGTAGTCGGGCAATTGACCCCACTGCTGGCCCGTCCTATTCAGAGCCTCTCCACACGGCGATTGAGCGAGAATCCGGTTTGATGCTTACCAATGGATCACTGGTGGAAACCTCATTAGTGATCTATTTCAGGCTTGATCGTTCTTAGAAGATTCTTAGACCGCCATCTGGGATAATAATGATTATTTGATTTTCGTAGTTTTACTGAATGATCGACTCTCCCATTTCACCCCTTGAGCTGAATACCACGGACCTGGCGTTAAAAGGCTTCAAGGTATATGCGGTAGACCATCTCTGTACCATGAAGCCTCAACTCAGTCGGCGTGACTTTTATAAGGTTACGCTGATGACTACGAAGTCGCGGCTTCACTATGCCCACGAAAGTCTGGAACTTGACGGTACCTACCTGTTTTTTACCAATCCGCACATTCCCTATACCATGGAAAGGCTCGCGGAAGATGATCAGGGTTACGCCTGTCTCTTTACCGAGGAATTTATCAAGTCGCTTGACCGCCTGGAGAGCCTACAACACTCGCCCTTTTTTAAAATCGGCAGTACCCCACTCTTTCCCCTTAATGAGGAGCAGGCCCGGTTTATGCGAAACATTTTTCAGAAGATGCTGGAGGAGCAGCAAGCCGACTATGCGTTTAAAGGTGAACTGATTCGCACCTATATCCAACTCGTGATTCACGAAGCCCTGCATTTAGAACCCGCGAAAACTTTCTTTCAGCCCAGAAACGCTTCCTCCCGCCTTGCCTCCCTGTTTTTAGAAGTGCTGGAACAGCTCTTTCCTCTGGAAAACCCGCAGCAGACCTTACCGCTAAAAACGGCTCAGGAGTTTGCGGATCGGCTGTCCGTACACGTAAACCACCTGAACCGGGCGGTGAAGGAAGTCACGGGCAAACCCACAAGTACGCACATCACCAACCGCATTACCGACGAAGCCAAAGCCCTGTTGCAACATACGAACTGGAGTGTGGCGGAAATCGCCTATAGTCTGGGCTTTGCTTACCCGACCTATTTCAACAACTTTTTCAAGAAACATACGGGTTATACGCCATTGGCTTTTCGGAAGGGGGCCAGCAAGGGCTGATCCGTACAGACAAGTTTTTTGAGCCGTAGAGGAAATAAAGGATCATGGAACCGTACCGACTTTTGTCATGTCAAATCAAAAACAAATACGATGACAACGATATCCCAAATCAAACTCGGTAAGGAAGGCCCCTTGGTTTCTAAACTCGGCTTAGGCTGTATGCGTATGTCGTCGGTATGGGGAAGCCCAACTCCTGACGAAACGGAAAGTCTGGCGACCATTCAACTGGCCTTGGACAGCGGTATTAACTTTCTCAACACCGGAGACTTCTATGGTAGCGGTCACAACGAAATCCTGGTAGGAAAAGCCATCAAAGGCCGACGCGATGAGGCTTTCATTAGTGTGAAATTCGGAGCGATTTTCTATAACGGCCAATGGATCGGACTGGATCTGCGTCCCATCGCCATCAAAAACTTTATCAACTATTCGTTAGTACGACTGGGGATTGATACCATCGATCTGTACCAGCCTTGCCGACTGGATGACAGCGTTCCGGTAGAAGACGTGATTGGAACCGTAGCCGACCTGATCAAAGAAGGCAAGGTTCGCCACTTGGGTGTTTCGGAAATTACGGCGGATCAGTTACGCAAAGCCCATAGCGTATATCCGGTAACGGCTCTGGAAATTGGCTACTCCCTGGCGGATCGTCAGATTGAAAGCGACCTGCTCCCGACGGCCAAGGAATTGGGCATTGGCGTAGTGGCCTTTGCCAATACGGCGGAAGGCTTACTTACCGGAACCATGAATGCTCCCCTTCCTGCCGACGATTACCACAACCACTTCTCGCGTTTTCAGGGAGAAAATCTGCTCAAGAATCTGGAAAAGGTTGAGGTGTTGAAACAACTAGCTCAGGATAAAGGCTGTACGCCCACGCAGCTAGCGATTGCCTGGGTCAATGCTCAGGGCGAATCTATTATGCCCCTGGTAAGTATGAGTCGACGGTCCCGGCTTCCCGAAAACCTCGCGGCGATGTCTATTGACTTTACCCCCGAGGAGATGCACACGCTCAACACCACGTTTGCACCGGGTGCGATTCTGGGCAGTACTTACCTGCAACGATAGATTCATTTTACTAGCTTTACTCCGTGAGGAATCCAACTGAATTATTTCCGGGACTGATTTTCTTCTCGTATTTATCCAAGCTGAAGAAGGAGAAAGTGGCCTTTCTTGAACACAACACCCTGGTATTTGTGGTTTCGGGTCATTTCGCCATGCAAACGGCTCATCAGCACATCGCGATGAATCGGGGTGAGGTACTGCTGATTCAAAAAAATCAGTTAGCAGAAATCACAAAAATGCCCTTGGAAGGCGAAGATTATCAGACCATTGTAATCAGACTACCGGAAGATGTTCTGCGAACTATCGCTCTGGAAGAGCAATGGGAAAGTAACCGAAAGTACGCAGGTCCGGCCAATCTCTTGATTCCGACAAACGATTTTCTGCGGGCTTTTTTTCAGTCCATTATTCCATACGTTCGTCATCCGGAAGAAAAAATAACGCACACGCTGGGTATGCTCAAAGTAAAGGAGGCAGTACACCTCCTCCTTTACACATTACCCGAACTCCGGGAGTTTTTGTTTGATTTTTCGGAACCTTACAAGATGGATCTGGAAAAATTCATGCTTACGAACTTTCACTACAACGTTCCCGTCGAAAAATTCGCCCGACTGACGGGACGGAGTCTAGCCGGGTTCAAACGTGATTTCCAGAAAACCTTCGGGATGGCTCCCCGGCATTGGTTACAGGAGCGAAGATTAACGGAAGCCCGGCACCTGATCGAATCCAAGCACAGGAAACCTTCGACTATCTACCTTGACTTAGGTTTTGAAAGCCTTTCGCATTTTTCTCACGCCTTTAAAAAGAAATTTGGCAAAGCTCCTACTGAATGGAGTGTATAGAAGAGCGACTACCTTAAAGGCACAAAAGTCTTTGTATCCGATTTCTTTTGTTTCATACCTACCGGTTTATGCGTATTGATAATGGACTATACCCGTAACTACTTAGAGCATTTTGCGGCTTATCTAGTTGTTGAAAAAGATGTTATCATATTGTGAAGTATACGGATGAAGCGTGCAGGCAGAGCAGCTAAGCTCTAATTTCGGGACAATTGCGGGAATGTATCCAGTCAGCGTAAAAAACGCGTGTATAGAATCCCGTCATCCCAAGAAACAATAGTTACTTCCTCCCTATGCTTCGTTTTACCTTCCTTTTCTGGCTCCTTGCTTTTTCGGTTCAGGGGCAAACCCGGCCCGTACAGGACATTATTCGTCAATTACACAATCCTAAGTCTGCGGAAGTATTGGTCGTAGCTCACCGGGGCGATTGGCGGTATGCCCCCGAAAACTCCGTACTTAGCCTCGAACACGCCATTCAAATGGGCGTTGATATTGTCGAAATTGATCTGAAGAAAACCAAAGACGGGGTACTGATTCTCTTACACGATGCTACGCTCAATCGTACCACTACCGGCCACGGCAAACCCAGTGAGTATACTTGGGCTGAACTCCAGCAGCTTACCCTTAAAAATGAGCATGGTGGACCGACCCGCCAAAAGATCATGACCTTCGAAGACTGCATGAAACGAGCCAAGGGTCGGGTCATGATCAATATTGATAAAGGCTACGAGTACTTTAAAGAAGCCTACCAAATTCTGGAGGCAACGGGTACGATTGATCACGCCATTATTAAAGCCGGGAAAACCTACGAAGAGGTAAAAGCCGAAAACGGAGATCTACTGGGTGGAAAGCTAGCGTTTATGCCGATTGTGAACCTGGCAAAGCCCGAGGCTCAGTCGGTGATTGAATCCTACGAAAAGCATCTAAAACCCGTTGCGTATGAACTTAACTTCGCAACCGATAGTGTTCTGCTTCATTCGAATTATCAGTCTATTCCTAAAAGCGGCTCCAAAATCTGGCTCAATAGCCTTTGGGCTAGTTTAAATGGTGGGCACGATGACGAGAAAAGTATCGAAGAAAACGATCCTGAAGCGGGTTGGGGCTGGTTGATTGCCCACGGAGCTACCCTCATTCAAACCGACCGACCCCAGGAATTGCTGGCTTACCTTCGAAAAAAAGGATTACACCCTTAAACTCTTTATCCTACATTAGACCTAATGCTTCATTGCTACTGGTAATAAACGCATTCAACACCTCTTGCTAAACGCTAATTTTTACCCTAAATGGGTTACTCTTTTAAGTTAAAAGCAAAAACAGAGGAGAACGTACTAGAGGAAGCCTAGGACTTTTAGAACAATATCAATCCGTTCCTTAGAATAAAAATATCAACTGATAAAAGGTGATTTCAATCAGTTAAAACTCCCGCTTAGCTCAGCCCATGTTTCTAAGGAAACCGCGTACTTTGAGCCGTCAAACCAAGCTGCGATGCCATGAAAACAATTCTGGTTCCGACGGATCTAAGTCCTATTTCATTACAGGCTTTAGAAAGGGCCGCTGAGCTGACTCGGACGTACTCAGCCCGAATTCTGCTGCTTCATACCGTAATAGATGAAGACCTGACGTATTTATCTTCCGCAGACTCGACGTTAGAATTCTCCGAGGACTTATTACCAGCGTTCGAAAAAGCCCGTCACCGCGACGAAGCTCAGCTAAAAGCCTTACTGAGCGACCCTTTGTATCAGGGGATCGAAATTCAGATTGAGGTGGGTAAAACGCTAAAGGGCTTCCTCGACTGCCTGTCGGATTATAACCCTGACCTGATTATCATGGCCTCGGAAGGGGCGTCGGGCCTCAAAGCTTGGACGGAGGGTTCACACGCAGGAGCGGTTATGCGGCAAGCCTGTTGTCCCGTATTAATCTTAAAAGAACCCATCAAACCGTTTCATCCCGAGCGAATCGTAACGGCCATTGATGTGGACAACCGAATACCCACTACCCTACCCAAACCTTTTTTTATGGGTACCCGCGAATGGGACGATTACCTGTTTGTGATGAAGCCCTTTGATACCCGTTCAGAGGAAGAAATCAAGCAGTTGATGACCGCTTGGGACGAAAACCAGCCGCTGGATACTTCCCGTTTACACATTATCCGCCATTCCTCCAGTGCTACCGGTATTCTGGAATACGCTGCGAAAGTCTCCGCCGATTTAGTAGTGCTGTTTACGCACGCCCGGAAAGGAATCCAGCATTTTCTCTACGGCAGTGTGGCCGAATCCGTACTAAACCGGGCCGAGCTACCCGTTTTAATTATTCATCTATCTTAATTCATTACTTATGGAAAAGTTATTTCAAGGAAAAACGGCCTTAGTTACGGGTGCCGCTTCGGGTATCGGTAAAGCCGTAGCCCTGCTATATAGTCAGTACGGAGCTCAGGTTATGGTATCGGACCTCTCCGATGGGCAGGCCGTGGTTGAGGAAATAACCGCCGCTGGCGGAACAGCCCAGTTCTACCAAGCCGATGTAGCCGACCCCCGGCAATGCCAGCAATTGGTACAGGAAACCATTAATCGGTTCGGACGACTGGACTTTGCTTGTAATAATGCCGGTATTGGCGGCGAATTGAACGCTACCGCCGATTATTCGCTAGAGGGCTGGCAAAAAATTATGGATGTAAACCTCAATAGTGTATTCTATTGCATGAAATACGAGCTGGAAGCGATGCGGGTCCAAGGCTCGGGATCGATTGTAAACATGGGTTCCATTTTAAGTCAGGTAGGTACCGCTCACTCGCCCGGGTACGTAGCGGCAAAACATGCCGTAGTAGGCTTGACGCAAACGGCGGCCTTGGAATACGCCTCCAAGGGTATCCGCATCAACACGGTTGGCCCGGCTTACATTGATACGCCCCTACTTAAAAACTTACCGTCCGAAGCCCGGCAAATGCTGATTGGGATGCATCCGATAGGTAGACTGGGACGTTCGGAAGAAGTCGCTGAATTAGTCATTTGGCTGTCCTCCGACAAAGCCTCCTTCGTGACCGGAGCGTATTATCCCGTAGACGGCGGATATTTGGCTCAGTAATCTTCTTGATCGTAGCTTAATAAAGCTCATAACATTGCTCTAAAAGCTTCTTCCGGGAAGCTTTTAGAGCAATGTTCTATTTATACGTTACTAGTGCTACTCGTCGAAATCATTTTACGACGCTTGCTTCCTGTTCCATACCTAAGGCTTCAATAGGCTTTTATTACCGGAACGTCGGGTTGTCCAGTCGCTACTTTGATCACGAAGATTTTTAATTTTCTTTTCGTTCTCGTACCATTCTTAGAAAAAAATGGTATTGTTACGTACACCAACGCGTGTACGCCTCTTCACCTACGCTCCTGATTCTCTGGCATGAACGCTCTACCCACGGGTCAATTTTACGGACAGACCAATCAAAAACTTCAAGTGGGCCATCTAACGCTCACGGATACCGAATACACGCATCCCTGGGTGGATTGGCATTACCACGAAAACGCTTACTTTACGTTCATTTTACAGGGTAAGGTTTTAGAAGGGAACCGGAAAGAAAGGTACACCTGTACCGCCGGTAGCCTGCTGTTTCACCACTGGCAGGAGGCTCATTACAATCAAAAACCCGAAGGCTACACGCGGGGCTTTCACGTCGAGCTAAACGCCGATTGGTTTCAATCGTACGAGATAAAGCCTTTGCAGGGCAGTATCGACATTCAACATCCGCAGGCAAAACGACTCATGTACAACCTCGTCAAAGAAGCCAAACGCCACGCTTCCTACACGCCCCTGGCCATGGAGGCTTTACTGATTGAGCTGTTTGGTGAGCTTACACAGACCTCTAATCGCTTGTACATTCGGGAGCCTGTCTGGGTTAAGCAGCTACGGGAACTCTTACACGATGCTCCGGAAGAACCCTGGACGCTCAATCAACTAGCCGAGCACCTCGCCCTCCATCCCGTTTATCTCTGCCGGGAAATGCCTCGCTATTTCAACTGTCGTTTTGGGGAGTACCTCCGGATGATCCGACTTCAAAAAGCCTTACCCTTGCTCCTTAAGCAAGGCTTATCGCTGACGCACATTGCATTGGATTGCGGTTTTGCCGATCAGAGTCACTTCATTCGCTCTTTTCGGAACCAGTATGAGCTTACGCCCTTTGCGTACCGAAAACTTTTTGTCGGGTAAGGTTAATTGGGTTCTATTTCCGGCTTGATTCAGGGTTTAGGTTTGTAGCTCATCCATCTTTCTACGAAGGTTATGCGTTTCTACGTACGGTTAGCACTCTTTTGGTTGTATTGCTTACCCCTCCAGGCTCAGCTTGTTCAAAATCAAGGGATTACTTCTTCCCTGCACCGGGCCAATCAGGGGAAAATTCTTTTTACTTCCCGGGAAATTTCTCCGGCCGAGGTACAGACCCGTGACTTTTTGACCCGCTACCAGCTGACCAATCGTAGTAATCTGTTCATGACGGTATTCCTGGCCAATTCGCTAACCAACTATCTGCATGCCCTGGCTCCTACCCTATCTGCCGACAGTCTGACGAAGGTGGGTAATTACCAGTTTTCTTTTTTTGTCGATCATCAACTCATTTACCAAACCAACCTTCACCCCGGAGCTCCCTACGCCCGGATTAAAAACGAAGAAACAGTAATCAGTAAACCGCTGATTGATAACCAGCACGAGGGACGTTGGTGGAGCCAATCGGCCTGGAATCGCTTTATGAACCAGGGCGGAGATCAGGCTTTAACCGAGGGAGAACACTTGTTTACACTGGAAATTAGGCCCTACCTAACGTTATCTCAGGTGCTCGTCGGTCCCATTCTAGCCCAGGGTGAAGTACAGCTGGAGGTGAAACGAAAGCCAAGCTTTAATCTGGATACGGTACGGCTGACGACTCCTCAGCCCTATCCGGGTCTCCATGTTTCAACCGATTCCTTCGACACGCGTAGAATCAAAGAACTTAGGGGTACTATTGAGGCGGGGGTATTCAAGCACATTACTAGTATCGTAGTCCTTAAACAGGGCCGTATCCTCCTGGAAGAATACTTTAATGGAACAAATCGGAGCACCTTACACGATGTTCGTTCGGTAGGTAAGTCCTTCGCTTCTACCTTAACCGGCATTGCCCAAGCCGAGGGGTATGTGCACGAAAAGCAAACATTACGGGAATTTTATGACCTGAAATCCTTTTCACATTACTCAGCCGCGAAAGCCTCAACTACTTTGTATGAATTACTCACGATGAGTTCTGCTTTCGACGGGGATGATGACAATATGGATTCCCCCGGCAATGAAGAGTACATGTACCCCGAGCCGAATTGGATCACTTTTACGTTAAATCTTCCCGTTTTACCAGCCAAGTACCAGGGAAAATGGCATTATTTTACCGCGGGCGTAGTTTTGCTAGGTGACATTCTCAACAAACAAGTACCGCAAAATCTAGAGACCTACGCCCAAAATAAGCTCTTTAACCCGCTCGAAATCCGTCAGTACCGCTGGCCGTACACGCCCCAAAAAGTGGTTAGTACAGCCGGAGGTATTCAACTCAATGCCCTCGATTTGGCGAAATACGGGCAACTGTATAAAAACAAAGGAAAGTGGCAGGGACGGCAACTGGTCCCAGAAGCTTGGGTGACGAAAACCTTTACTAAACACCAAGCCATTCCCGGCCGTTCGCAGGAATATTACGGCTATTTATTCTGGAATAAGACGTATACAGTACAGGGAAAACGGCTTGAAACGTACTACTGCACGGGCAATGGAGGCAACAAAATCTTCGTCTTTACGGATCGACCGCTGGTAGTGGTCGTTACGGCTACAGCATACAATACGTCTTACGCTCACGCTCAGGTTGATCGTCTTATGCAGGACTATCTACTACCCGCCGTACTTAAGTAAGCATAGTAGGTACGATTAAAATCAATGGCCTCCGCCTGTCGGATCTCAACGTATAAGCTTTTTTTATACTTGAATTGGGTTCGCATTTACTTAAATGAAACTCTTTCCATCGCGAAGCCAGAATTTACCCCATTTTGGGTTTCATACAAAGCGGGCTGGTCCATTCGACCGCGGACCTGACCTACCCAAGCTTGTATTGGCTCACACTTACCAGTAGCTTTGGCATTCAGCTCGGAGGGCGTATCGAGTTTTGTGGAATCAATCGTAAAGTCCGGTTTCTGACAAGATCCTATTACAAGCAGGCACGAAATGATTTGTTTCATTAGGGTAGAGAATGGACTTGCTAGTTAGGTACGTTCTACCGAATAATCTTCCAGCTTTCAGTAAAACCATTGTTAGTATTCGATGAGTATAATAAATAAAAGGCACTAGTACGCACAAAGCTGGGTCATGACATTCCTCATTTCGAGCAAATTCAGGGGTTTCAATAGAAAGGCATTTGCACCGAGTTGGTGACTTTTCCGGCGAATTTCCATTTGATCCCGGTTAGTCATCATGACTACTGGTATTGCTTTCCAATCCGGGTTCTGTTTCAACAAAAACAGCGTTTGTAAGCCATTCAGCTGAGGCATGTCCATATCCAGTACGATCAGATCAGGCCTGGATACTTTCGGTAGAGCGTCCATCCTCTCCACCAATTGGGAACCATCGGCAAAGAAATGGACCTGATGCTCTGGTAAAAATAGAGTAAAGACCTGCTGGACCAGAAAGCGATAGTCCGCATTATCGTCAACCAGATAAACTATGCGGGAATGAGCCATAAACGTTAAAAAAATGGCTGAGTGATTTTCAATCGTAGTACACCTCAACTCACGTGTTTTTCGATTCCAAGCGGTTCAGTTAGTAATACAGGCAAGTGGTATCAATTGAAACCACTACTCCTGGTAAAGTCCGGGTACCATTGGGGTTTGACTACAATTTCACTTTCCTCGCTGAACCCGCTTTTCGTAAGTTTCCATACCCATAACGTTCAACGGCCCTTCATCTGTTAAAGCTTGTCTATTAATTGTTACAGTCCTTTATTACCAATTGGGGTTACTCTTTTCGGTCTAAATCCCACATGGTTTGTTTTAGTGCATTGCTTCGTCCGGTAAATGGGAAAAGTATTTCGGCCACTCGGTCACTATATTCAACCATTCGTCGGCAGCAAACTGGTTTCGGCGGCCAGGGACGGAATCTTTGTCCAAAAAAAGATATGGTTGCTATATTGATTTTCTTTGCCGTGCACTGGTACGGAGCCTTGTTTTTCCAAACCGTTTTTCTGCACCGATACGCCGCTCACCAGGCCTTTACCATGTCAAAAACCTGGGAACGTATGTTCTTCATCGGAACATTCATTTTTCAGGGGTCGAATTATTTGAGTGCCTATGCTTACGGCGTTATGCACCGCATGCACCACGCCTATGCCGATACGGAAAAAGATCCGCATTCGCCGAGCTTCAGTACGGGAATTTTTGATATGATGTGGAAAACGTATCGAGTGTACTCCGCCATCCGCACGCGTAGCATGGACGTAGATCCTAAATTCACGGCGGGTGTACCCGACTGGCGAGCCTTTGATGACTTTGCTTCCCATCGCTACACTCGTCTGGTCTGGGGAACGCTGTATACACTTTTTTACATCTATTTTGCTCCAAGCTGGGGCTGGTTTTTGCTCTTACCAGTGCACTTCCTCATGTCGCCCATTCATGGAGCGATCATCAACTGGTTTGCCCATAAAATCGGGTATACTACTTTCAAGGTCAATGACACGTCCCGTAACCTCATGCCCGTTGATTTCCTAATGATGGGTGAAGGATTCCATAACAATCACCACACGTATGGCAATCGTGCTAATTTTGCCTACAAGTGGTTTGAGATCGATCCTTCATATCAGATCATGAAATTGCTCAACGTCGTGGGTATCATTCAGCTGCCTCAGGAAAAAGGACGCACGCAGAAGTTTATGAAAAAGAAACAGCTGGCTAAGGCTTCGTAAGGCTTGTTTTAAATATAAACAGGAGCCGGAGGGATGAATCCTTCCGGCTCCTGTCGTTTTGTATACTTGGGTAGATTGGTGCGTATTGGTTTAGCAGTCAGTAAGCTAAACCGCGTTCCTGGTTGAAGTAGCTTCAAAGGTTATTCATTAGACGTGTGTACATTTGTTGAAAACGCGTACTTTCTTTCGATTGCCTGCGTTGATGGTCGCAGATTCAGTAACCCACTAACGAACAATGGTATACGCACCGAAACCTGACTTTCTTCAGGTTTCGTGTCATAGGCTCTATGAAATAGTTCTTGACTGTTTTCTTTTAGAGATAATAAACTGTATACCTGATCACTTCCCCCCTACCCCTTATGGAATGGTTAGTGTTGAAGAGGCCCAGCCCGCAAGACTTATGAGCTATCAACTAGCCGTACCTACGGGACTACACTCGTTTTGTAAAAAAGCAGCCCGGAAGTTTATCACTTCCGGGCTGTACAAGAAAAACACTAAACGATCTTATTTACGCATCTTCCGAACCAGCGTTACGATTTTTTCAATAATCGCTCCGATGACTAAGCCACCCAGGGCACTAGCCACCACTTTCGCCGCCCACGCTAATGCGGGTACGTCCGCTAGGGCGTGCTCAATGGCTTCTAGGCCGTGATGCAATACGGGAATACCATGCGAAATGATCTCCGCCCCTACCCACAACATGGCCGCGGTACCAACGTATCCCAGAATGGTTAAGAAACGGGGCATAAAGCGAATCAGCCCAAATCCTATTTTACGAATCGCAGAAGGTCGGTTTTCCCGAGCCAGGTACACGCCCAGATCATCCGCTTTCACCAGTAAGGCTACGAATCCATACACGGCTACGGTAATGAAAATCGCTACGAAAAACATAACCGCAATCTGCGTCAGCAGGGGCTGATCCGATACCGTACCGTACGTAATGGCAACGATTTCTGAGGAAAGAATAAAGTCGGTTTGTACGGCTCCTTTGATACGGGTTTTCTCCAGCTCTTCGGGCGTAATGACCTTAAGTTCATCCTCGGAATCACCGTGGGCATCTCCGTGTGAGCTAAACATACTATGTACCTTCTCGTAGCCTTCGAAACACAGATACGCTCCCCCCAACATCAAAATGGGCGTGATAATCCAGGGAGCGAAAAAACCCAGTAGCAGGGCTACTGGCGTAAGGATGAGTACCTTATTAATTAATGATTTTTTGGCGATCTGATAAATGATCGACACTTCACGGGAGGGGTCTAATCCTACCACGTATTTGGGGGTTACGGCGGTATCGTCAATGACGACGCCCGAAACTTTCCCCGTACTTTTAGCGACTTGAGTAGGAACGTCGTCCAGGCTGGCAGCACTGGCTTTTACCAGGGCTGCAACGTCATCTAAAAGGGCTAGCAATCCAGTTGCCATTAGTGATGGTTTAAGGGTGATGAATCGTTTCGGCTTCGTACAGGACATCTCATTAACTCGCGTCCCCGGACTCCTAGTGATTCTGTTGTTTTCGCTTAAAAGAATGGGCCTGTTTCAAAAACGCCCCTCTTTCCACAAAATAAGCCCAAGAGAAGTCGAAGCTTGTTTCCTGAATTACCGAAAGATTCGGGGCGAAGATACAGGGTAACTCGTATACTTATCTCGCCTTATGGGCCCTACGGCTACTTTTCGTGAAGATCCGGGGGAATTAATGGTCCAGTGGTAAGTGACGGTACCCAGCTCCGTAAAGACGCTGGAATGGAGACTACGTTAAACTAGGAGTAGATACAGGGCTCCGGCAATCAAGGCGGCAATGAGCGTATTTAAAAAATTTACGGCATCATTGGAGAGGTAGGCTTTTCTCTCCCAGGTAGCTCCCAGCACCGAATCCGCCAGATTACCTAGTATTCCGGCTATCCAGACTACTCCCACCAGAAGCCCCCAGCCCTGCCCCAGGATGTACAGAGCCGTTATGATCGTACTACCCCCTACACCGGCCAGGGTTCCTTCCAGGCTTATGACGCCATCCAGCCCCCGGGTATCGGGTCTTAGCGTGAGGATGTTGTAATAGTTTCGGCCGTATATATTGCCTAGTTCGGAAGCGAACGTATCCGCTGTAGCCGAGGCAAAACTGGCAGCCAACATGAGTTGAAAGAGTTCCGTCTGGGCAGGATAAGCCCAACTAAACAAACCCATTAGTCCAGCTACCCCACCGTTGGCCAAGGCCTGACTGGCTTTCCGTCGCCCCTTATTCGCTTCAGCCAATCCCAAAGCTGCTTTATCACGAAACCGGAATGAGCTTACTAGTGATCCCAGTACGAAAAAAGCTCCCAGCATACTTAGCCCCATCAAACCGGCTCCTGAATAAATAGCCCAGCCCAATAGGCCTCCGGTCAAAGCCCCCAGAATCGTTAACTTGCCGGCTTTAACGCTCAGCCACATACCTACTACTAAAAAGCCAGCTACGGCCCAGGCTTGTATACTCACGCTTGATGGATGTTAATTCATACCAGATTAGTTTTTTGCGCTAGGACTAGCGTACTATCCTTAGAGCTGAGCTGCAAATTGGCATCCACGCTTTGAAAAATCAAATGGCTTTACGTTTCTTTCAAAATAGGAATAGCTGGTATCTTACAGAAGATTAGCACTTCAAAAATTCACCTGACCAAGTATGCCTCCCAGACCGCCGTACACACCTGTATCCTGAAAGGGAACAAGCCTATTACCTACCAACGAGCCACCAATTTTCGACGGACCTAAGTCATGAACTTTCTGTCTAGCACAAGGCAAATACTTTCGTTTTACTAATTACAGATCATTCAGCAAGTGTTTTAAGAACTCTTTCTAGGTGAGACATAAATGAACACAGTTTATTAACTTTCATTACTAAGTAAATACTTATAGTTAAAATACTTAACTAACTAATCTAAATTATAATTACATATATTTAAAAATACTAACTATAGTGGCGATAGCAATAAGCTTTGTCAGGCTATTACACATAATAGTTCATTAGTTTTTCCATAGAAACTGGCGGTTTCCACGAATAGGTTTTTGAATGGATAGCAAGGCCGATTAGCGTCCTCCGGCATCGTCATTACGAATTTTACGACCTTGTTTGCCTACGGCAGTCATTTGACCAAACCGCCATTCAAAGGCTAGCCGGGCCGAACGGTTCACAAAAAAGGATTGTGACGTTGATACAAACGTGGGTGAAACCTGCCGATACGTTTGCCGCATTCCCTGATTGAAAGGGTTATTTACTCCCAGCGTTAAGCTGGCTTTTTTCTCCCAGAATTCCCGTTTGAGAGCGAAGCCGTACCAATAAAAGCTTGAGCCGGTTCCCTGAATATTGATCCAGCCCGAGTTAAAATTACCGTTGGCCTGAAAGGTATAGTTCTTAGGTAATTTATACGTACTATTAACATTGATATTCCCTACCGTACCGGAATTACCCTGTTGAAGACTGGGGCTATACAGATCGACGTATCGGAGGTCTACTCCTCCATTCAACGTCCAACTCTTATTGACTTGGCCCGACAGATTTACGTTTAATCCTAAGGACTTTCGCTGGGCAATATTTTCGGGTTTACTCACTGAAATGCCCGCATTATCAACCCTTCGTATATACTCGATGGCATTGTTCGTCAGCCGTCCGTACAGGGCTGAATTAATTGATAAACCCGATGAGGTTGTTTTGCTGTGACCTAATTCGACGCCGTGGTTGAGTTCAGGTTGCAAATACGGATTACCCGTTTGCAGGTTTCTCGGGTCACTGGAATTAATCCAGGGATTCAGATTCCAAAGCTGCGGACGTTGAATGCGTTGGGTATAACTGGCTTTAAACGTATGCTTACGGAAGGTTTTTGAAACGGTGAGGCTTGGAATCAGATTCGTATACGCATTGGCTAAGCTCGTCTTTGTACTTAAAAAATCACCTGAGATGGCGGTATGCTCTAGCCGTGTACCCAGGTTAAAACTTAGCTTGGACTTGGTTTCTGCCCGCAGTGCCAAATAACCCGCGTAGACGCGTTGCAGATAGGTAAAATCATTAGATTGACCTAAATCTACCTCCCAGGGCGACTGTTCATTCGCCGATTGCTCGACGCGAAACTCACTACCAATATTTCGTTGAATAGCTTTCAAACCCACTTCCAGTTTCAAATTAAACGTATCCCGCCGGGTACGTACCTGAAACGGTTGCGTATAATCGGCCTGTAGCGTGTATTCTTTGTTACGGCTATAGTTGGTACTCCGTTCCCGCAACAGTAACTGCTCTTCCAGGGAATAGCGATCCGTATCGTAAAAATAGTTGTCGGGCATGCGACTAAATTGAGTTAATAGGGAGAATTCCTGGTTTGGCTTGCGAAAGGTTTTGGTATAGCCCAAATCGAATTGACTGTTCCCGTACGGATTTCGCAACCGAATGTCATTGCGAAAGGCTTGCAAGGGTTGGCCGGCTCCGTCGCTAAGCTGATTAATGACTTGACTATTATTGGGATAATAACCACCCCAGCCATTGGCCGAAAAATTGATATGCTGAGTCGAATCCGGATCATAATCCAGACTTAATTCGCCGTTCCCTCCCGTACCCGTATTGTCGGCTCGGCTACTTTGTCGAAGGATATTTAACGGATTTCCATCGGCTAAGGTAGTACGTACCAGCTCGGCTTCCCGGATATTGCGGAACTGGTATCCATTGGCCGATAACGAAAAGCCGATTTTGGGCGTCTTAAGGGACAATTTCCCATTAACACTGCGATTCAGGGTTCCCACGGAAGCCATGACCGAACCATTGAATCCCTGCAGAGCTTTTTTGGTAATGATGTTGATTACTCCGGCCGCTCCTTCTGCGTCGTATTTGGCACCGGGACTGGTAATCACCTCTACGGAACGAATGTTATCAGCGGGCATCTGGCGGAGGGCATCGGCCAGGTTACGGGCCATCATAGCCGAAGGTTTGCCGTTGATTAGTACGCGAATGTTGCTGTTACCCCGCATTTGCACGGTACCGTCCAGATCCACACTGAGTGAAGGCACTTTACGCAGTACGTCAGCAGCGGAGCCGCCAGCGTTGGAAATGTCTTTTTCGGCATTATAGACCAATCGATCTCCTTTATCCTCAATCAAGGCTTTCTGAGCGGATACGGTTACCTCACTGAGCGTTCGATTTTCCGGGATTAAGTTCAGACTAGCACCTATTAAATGAGGCTGCTGGGCGGTTAGGCTAATCGACTGACTGTGTTTACGATAGCCGACGGATGTCACTGTGAGCGTATACGTACCTAAAGGTACATTAGTAATCTTAAAAGTCCCTACTCCATCCGTAGTGGTACCGCTCACTAAGCGGGATTGCTCATACAGAGCGATGTTCGCAAAGGGAATGGCTTGCCGCGTCGTGGAATCCAGGAGCGTACCACTCAGCGTACCGGGGTGGCTGGATTGGGACAAAGCTTGCCCCAACCATAGAGCCAGTGTGGCTATGGTTAAAACGTATTTCATAGGAGGAGGATGTGAAGGTGATCGTACCAGGATTGGCCTGGATATTAGGAAATGATTGGTTGATTTCAGGCTAAAGAGCCGGAAAAAATGAAAATGTTGCAGCCTACTGAAAAAAAGTTTAGCTCTTTTTTGAAGCTTTATTTCGGCGAGAAAAAACGAGTATTTGAATGGGTAGCCTACCTTCTTTCAAATTTCACGCCTACACGTTGGTCGCCATACGTGATGTTTGGGAATTAATCGTTAGTTTTCCGACCTGTCTTGTACACCTATCTACAACCGCTTGCCTTTTGTTAATAAGTACAAGGCAACTCCCCTAGTCAACAAACCTATCCACGATTTACTGATGAGTTTAGTAAAAGATATTTACTCACCTGATTTTTTTGATCACTTTACGGAGCTTCTGCAAGAAGTGTTACCTGACTTTGCGAAAGAAACCTTCTTACAACGCATTTTCACTCCTGCGTTCGCCGCTATGGCCTGGAAAGAGCGGATGCAGCATACGAGCCACGTATTGCACGAATTTTTACCCGAAAACTTCGAAACAGCGGCTCCTTATCTATTAAACATCGTAGAAAAATTACTGAAGCAGCGGACTAGTGGGGATAGTCTGGTGTACATCTTTCTTCCCGAGTATATTGCTACTTACGGGCTTTCCGACTTTTCTACCTCTATAGCCTTATTTGAACGAACGACGCAGCTGATCAGTGCTGAATTCGCCGTGCGTCCTTTCCTTTTAACGTACCCAGAGGCCATGATTCAGCAAATGTTTCGCTGGTCGCATCATCCTTCGCCACAGGTTCGGCGACTGGCTAGCGAGGGCAGTCGTCCGCGTTTACCCTGGGGGATTGGTATTCCGGCCCTCAAAAAAGACCCCTCGCCTACACTACCGATCCTGGAAAACCTGAAAAATGATCCTTCCGAGTCGGTTCGTCGCAGTGTAGCGAATCACCTCAATGACATTGCCAAAGATCACCCGGAAGTGGTTATGCAAATAGCCCGTCAGTGGGCGGGCCATAGTTCTCAGACCGATGCATTGATTAAACACGCCTGTCGTACTCTTTTGAAACGGGGTTATCCGGAAGCATTAGCCTATTATGGACTGGAAAGTGATGATTTGACTTTAACGGACGTGCAACTTTTAACAAAAGAGGTGCGGATGGGTGAATCACTAACTTTTTCATTCGTATTGACGAATCAAAAAACACGACCTCATACGGTGCGATTGGAATACGGCATTTATTTCCGTAAAGCGAATGGACAGTTGAGCCGTAAAGTATTTAAAATTAGTGAACGCTTGTATCCTGCCAACGAATCGACTACGGTGGTACGACGGCATGCATTCCGACCTATCACCACGCGAGTATACTATGCCGGGGAGCACCAGCTTTCGATCATCGTAAATGGGGAAGAAAAATGTACACTGCCTTTTACGTTATTTCTTTAGTACAGGCTTAGCGGGCAGACGTGTTAAATTCTATTTACATAAAGTGAATGAAAATTGTAAAGATGGATTAAGTCTCAAGTAGTACACGAGTATTTCTTTGTAAAAAACTGTGCCTGAGTAAATTACTTGCATACCTCTTGGTCCTGAGATTCGCTTTCATTAAGTCTTTTTAGACTTAGTCCGAACCTCACCTTTCTGCGTTTTGTACCCGAGGACGGTAGCCATGTACTGAGTCTTGGAAGTCTTCACCACAATCTTTCCATTTTCAATCTCAGAATTGACTTTGACAAACTTCTCAAGCTTTTCCGGGAAAGAAAGAATTTCTTCGATCTGCTGCTGGGTAAACGTGTATTGTGTTTCGAGAAGGTTGCGGGCTACAAGATATTTGTTGGTTTCCGAAGCCTGGTAAAAACTGTCCATCTCCTCTTCAACGGCCTCGGTAGCTACATCCATGAATGATTTGATGGTAAATTCCAGTTCGAGAATTTTCTTACGGTCTTTCTTACTGGGAACGTATTCGAAGATGATATTGGCCTTATTGAACAACTCTGCTTGGGCTACTTTCAATGCCCAGCGTTGAATCTCCTTGAAATTGTAGCTATCCGGGCAATTGAGCATGAATTTGAGTTTGTCTACGGAATACGTAAACACGCGTTGCCCGCGGTTGTAGTACATCATCATCAGTTCATAGATTCGCTGGGAATACACCGACTCCAGCGAAAGCATGACGTCAATACTGTATTTGGTGTATCGACTACCTAATTCAATGAATTGCGGCACTACGTTTGCCAGCATGGTGATTTCAAGCAAATTTCGGCCGTCTTCATTAACCGTCCGTACCAACGGAAAAGGTACCAGCGAAGCAAAACTGGGAGCTTTGGGATTGGAAAAGTCTTCGTACAGAATCTTCTTATCCGTTAGTGATTTAGCCGCCTGATACAGCTTTCGGTAGTTATTGGACTTGGCTAATTCCGTAATGGGAATCGTAAAACGTAAGTTTTGCCCTTCCTGGTAATCTTTGACATTACGAATTTGATTGATTATCATAACCACAATCCGCTTCTCCAATTCCGAGAATTGTTGCTTTGATTCCGTAATGAAATTAGGCTGAAAGTTATTAAGGCGTTTCTGAAAACTTACCGAATTATCCATAGGTTATTCCCTCTCAGACGGAAAAGTACGGATTAAAAGTGAGACCTCTCCTTTTTTTCTCACTTTTAATTGTAAGAATTTATTTCGCGTCATACACTTTCTTAGAGGTTTGTATGACAAGGACTTAGATTAATGTGGTAAATTTTACCACATTAATAAGGGGTTCTATGCTGGAATCATTTATTTGCTTCTGTATAGCAGTATAGACTTCATTCCGAGCGATAGGAAGTTCTAGTTAACTAAGGTCGTTTTGAAAATGTTTATCCTAATCAAATCTGGGATCTGATTGCAAAGAAGGAATAGGCAAGATATGGTCTGAATGCTTCCATGACTGTTGTTCAACTTTAGTTAACTCCACTGGTTGATTATACAGAAACAAACTCTTTCCAGTTACAGGCCCCACCTATTCATAGAGCGACTCAAGTAGCTTTAGCCGATGCACAAACTAAGTGTTGTAAATAGTAGAAAGCTTAGTTCTTACCACTCGACTAGTAATGTGGTAAAATTTACCACATTACTGAATAGTTCAAAAGGTGAGGTTTGGACGAAGGCTTTTTTCGAAGTGTTGAGTCTAGACTTTGAGTCAGATATAGACAAAAAAATAATGTGGTAAAATCTACCACATTACGTAATTAGGTTCGCCCATGAGATGACTAGAGTTGAACATTTGGTCAGCTTTCCTTAATGGATGAATAATCTTTAAATTGAAATGTGGTAAATTTTACCACATTTCAATTTAAAGATTATTCAGTAGCGATTGAGCCAAATCGATGATTTCCTGATAAGTTGCTCGACTAGAACCTGTTTCTAATTGCTCGACTAACTGCTTGAGTCGAACCAATTCATTCTGAGGCTGAGAAGCCTTCACGGGCTTTTTCTTTTTACTAATGACCTGCTGTAGTTCTTCTACAGATGAAATGGGCTGATCAGATGTTGGCGTATCAGCTAGTTTGACAATATCTCCCTTGTTTACTTTCGACTTTCGTGAAAGAATTTCCTTTTTCAGGTCCGTCGAAGTTTTATCTAATCCTTTGGCAAATTCAGCATCCGTCCGAATGGTTTTTGGACTGACGTTGAACTGCTCCGCTAGAATTTCCTCCGTGCGTTTTCCGGCAGTTTCTCCCACGGGCCGACCGCTGTCTTTCTTGAGGGAAAGGTATTTCTGACCGCGTAAGTACGAGGTTTGCTCAGGCGTCAGGTTTCGGCGACCGAGCTGATTGTCGATCATATAAGCTCGAACTTCCTCTAGTCCAGGGAATTCCTTTAGAAGAATCCGGAAATTAATGCCGTGGTTGCTACAGATCCGATAGCGATTGTGACCATCCACGAGTACAAACAAAGAATGATTGTCATCCGTATTCCGAACGCTACTGGCGGGAGTTTCCCAAACCAGTAAGGGTTCACGGCAGCCTTCCCGTAAAATATTAGCTTCAAGTTGCTTGTATTCATCGTCTAACAGGGGCGGAATTAGCGTTTCCAGTTCGGGAATGATCGTAATCTGGTTTTTGATTAACTCCTGCTGCACTAGCGAACCACTGTCTTTTTTGATGAGATCCTTTGTACCGAACTGATTGACAATTTTCTTCATACGGATTATTTCGTTACGGGCGTGAGAAGTTCTTGAGCTAACTGCTTGTAATCCTGAGCACCGGGAGAGCCGGCAGCGTAGCGGAAAATATCAACCTGTGCGTACTGAGATTCTTTCAAAGCTGCGTTCAGACGGATTTCAGTATCAAATACGCGAAAATCATGTAGATCCTGCCGAATGGTTTGGATAAGTTCCTTATGAAGGACAAGGCGACGATCTACGCGGGTGAAAAGAATACCTTCGATGCTTAGAAACTCGTTGAAGAACTGACGAATTTCATTAATTAATTCAAAAAGGTTATTGATGCCCTTGATGGCCGACGTTTCGGGTTCCAGCGTGACCAGAGCAGCGTTGGAGGCAATCAAGGCTGAATTCGTAAATACGTTCAACGCAGGCGGGCAATCAATGAGAATATAGTCATATTGTGGTAGTACAGCATTTAAAGCCGTACGCAGGCGTAGAGCACCGCTAGGAGAGTGGGTAAGTTCACGTTCGTATTTGGCTAGCTCCAGACTACTGGGAACCAGATCAAAATTAGGAACGATGGGAACAATAGGTAAAGGTTTACCTTGCAAGAGAGCCTCGTAAAGCTGCACTTCCGGATTATCAAGTCCCAGACTTTGAGAAAGGTTGCCTTGAGAATCAATGTCAATAACCAATACCCGGTAGCCTGCCAGTACCAGAGCACTCCCTAAGTTAATGGTGGTGGTCGTCTTACCGACACCGCCCTTATGGTTAACGATACTAATTACCCGAGCTTTGCGATTTCTGAACTCATCGAGTCCGTACTGCAGTAACACGGGTTCTAATGCTTTAAGGTGTTTCTGATTTAGCGTACGTTGACCTGCTAAAGCTTTAGGTAAGGTGCTAACGGGAAGGCCAGCTTCTTTTTCAATGACTGACATAGATAGGGCCGTCTTCTTCTTGAAAAAGTGAAGGACCTCGTCGTGTGATAACATGGGCAAGGAGGTTTGTCAAAATTAAAAGACAATAGTAAGCCTTTTATTTGCTTGTGCCATCGTAATCGGACCGATTTTTTAAAAACGCTTTATTTGTATAACTAAATATTTAGTTTTCGCGAAGTTTTTTTATTGCTCGAATAGTGAGAAATGGGCGAGTGATGCACTTTAAATGAAACGATCAGTCTTTGATATATTATTATTATCAAATATTTCTGATTGATTTTAAGCTTTGTAAGTGACTGTAAGACAATTAGTTATGAGTAAAAAAGTGAGGTTTGGACTAATTAAAGGTGAGCGATGGACTAATTAGGTATTCATAAAAGTGAGGGACGGACTAGGCATAAAGTGAGGCTTGGACTAAAGCAGTACAATTAAAAGTGAGGTTCAGACTAAGGTAAAAGTGAGGTTTGGACTAGCAACATTTCATCCCTTATTTGGGTTTTTGTCGCCTTTTTCGGACAGAACTAAATCCTGTTTTTGTGTTAAAGGTGAGTTTTGGACTAACACTTTAGTATCTAAAACAGAAAACCTTATCCCTTAATAAGTTCAAAACCTGGAAGGCAAAGCGACCATCAAAGGCCTGGAAACATCTTAAAAAAAGCAGCCTCCCAAAGGTGAGTTTTAGACTAAACCTATAAAAATGCGGATTGGCATTCACATCATCTAGTAGTCAACAACTTAGCGAAAAGAGGAATTAAAAGGACTGTTTTTATAGTAGCATAACCAGAAAACGAGTGGGAAAAATGGAAAGATGAGGTTTGGAGAGGGGCCATTTATAGGATAAACCCATCTTGACAAGACCAATGAAGGAAATCCGGAAACGAATTTGCCGAAACTGGATGACTAGTAAATGATTGAATTTCAGGATGAATGATTTACTGCCTGTTTATGCGTCTTTAACGTACCTGTAGTATCCTTCTTTAATAAATTTTCAAAGCAATCCAATCAGTGAAGGATTGATATTAAGATCTTCCTACCATTTTTGTAGACAGAACGTGTCGGAAGATCTCCTTCAAATTCATTACACCTGTAGAACAACATAAACCAATGACTAAACCTTTTCTGGCTCTTATCGCTGGTGCAGGGGTGACTCTAGCCGCCTGCTCGCAAAACAACAGTAAAAATGCGGAGACCGCAGCAGCCGATAGTACCCTGGCTTCGGTTGAAACCAATGCCCCTAACTCCGATTACAAACCAGCTTTCCCGGGTCAGACGAGAATCGCCGGTGTTAAATCAAAAACCGCTTATGAAGGCAAAGTCCTTGCCGAAGGACTTAAAAATCCCTGGGGAGTTACCAGTTTGCCTGACGGCCGTTTGCTGATTACCGAAAAAGGAGGTACGATGCGAATTGCCAAACTTAGTGGTGAACTGAGTGCACCCATTACGGGTATTCCAACCGTCAATTCGGATGGCCAGGGTGGCTTGCTGGGCGTGCGGGTAGACCCTGCCTTTGAGCAAAACCGGATGGTATACTGGGTGTTTTCGGAAAAACTACCCGAAGGAAACCTGACGGCAGTAGCCAAAGGAAAGCTTTCCGCTGACGAAAAGAAAATTGAAGGTGCTACTGTCATTTACCGGGCTACGCCAGCGTATAAAGGGGACTTACACTATGGGGGCCGCATTTTGTTCGACAAACAGGAAAACCTGATTATCAGTACGGGCGAACGTTCGGATACCATTACCCGGCCGCAGGCTCAGCTGCTTAATTCAAGCCTCGGTAAAATCATTCGGATTACGAAAGAAGGAAAAGCCGTGGCAGGAAATCCTTTCGAAGGGAAAGCAGGAGCCAAGCCAGAACTGTATTCGTACGGTCACCGAAATGTACAGGGTTTAGCATTTCACCCCGTTACGGGCGACCTATGGGAGGATGAATTCGGACCCCGGGGTGGTGATGAAGTAAACCGGATTGAACCGGGTAAAAACTACGGCTGGCCTACCATCACCTACGGTATTGAATACAGCGGTAAAAAAGTAGGAGCGGCCATTCAGCAGAAAGAAGGCCTGGAGCAGCCGGTGTATTACTGGGACCCGGTGGTATCTCCCAGCGGTATGACCTTCTACAGCAGTGACAGTATTCCCGAATGGAAAAACAACCTGTTCATCGGAGGATTGAGTAGCACGCACATTGTCAGACTAGTGATTGAAGATAATAAAGTGGTAGGTGAAGAACGCCTGCTGGATAAAGAAGGTCAACGCTTCCGTGACGTAACCCAGGGCAAAGATGGAGCCTTGTACGCGATCACCGATCAGGGAAGACTCTACCGAATTTACAAAAAGTAAACCCTTGTAACCCGGATCCGCTGACAAAGTGGGTTCGGGTTCTTTTTTATGTATTCTTTCCTGCAGTTCTCTTCCCACCGAAAAATCGCCATTGATGGCCTGAGAAAGGCTTATTTCCTGGAATAAAATCACAAAAAATAAGCCCTGAGATTTCGATACAATGCTTTAGTTCGAGGGAACGGACGCATATCGAAATCTCAGGGCATTCAAAAGAGTGTAAAACGTTGAATTACGTACTTCATTGAACTGAGTTTCAACGAAGAAATTTATTACCGTAATAAATAAACGTTTACCGATTCTTTCACGTCTACTAAGGTACGTTTGGGTTTTTGAAATGGAGCCGGAATAGGACGTTGGGCGTATTCCTGTAGATAAAGTACCCAGGCATCCCGCCACCAGATGGCCTCCTCATATTGCGTACGAAGTCGCCCTGCGACGTCGGCATGTAAGACAGGGTCAACGGCTGGTTTAACCTGAGCCCATTCCCGCTGCAACCATTGTACGGAATCAGCACCCGTATAGAAATGCGTACAAAGTTCATCCCAGAGGTTGCGACCCGAGGAGAGGGGTTTGTCCCAGGGAACGTGATGAAACCAGAGCAAGTAGGGGAGAGGACACGTTTCCGCATCTGCCCAGCCTTTTTGAACCTCGGGGTGATACTGGGAAAGTGCATTACTACCCGTAGCGGTACGGTTAAAACCTAGTCCTATGGAATCTGCCCGGTGGTAATAAACGGCGGTCCAGTCCGGACGGGGGCTTTTGTTCTGCCAGGGCTCTGGAGCAAAGTGTACTCCTGCCCAGGGCCGGGAAAGGCCCATAGGTGCGTTGTAATTGACATAAATATCCCGCGAACGGAGCAGCATATGACGAATCCTGCGTACCGCTTTGGGCTCACGCGTCAATGACATCCTAATCCACTCCTCAGCGATTTGTTCGGAAGTCAGGGAATGGTCCCAGGCCAGTCTTCCAAACGCATACCAGTTCGCCTGAGCCAGCGGGTGACCCGTCCAGTTGCGATCCGAACCCGTATTGGCTACGCCCGCCATCAGTGTTCGTTCATACCCGTGTAAGCTGCCGTCAATTACTTTGGCTACCGTCGAGCCTTTCCCCGAAACGTAGGTATCAGCATCGAGGCACTCTTTAAACAGGGGAGCTTCGTATACCAGATGTGTAGCAAAACCCAAGTATTCCTGGGTAAGTTGAAACTCCATGCCCAGGGGCGTACGGGGCATCCGACCAAAGATGGGTGAAAAAGGTTCGCGGGGCTGAAAATCAATCGGACCGTTTTTTACCTGTACGATCACCTTGGAACCAAATTTTCCGTCAAAAGGCACAAACTCTTCGAAAGCAGCCTTGAAGCGATCAGCGTTGGGGTCGGCTTTGTACACGAAAGCTCGCCAGATGACCACACCGGGGTAGGTTTTCATGGCTTCGTCCAGCATGTTGGCTCCATCTGCGTGCGTACGATCATAATCCTGTGGACCAGGCTCGCCTTCTGAATTGGCTTTCACCAGAAAACCACCGAAATCTGGAATGGTCTGGTAAATTTCTTTCACCTTATTGAACCACCACTGGCGAACTTGCGGATCTAGAGGGTCCGACGTCTTTAAACCACCGAGTATTTTTGGGGCTGCAAAGTTCACCGATAGATAGACCTTGATACCATAAGGTCGGAGTACGTCGGCCAGAGCGGCTACCTTTTTCAGATATTCGCCCGTCAGCAGGCGAGGACTCGCATTGACATTATTAAGCACTGTTCCATTAATGCCTATGGAAGCATTCGCCCGGGCGTAATCGCGGTACCGTGGACTGATGGTTTCGGGTAATTCATACCATTTCCACATCGATTCCCCCGCATAGCCCCGCTCGATGGTTGCGTTGGGATTGTCCCAGTGATTAAGCATCCGAAATTTTACTTTCGGACGGCTAACGACGGCCAGTGAATCCAGGGGCCGATTCATCTGTAACTGACGCAGCAGGGCGAAGACACCGTATAAGACACCCGCATCAGTTTGGCTGATAATCTGGAGGTTATCCTGCCGTTTGACAATACGGTAGCCTTCAGGGGTAAGATCCTTTACATCCGCACCCATCGGCGTAACGCGTAACAGGATACCGCCAGTCCGGTTGCCAGAAGCCTTTACGGAGGGTATGGATTGTCCCAATAGTCCCTTCAAGCCCTGCCGTAACTCGTCCGTTGCCGTATTCAGGATGGGGGATGAACCTTCCGTTGCGATGAACTGCATGGATCGGGTGTAAGACGTCCGAAGGGAAGCGTTCGAAATTCGGTCGTATTTGAGCCAGAGTTGGTACCCGTCGTCGCCTTTAGCCAAAGGAGCCAGTAGCAGCAGGTACAAGAATAATAATCGCTTCATCAAAAGAACAGAGAGTTATACGTATGTTATACAAACGAATGAAGGCTTGAGAGCAATGGATTATCGCTTTGCAGAATAAACGTCAGTAACCAGGCGTATATCTGTTTTACCAGGTTTGGCAGTTCATCATTCGCAAAGCGACCCTGACACTCTATTACCTGTATCTATAGTAAGTCGGGGGATTACAACGGAGCGTAAATTTTACGTGTAAAAATGACACTTATTTCGAAAAGCACAACGAACCACTCGTACTTTTTTTAAAAAAAATATACGAATAGTTAAAAATAGGAGCCTTAAACGCTTAGCTCCGGACTAGGAATAAAGTTTAGGAAAGCATTATGTGTAAGTTGATACTTATTGGAATTTACCTGGTACAGATAAGCTCCTCTGCGGGAATATCCCTTCTGTTTTTCATCTAATTTAGTTAATAGGCTGGTTGATAGTATTTTACGACTGAAGTTACGTTTATCAAATTCAGTATTATAGATCGCTTCGTATAGCTTTTGTAACTGAGGAATTGTAAATTTCTCGGGTAATAATTCAAAACCAATGGGGTGCTGAGCGGCCTTGTAGCGAAGCCGCTTAAGGGCTAAGTCTACCATGTCTCCATGGTCGAAGAGTAGGGGTGGTAGGTCGTAGATAGAAAACCAGCGAGCTTGAAACGTATCGGATAAGGTGGCCTCGTAATCATCAATTTTAATTAAAGAAAAGTAAGCAACGGACACCGTACGTGTGATAGGATCGCGATTGGGGTTACCAAAGGCATACAGTTGCTCCAGATATACATTTGTCAGGCCCGTCAGATCAAAAAGAATACGGCTTGCGGCATCCTCCAGGCTTTCATTCGGTTGCAGCCATCCCCCCATCAATGACCAAGTTTCGGCCTCGATCCCTCGCTTAACGAGTAATACTTTTAGGCCTTCGCCATCAAAGCCGAAAATAATGGAATCTAAAGCCAGTAAATAAGGGTGCTGTTGTTGGTATTGATCTAACATGAACGCTCACTCAGGAATGGACCACGCTTTAAAAATGTATTTTCTCCCAAGATAAAGCGAAAATGTTAACTTTTTGTTACAAGTTCAAGATAGACTTTCAAGCCGGGTTTATGGTTATACATTCCCCCGAATCATAGCAGTCCATTTTAGCCGGAAGGCTGCTCGATTATCAGAGGTGAACTGTCCTCTTGGTAATGTTCTAGGACTGCCCGAGCGTTCTTCATCATTCGATCCCTGAGCATGCGGGGCCGTAGTACCTTTATCTTCCCGCCAAAGCCAAGGAATTCCCGTTCCAGTTCAAAGTTGACAATAACCCGGATGCGAAATACTGAACCCAATGAATCTTTGGAGAGCAACTCCTGCGACGCATGCAGGGGTTTCGTAACCACATAGGGGGCATTGGAGGCAGCAACCCAGAAAACCACTTCACAGTTTTTCTGACCAGGGGTCTTGGTTACGCCAATTACATCGGAATAAAAGGTTTGTAAATCCAGGATCTCGTTGGGGCGATAGGCTTCATTCAAATCTTCCTGCAAGGCATGAATCCGATCTAAGGCTAACGTGAGAATAGGCTTACGCTTCTGATGCGATTGCCCGAGTATAAACCAGCGGTTGCGATACTCTTTTAACAGATACGGACTAAAACAGAACGTAGCCGACTGCCGGGCCCGGAAGGATTGGTACGTCATACAAAGCGTTGTTTTCGAAACAATGGCCTTCCGAATGGTTTCGATGTAATTCAATCCCAGTAAATGCTCATTCTTTTCAAAATCCACTACTGGTAAACTGCTCGTTTGCTGGGTGTAAATCTTGTCCTGCAGTTTACTAACCATTTCCCGCAAGTCCGCAAAGTGGTTCAGTCCTTTGAATTGTTGTAATAAACCCGCCACTTCCCCCAGGAGTTGCATATCCTGAGCATTCAAAGGAATGTTGGTGATGCTGAAATGCTTATCGGCGTAGGTATAATACTTGCGGTCCACTACGATAATGGGAGCTTCATAGCCCAGTTTCGAACTTCGCATCATCTCCAGATCGGACTGAACGGTTCGACGGCTTACCCCCTTTTCAAGGCCCTGATACTCGTACAGGGCTTGTGAACAGGCTTCCATCAAATCCTCCAGAGTCCACGTGCGGTATCGATTCTGCAGACATTGATCAATGGTTCGGTAGCGAATGAGGGCGTTGCGATTGAGCGGCATGAGAAAAAAATTTCAGAAAATTAGAAATTATTTTCTACTACGCACAAAGACTGCGTAGTAGACTTAAACCTTTGTATCGTCAACGGAAAACAAAGACAGTTATGAAATTCAATACAACGCCTCAACAAAGTCAGCCGATCCTGAACCATGAAGGAGCGAAAGCCTACCGCATGAATCCAGCTCTGGAGTTGTATTCAACCGTAGTAACCTGGTCTTTGAATGATACCTTTTACGAGCCCAATGATGAGCGACTCATCCGGATACGCAATCTGATTGCTCAGAATGATCCGGGTTTTGTAGCAAAACTGGCCATTTACGCCCGGCATGAGATGTATCTGCGTTCGGCTCCTCTGGTACTACTGGCAGAATTGGCCCGTATTCACTCCGGGGATGACCTCGTCGCCCGAATGACGGAGCGGGTCATTGCCCGTGCCGATGAAATTACGGAGCTGCTGGCCTGCTATCAGGCTCTAAACGAACGAACCGGTTTGAAAAAACTCAATCGGTTATCTAAGCAACTGCAAAAAGGGCTGGCTTCGGCATTTAACCAATTTGATGCGTATCAATTTGCTAAATACAATCGAAATACGGCTATCAAACTGCGGGATGCCTTGTTTTTAGTTCATCCCAAAGCTAAAAATCTAGCTCAACAGGAAATTTTCAATCAGATTGTAACCAACACATTACCTGTACCCTATACCTGGGAAACCGAATTGTCAGCGTTGGGGCAGCAAAAGTTTAAATTAGCCACAGAAAAAGAGGCTGCCTTTCAGCAAAAGTGGGAAGAACTGATCGATAGTAACAAACTGGGGTACATGGCTTTGCTGCGAAACCTGCGAAATGTGTTCGAAGCCGGGGTCTCGTATGCACATCTGAAAAAAGCCGTCAATACTTTAGCCTCGCCTGAACAGGTCGCCCGGTCGAAGCAGTTTCCCTTCCGCTATTTAGCCGCTTATCGTGAGTTACAGGGAACGGAAATGAAACGTCCTAAGCAGGAAGGCTGGATTGGAAAAGTTTTCAGTGGTCAAGGGTACGTAGGAGAGGTTTTGGACGGATTGGAAAAGGCCGTAGTTCAAAGTGCCCGTCGGATTCAGGGTTTCGATGAACATACCCGCGTACTGTTAGCCTGCGACGTATCGGGCTCGATGCAGAAGCCTGTTTCACCGCAGTCCAGTATCTTACTTTACGATATTGGTTTGATGCTAGCTATGCTGTTACAATCCCGTTGCAGGAATGTACAGGTTGGAATGTTCGGCGATAGCTGGAAGCGAATTCAGGTTCCTAAAAATCGAATCCTCGCCAATGTGCATGAATTCTATAAACGAGAGGGAGAGGTAGGCTATGCTACTAATGGTTATCTAGTATTAAAAGAACTGATAGACCGCCGCCAGAAAATGGATAAAATCATGTTTTTCACGGATTTGCAGCTCTGGAACAGCGGCTCAGGGAGCGATCAGCTAAGTAAGCTGTGGGGGAAGTATAAACAGGAGATTCACCCTTCAGCCCGTCTGTATTTGTTTGACTTAAGTGGTTACGGCAAAACGCCCCTACAAGTCCTCCGGAATGATGTATACCTGATTGCGGGCTGGAGTGATAAAATCTTCGGGGTACTGGAAGCCCTTGAAAAGGGTGAGTCAATTCTGGAAATGATTATGAATTATTGATTTTAATAACGCTTAACGGTAAGGTTTTCACACCTAACTGTGCTTAGTACGGTACGGGCTAAGTTTTAGAAGCCCAGCCCAAAGGATGCCGTAGCATCGGGATACTTCGCAGCATGTAGGGGGGGGCATTATGACTTCGGTCAGGATGGAGGTTCGAGTCCTCTTTGCGATACCCCGCTCCCGATTCGCCCGTCGCTCCTTTCAATATCGTTATTGAACTTGAAATCCGTTCGTTACTTTTCTAAATGCTTTTATATGAAAGATAGAATCGCTAGCCTTTTTATGGACAAAAGCGAAATTCCGCTTTTTTACATTGAAAGTGGGAGTCGGCTTTGGGGGATTGCCAGTCCCGATAGTGACTTTGATGTGCGAGGTTTTCACCTTCCGGCCAAAACAAATTACTTCGATTTTAAGAAACAGCGGGATGTATGGGAGGTAATGGATGGAGAACTGGATTTTGTATCATACGATCTGGATAAGATGTTTGGATTGTTACAAAAAAGTAACCCTACAGTTTTTGAGTGGGTGCGAGCCGATCTGATGTATTGGAATGAACTACCTGATTGGGATACATTTCGTAGTGAAGTTAGCGAAAATATCAATTTTAAAGCTCTTTACTATCATTACCACTCGTTGGCTAAGAGTCACTTTTACAAGCTGGAAAGCGATCAGAAGTTTACGTATAAAGTAGCGTTTTACTGCATGCGGGGTCTTCTGTCCGCGGAATTAGCCAGCCGGCAAGTAGTGCCAGAGCTTTTGATCGACGATCTCTTCAAGCAGTTTAATACTGAATCTGAGGTGATCAAACTTGCAAAGGCTAGTCTGGAAAGAAAAAGACAGCAAACGGAAAAAGAAGAAATAAAGGAAGAAGATAAACAAAAGATCATACAAGGCATTAAAGCTTATTTATATCGTTTTGAGAGCATTACGCCAGGAGGTAGTTCAACTCAGGCAAAATTGGATAGAGTTCTAACGAATTATAGTGTTCAAATAAAATCCATGTTTTATGCCTGAATGGATACCGGCTGGTATTAAAAATGCAGCTTTACAAAGCCGAAGGTGTTACTGACTTGGTAGCAAAAACTAGTTTTAAGGATGTCGTAGAAACGGGTTACTTCGTATGGAATCTACTGAGAGTGAGCCTATTGACCAGGTCAGTAGGTAGGTTCGAATCCTCTGAAAGGTCACCCACCCGAATTGCTGGTTACTCCTGAATCATTACAACCCACCCGTTAACAAGAAAAGAAGGTGTCGTATCGCGGCGTTGCTTCGTGTCGCCGGTTCGAATCCGGCTCTGGTCAGCCAGGTAGCTCAGTAGGTAGAGCAGATTTTTGCCCCGAGCTTATTACCCTTCTCCACCTTTAAAGGTGCCGTAAAACAGTGATCCTTCGGTTAGAACATCCGTGCCGATGGGCCGGAAGGTCGCAGGTTCGAGCCCTGCCTTATAGTTCAGTTAATAAAGCACTGTTTGCCTGTTGCCCTTTATTATTTGTGTAGCATTGGATTAATACGCTAATCTATACTTATTTTAAACGCTTAAACTTATAATACAAAACTTGAATGACTTTAATATTTATAATCAACGAATTGTTAATTCTTCTCTAAGTATACATTAGGTAGTAATATGTAAGATTGTATTTAGTAAATATCCTTATTAAATAGTTGCTTATCAAGTGGTGTGATTTGCAGTAAATTAAACGATTTAAACTTTAAATATTAATTAAGTAATAAAATAATTTAATCCATAAGTATTATTTAATTTACTCAGGTATTAACCTCATATTTTGATAGAAGATTTTAAATAAAAAGTGTTTTCATTAATCATTTTAAAGAGTTGCCTGTTAGTTTACAGGCAACTCTTTTTTAACTACACTTAATAAATGTAGTTAAGAATAATATTCCTCTAAAATAATTGACCTAACAAATGATCAAGATGCTTAAGTAAGGCTCAATGAGTAAGAAATGTACGATGTAGTAGCTAGCTCGATGCCCATAGCCTTCATCAAAATATGCTCAGAATTCATCTAATAACGTGATGTAGAATTGTGTTGTAGTAATTATTGATTTATTTTGTAGTATTAATACTACAAATACATTTTGTACTTAAGAAGTAATGCTCATTTGATGATATTAAGCAATTAATATATGTCATTAAATATCATAATTACTACTATAAAATGCGTAAGATATTTAGTATTTGTTTCAGTGTATCTTTTTTTTATAGTAAAGCTAGTTCTTATATACGTATAAGTTTGTACAATAATTACTCAAGAAATTGTAGTTTTGTTAGTTTGAAAAAATATCAAAGTTTAACATTTAATAGTACTTAGCTATCTATTATGTGATTAGCTGAGCTAAAATTTCCGAACTAGGTTTTGTCAGAATTCGAGGATCTGTTTTCGAATAATTGAATCAAAATGTATAGGAAATTACGATCCTTCCTATCAGCTGATACATGATTTAGCAATAATGGCAACTCTAGTTATCCTATTAGTCCTGATTAAATACCATGAATTTATTGATTTTAGAAGATGAACGGAAAGCGGCGAATGAATTGAAACAATCTTTGGAAAACCTGAGGAGCGACCTTCACGTTTGTGCTATCCTGCCGTCCATTGAAGAAGCACGTACTTGGCTGTCCACTCATGATGCACCAGATCTTATTTTTGCTGATATAATCTTATCCGACGGTAAAGTCTTCCATCTCTTTAAAGAGATAGAAGTAAAGTCTCCCGTAATCTTCTGCACCGCTTACGATGAATTCGCTTTGGAAGCCTTTGAAGCGAATGGCATTGATTATTTACTAAAACCCATTGAAGAAGAAAAGCTACAGCGAAGTTTGGAAAAGGTAGAAAGGCTGAAAAATGTTTTTTCGCATCAGTCTTTTCTCGAAGACATGAGTCGCCCAAAGAATATATTCGTTCACTTTCGTGATAAGTTAATTCCTATCGAGCCTACGGCGATCAATTATATATATACACATAACCATGTCGCTTACATTCACACGGATTCCCAGCAGTATGAGATCCGTGAAACATTAGATGAACTTGCTTTACTACTGCCTGAGCGTGATTTTTACCGGGCTAATCGACAATACATCATTCCACAGCGAAAAGTACAGCACGTAGAACGTAGTTTTACCCGAAAATTGACCGTAAAATTAACCGTACCTACTCCTCAACCCGTTGTAGTTAGTAAAGCCAGAGCATCTGAATTTTTACAATGGCTGAAAAACTAGTTGTAATCAGAAAAATAATTTTCCATGACTGTCCTCTTCAGTCGGTTTTTTGCCCACTTCAGCATTTTATAGGCTAATATTATCAATTGCTTACTTAATTTCGTTAGAGAGAGCCGCTTATCAGAATCACACTTAAGCAGATTTTTTTAACAGTATTAACGATCAATTATCATGCCGCCTTTATGCTTTTCAAGCAATTTTCTGCTCCTTGCTACACATTGCCTATTTATATATCAGATACACCATCTGTTAGTAAAACAGTTTACGTTCATTTCTAATGTTGGCCTGCTAGAGATTTGAAATATACTTTCATTTCATACTCCGCATTCATCTAGCAATTTGTCGGGATAGTATCAATCTTAAAGATTGAGAGAATCTGTTTATGAACATGCTATATAGTATAGGAACCGCTTACGCGAGGCAGAACCAACCGATTACTTTCCCACACCCAGGTCTTCGAAAACGGAGATTCTTGAGTCTTAATACTTTTCAATACCAAACTTTTTCGAGTCCAATTATTCTATGAAAAATGTCCTCATTTGCGAAGATCACCCCGTCGTAGGTTTAGGAATCAAGTACTTATTAGAATCTAACTTTCCTAAATTGAACGTTTACCTCTGTAGTGATTATGAGCAAGCCTTGCACTACTTTAGCACATTGCCCATTTATATGCTAGTACTAGATTTGAATGTGCCGGGGGGTAATTCAATCAAAATGCTGGAAACTTTTCTTTACAAACAACAGCAAGCTCGCATACTGGTTTTTTCGGCCTATGATGAAAAAGTTTACGCTTTACCCTGTCTGAAAGCGGGTGCAAAAGGTTATATCTCCAAGCACGCTGCTCAAGAAGAGGTACTGCTGGCGGTTAAAACAGTATTTAATAATGAGAAATATTTAAGTCCTCAAATGCGGCAGGTTAGTATTGACAAACTGCTCCATCAGGCCGAGGAAGTCCATAACAATCCTTTGGAAAATCTATCAGATCGCGAAAAGGAAGTTTTACACTACCTGGTAAAGGGCTATGGCCCCGCTGATATTGGACGGCAGCTCAACCTACATATATCCACCATCAGCACGGTCAAAAATCGGGTTTTTAGTAAGTTAGGGGTCAACAGTATCGTCTCCTTACTCGAAACCATGCGAGTACTTCAAAGTACGCCTTCCGTAGCAGTATAGACTTTTTGTTTACGAAGCTTGACCAGCTACTCTGAAAACCTCAGAGTAGCTGGTCAAGCTTTTTACCTACTTTCATGGTATCAAGAATACTTACAGTTTGGCTGATTAGCTGTGGCGTATTGGTAGGCTTACCGGGTTATGCTCAAACCTTTCACATCGAACAGTATACAGACGATAATGGTCTGCCTCAAAACAGCGTAAAAAGCATTGCTCGGGATGCTGAAGGGTTTCTTTGGCTAACGACGGAAGCCGGGCTAGTACGATTTGACGGGAAACAATTTTACACGTCCCTTCATACGCATAGCCAACGTTTTAAGTCATTGTATCCAGATCTTTCTGCCGAGGGGAAAAGTTTATATGCCATCAATGAAAAAAACGAGTTTATAAAAATTAAGAACGGTAAAACGTATCCCAAGCAGACCTACTATCAACCCCATCTCAAACCCCAATTACCCTCTTTCCCGCTGAGCATTTCTACGGGATTACCGGATAATTATTTCATGTTAGACACTGTTCGCAAGTATCTGATTCCTATAAAGAATAGTAGTTTTTTTCTGTGTACACATACTACCCTGGATGCATATGTACAGGGCAAAAAAGCGTGTAGTTTCAAAAGGGAATTCAGCAATTTCAAGCACCTATTCCGGCTGGGTACTAGTTTATTCGAGTTTCGGCCTGATGGAAAGATGAAACGGGTTAGCGAAGAACAACCACGCCTTTTTCCGTTAACGGGAGATATTCTTCTTAATCCTTCGTATAAAACGTCAAAGCCTACTATACAACTCTACTGGAACAATGCAGCGGATCAGGCCTTCCTGTATTTGGAGGGTTGTCTGTACCAACTGAGCCAAACGACGGATGCTTTAAAAACCGAGCTAATTTTAAAAGACTTTGATTTCTCACAAGTCAACATTGCTAGTGTATATTATGATTCAGTATATAAACGGGTTTTTTTGGGAAGCTTAAGTCAAGGGCTATACGTATGTACCCGAATGGATTTTCAAACCCTGTACCTGAAGGAAGGTGGTCAGACGAATGTATTCTATGCCCAGTCTCGATTTCAGGATTCGAGTGTAGTAACGAATAAGGGGGTGGTCATGCGGCCCAATCACCAGCGAACCGTACGTAAGTACTTGACCGCTCTTGCTCAAACTAAATTTGATCGGTATATGATGGCCCTCGATCGCCATCAGAATATCTGGACTACCAGCGAAAATAAACTTTATAAATTCAATGCAACTGGCGACCGTCTACTGCAGCAGTGGCAGCTTCCTGGGCACATTTCCTGTATCTATCAGGGTGATCAAGGACCCCTCTGGATTGGCGTTGATGGGCAGGGTATTTTCCAGGTAGATGAACAGCAGCAAGCTCCCCAGCTTTACCTCAAAATGCCTAAGGTACGCGTCTCCTACTTTCTATACGAAAATGCCGATAAGTTATGGGTAGGGACCTACGCTGGACTTTTTAATATTCAAGGCTCTGCCCGCAAGGTGACTTGGGTACCAGCATTTGATCAGATATATATTCGAAGTTTACACACTTCCAAAATCGGTGAAGTATGGGTTAGCACTGCTGAAAATGGTATTTATCTGATTCAGGGAACAAAAGTGACACACCTACCCCTAGATCCGCATCGTTATATGGCCCAGGCCCATTGCATGATGGAAGACCGTAAGGGCTATCTCTGGATTACTACTAATAAAGGCTTATTCCAGGCGGCTAAGGAGGACTTGCTTCGGTTTGCTGAAGGAAAAAGCGACGGAACTATTTATTACCATCATTATACCAAAGAGCACGGTTTTCGTATCAATGAATTCAACGGTGGCTGTGAACCCTGTGGTTTACGCGTACAAGATCGGTATTTTTCCTTACCTACTTTAAATGGATTGGTGTGGTTTGAACCGGAAAAGATTAAGCCGGAACTACCGGAGCAGAAAGTACTCATTGATCGTATAAGCCTGGATGGAGCTACGCAATTTCTGTCTTCGGATACCCTTGTACTACCCCCCAATCATACACCCTTAACCATTTACGTTACTACGCCATACTTTGGTAATGTCAATAACCTACGCCTGTCCTACGCGTTTACCGCCGATGATGAAAAAGCAAACAGTTGGAATGAGCTCAATAGCGTTAATCGAACCTTTCAACTTACGCACTTAAGTCCCGGTACGTACAAGCTATCCGTTCGGCTTACGAATGGTTTCGGAAACGATAATTACTCGGTTTGCCACCTTACGGTAATCATTCAAAAGCCTTGGTATTTGCGTACGGCATTTTTGATAATCATTGGAGTCATCGCAATGTTATGCGTGTACGGAATGATTGAACTTCGATCTTCGTACTTAAAGAATAAAAACCGGAAGCTGGAAGCCGTCATTTCCGAACGAACGAGTGAACTCAAACAAATGCTCGCCCTCGTAGAAAACTCACAGCAGGAATTGCTCTGGCGAAAATTCATTCAGGATCATATCATTGCGGCCATAAGTCATGATGTAAAAGCTCCCTTAAGGTACGTCGTCGACTTGAATCAGCTCGTCTATCAGCATTTTCAGAAAGAAGGAACTTCCCCTACAATGTTGGAAATGACTAAGGGAATCTATGATTCGACCTTTCGAATTCAACAATTGATCAATAATTTACTGGAGTACGTAAAACCCCAAATGAAGCAGTCGGGAAGCGTATCCTTGCAACCGGTGAATCTTCACGAGCTGGTCACGAATAAAATTTCATTCTTCCGGGATAGTGCCCGTAAAAATAGTACAACCGTGGTAAATCGTGTGGCGAATGCCTTGAGCGTGACCAGTAACCCCGAATTACTAGCCATCATTATTCATAACTTATTAGATAACGCAATCCGCATTACTAAAAATGGCTACGTAACGATAAAAGCTCAGGAGATGGAGTCCGAAACTCATTTGTCCATTCGCGATACGGGCCCTGGCATGCCTTTAACTTTAGTAAACTGGATCAATCAGCCCCAATCGCGTAGTTTAGAAGAGGCAAGTAAGGAACTACCGCCGCAATTGGGTCTGGGATTGATTATCCTTAAAGATTTAAGTCAGTTATTAAAAATCCGACTCACGGTGCTTTCCCAAGAAAGGGGAGGTACGGAGGTGCTACTCATCTTTCAAAACCAGATGCCGGAAGATTTTGAAGTAAACACTCATTTCAGTTAACAAACAGTTGATCGAACCGTAGGTCTATCTCGACTCAGAAAACTGTGGATCGTTTAGCCCAAAACGATCCACAGTACTTTTGACGTATAGCTTCATCAGGTATACGCCTTACCCATGCGTTCCGGCCTTTCCGTTCAGCTTCAAACGTTTATCGAATTCCGGTAGAACTTCCCCTTCGAAGGAATGTTTTTTTTACAATGTATACCGATCCCCACTTTTTTGTAATTACATAAGCAAGTATATAAACTATGCTGACTACTGACAAAAATGCTTTTGGGCAGCCCTTTGTTCGTACCGAACAGGTTTCACAGTGGGCGTTAGGGGTGAAAGAACAACTGAAGCAGGCGAGCATAGAAGCCACGACTTTTCGTTGGGCCCAGGGAAAGCTACAGACGGCCTTGGATGACCATTCGTTCTGGTTATTCTACGAATTTCCGAATAAAGGAAAACTGGCTATCCGTACCTGTTATGATCAGCACCTGACGGGTAACGTACGCAACCACAAGAAGAATAAACAATCGGCTGAATGGGAGGTAGAAGGTTCACTGGGACTTTTCAGTATTAACCTGGAAATTTACGAATCCGGCTTGTTGCGGTATACCACCCGACTGACACCCCGGCAAGCGTTTACCGTACAGGGCTTTCCCCGGGATATCTATTTCCTTAACGCCGACAATGACCCCATGGAAACTGCGGGTAAGATGTATATCAAACAAAGCGGACCTACGGCGGGTCTGGTGTATGCTTCGGTCACGGAACCGCTGGAAGGTAGTTTTTTTTACTTCCAAAACTTAACTTCTCTAAATGAATATGGATATCTAACGCAAACCGAACCCAGTGGCTGTGTATCGGCTCAGTGGCCGGAGCTGGGTTTTAGCTTACCCGCGGCCGAACAGCCTTTACCCGCGGAAAAGAAAATTACGCTAAGCGATGCATTTCTGTATTTAAATGAAATTATTCCTACGGATGAATTCGAGGGAGCGGACCAGTTTTTGGAGGCGATTGGACTAGTTTATCCTCACTTACAAAAACCCGAAACGGCGTACTACGACTGGCCCAAAGCCTCCCAGCGAACTATTGATGCGTTAACCAAAGCCGGCGAATGTGGCAGGCAGATCCATAATAAATTTTATGTCAACGCCTACGTAGGTTCTACGGACAAGCCTCCCGAAAGTATGGTGCAACTGGCGATTTTGGTGCCGCTCTGGGAATACCAGCAGTGGCTGGGCGAGCCCATAGAACTACTGGAGAAACTCCGACAAAGCATTCCTTCTTTTTACGATGAACAAAAGGAAACAATTGTTCGCTGGTTGCCCGGCGAAACGTTTAAAAAGGAGGAATTGAGTGAAGAGGAAGACCCGGATAAAATCGATTCCTGGTACCTGGTTCATATCCTCATGAATCTGGCCCGGTTGGCCGAACATGGCGATATGCAGGCAAAGGAGCTGTTCCTGAAATCGCTCCAATACGTTAGGAATGCGGCTCATCATTTCAAGTACGAGTGGCCCGTATTTTATCATGCCGAGAGCCTGAAAGTACTCAAAGCAGAAACCAGTGAAGGTAGGGGAGGTGAGCTGGATACGCCCGGACTTTACTGCCACATCATGCTTCAGGCGTATGAAATGACCCGGGATACCTTATATCTGGACGAAGCAATCCGTTCAGCCGAAAAACTAATCGGCAAAGGCTTCGACCTGCTGTACCAGTCCAACATTACCATGATGAGTGCTTTGACCCTGGTGAAGTTGTGGAAACTCACCGGTAATCACTTGTACTATAAGTTAAGTAAACTCAGCATTGCTAACCTCATTGCCCGTATGTGGGTTTGGGAGTGTAGCATTGGCCTGGGTAAATACCGGAGTACCTTTTTGGGCGTCGCTCCCTTGCGGGATGCCGAGTACCTAGCCGCTTATGAAGAAGCCGAAATTTTTGCTACCGTACTCAATTACCTGAAGGAATTGGGTAGTGATGTGCCGGCTCCCATCCGGCAGATTTCCAGTGAGTACTTCAAGTATCTGTTGCACCGGGGAAGATATTATTTCCCAACGGAATTACCCCCTGACATGATCAGTGAAGAACCGCGGGAGGGGCACATTGCTCCGAAATTGCCCATTCCACTGGAGGACATTCCGACGGGCCTAAAAAAAGCGGGTTCGGTAGGCCAGGAAGTATACGGAGGAGCCATGCCCTATATCCTGACTACGTATGCGTATAAGCGTTTTGACCCGATGCCGGTGATGCTGTTTTGCGAGTACCCCATTTACCACGCCGAATACGACATCCTCGGCCCAAAGCAAGGATATGCGTTATTCCGCTTGGGTGGAGTGGCTGAGTTTACGTGTCGGGTTCGGGTAATCGCTCTGGGTAAATCGTTACCACTTATTCAACTCTTCGATGCAACAACGGATGAGCCCATACCACCACAGGACGAAGCCCGCCAGTATCAGGAATTTATAGTGCAGGGTGACCAGCAAATACGGCTGGAGTGGTCACGTTCGTAAGGTCAAATTCTATTTACTCACGTTAGATAATTTTTAACAATGCAACAAGCTACGCAAGCACACACCCAGGTAGAAAGCCTGGAAGGAAAACGTATTCTGTTAACGGGCGGTACAACGGGTATCGGTCGGGCGATTGGAATTTTACTCGGCTCCTACGGAGCTACACTTTTCACTTTTGGACGCCACCAGGAGCAACTGGACGAAACACTAGCGGCCATTCGGGAAGCTGGCGGAAAAGCTGATGGCATCATCGCCGACGCAGCGAAGCCGGATGACATCAAAAAGGTATTCGGGCAGGTAGATCAGCAGCTGGGCGGACTTGATATTCTGATTAACGCGGCAGCTTTGGCAGCGGGTTCCATTGATGAAATGCCCGATGAAGAGTGGCGGTACGTCATCGAAACCAATCTGATGGGCTATCTAGCTACGACAAAAGAAGCCCTAAATCGCATGAAGCTTCAGCAAAAAGGTCACATCGTATTGATTGGCTCGATGAGTGCGGATGTACGGGAGGAAGGCAGTTCTGTATACGTGGCTACTAAAGCAGCCATCCAGGGGTTTGCCGAAAGTTTACGGAAAGAAGTCAATAAACTCGGTATCAAGATAAGTCTGATTGAACCCGGAGCGGTAGGTTCGGACATGCAGCCCACTACGCCCGAAGAAGAACGCGAAAAACAGAAAACGGGAGAAATGTTGAGAGCAGAAGACATTGCGGTTTCCGTTCATTATATCCTGACCCAACCGCTTCGCTGCGACGTCGTTTCTATCCAGATCCGTCCGCACTTACAACTGATTTAAGGTACATTCTAGTTTTACCAAAGGCAGGCTCCGGGCGATTGATTTCCCGGAGCCTGCCCTGTTTTGTATAAATGCCATCATCTTTAGTACGTATAGAAATAAAAAAACAAAAGTTCGTACGGATAATTCAATATCAGTTTTAATCAGCTCTTAGCTTCATAATTAGATAACATTCGCGTGGTTTTAGGATAATCTAGCCGCATTTATTTTGCAGCAATGAAGAAGGTATTGAGTTTGGTTTTGATGATACAGGGAGCATTCGCGGCCTGCGGGCAGTCAGTGCAGATTCAGAAATCAATGACCATTGATTCGCTGGGAGCAGGGCAGGGGGTAAATTATATCGATGGAAACGTGTACCTCTACGGCGATCGGGAGGTGGGAATCATTCGGGAATATATTTTAAAAGACAACGAACTTCAGTATACGCAGAAAGAAGTACAGCTAAGCATCGATTCCAAAGACCTGATCAATCACCCAACGGGCATCGCCTATCAGGCCGGAAAACCGGTATTCATCGGAAACAGCATTCGACTTAATCCCGAAGGAACGCAATGGAAAGCCGTTATCTATCAGGTAAACTGGGCCGGCTTACTCCAGAGCGGAACCCTCCAGGGAAATCTCATCCATACCATTGAAGATGATGCCTGCATTCAGGGGACTCGTCCTGAGTACGTACAGTATGAGGGCCGCTGGTACGTAGCCACGGCTGATTACGGGAATAAGGCCAATGAAGTCCGGTTGTATGATCCCCAGGCCCTGGCGGCAGCCTCAAAAACCTCAGAACCAGGTATTCTCTACAAAAAATTCACCTGTTCTCCTTGGGTACAGAATCTCCATTTCATCCCGGATAAAAATATTCTGGTATTGATTCAAAATCAGATTGTGGGCCGTCGCTGGCGATTGACTTTTCTGGATTTGAATCAATCCCTTGCTCAGGGAAAAGAACGCGTGTTGAAAGTAATAGACTTTGATAAATCCGATGAACTGGAAGGGTTTACCTTAACCCGTAACGGAGAAGTAATTCTGGTGACTTCATCCAAACAAGAGAACGTTCACTGGGTAACGTTCGACTACTAGTATCCGCCATTTTTCTTACTAACCAACCCTTTGAGCTAGCTAAAGTCCTCTGGTTCTCTTGAATCAGAACCGCTGGCTATGGCCTGTTTTCAGCACATTCAACTACTACACTATACATGCAGAAACGTGTATCTTTTCCCTTGCGTAAAGCGGCGACGCTCCTGAGTCCGCTTTGCCTGTTGGTGGTTCTGGCAACTACCAGCGATGCTTTCTCCCGAACACCCGAGCCACGGCCAAGCTCCTCGCGGGCTCTGGTCAAAATCACAGGCATTGTTCGTGATGAAAAAGGAGAAGCCCTCTCGGGCGTAACCGTGAGCAGCAAAGGTACCACCCGCGGTACCATTACGGATGCCACGGGGAAGTATACCCTCGAAGTGGAAGAGGGCAGTACGCTGGTGTTCTCCTTCATTGGCTACGTCTCTCAGGAAGTAGTAGTGGGCAATCGTCAAGTTCTTGATGTACAGTTGCAGGAATCCGCCAGTCAGCTCAACGAAGTAGTGGCCGTGGGTTATCAAACCGTTCGTAAAAGCGATGTGACCGGGGCCATTTCCAGTGTAAAAGCCAAGGAACTGAACCTTTCTACGCCCACGGTTGGACAAGCTCTGGTTGGGAAAGTAGCCGGCGTTCAGATTTCGCAGGTGAGTGGGGCTCCCTACGTCAGTACCAAAATTCGGGTACGGGGTGTCGGCTCCATCAATGCCAGTGCGGATCCGCTGTATGTCATTGATGGTTACCCGGCGGGACCCGATGTCTTCATCAATCCCAATGATATTGAGTCGATTGACATCCTGAAGGATGCGGCTTCGGCGGCTATTTATGGTTCACGGGCGGCCGGTGGCGTTGTACTGATTACCACCAAACGAGGCAAAGAAGGCAAGGGCCGCCTGGATTACGATTACCAGTTTGGCCTGAATCAGCTCAGCAAAAAAGTAGATCTGCTGAACGCCGAGGAATTCGCTCAACTGCACATTGACGGCCACAATAACTCGTACCGTGATCTGGTTCGCAATTCGGGGCAAACCTGGAACGACGCCATGTTTTCCGATAACAACGCGACGCGGATTGCCCGGGTGGGAAACGCCAGTAGCGTGAGCATCCCAGTGGAAATCTATGACTTCGCTACTCAGACAATGATCAAACCGAAGTACAATACCGATTGGCAGGATGAACTCTACCGCACGGCTTCCGTACAGCGGCATAACCTGAGCTTCTCGGGTGGTACCAAGGATGTTCGTTATGCTTTGAGTGGCGGTTATCTGAATCAGGAAGGGATCATTGTGAGTACCAAACAGGAACGGATGAACCTGCGGGCCAATCTGGATGCTCAGGTAAACAAACGTCTGAAGATTGGAGCAAACCTGGCCCTGACTTCCAATACCAATCGAGAAGTAGAGGAAGGCCGTTTTGATAAAGGGCCGATTCTGGGGGCTTTAATCTATGCTCCGTACTTCCGGGCTTACAACGACGATGGTACATTGTCCAAATTTGAATCTTCTTCCCAAGGGCCCCTGTACGCTTATCAGACAGTCGAAAACCCCGTTGCGGTAGCGATGGAAACGATTATTCGTCGCCGGGGCTCGCGGAGTACTTACAACGGAAACGCCACCTACGATCTGCTGCCGGGCTTATCGGCCCGGATTAACCTGGGTATGCAGAACTACAACGAAAAGTACGAGTACTATCTCCCCACCAGCCTGAGTAGCGGAAACAACGCTCCAGGTTCGGCTCAGGCCATTGCCGCCGCCACGGCTACGGCCCGTACCATTGCTCAGGTAGATCGACTCGCTGAATACACGCTACATTATAACCGTCAGTTTGGTAAACACAGCCTCGACGCGTTGGCGGGGTATACGGCTCAGAAGTTTGAAAGTGATATCATTAGCGTTTCAGCCCGGGGTTTTCAAAATGATCGCATCAAGGAAATTACCGGGAAAGGAGCTGATCCAACCAACTTTCTGTTAAATGTCGGCGGTGACCTGGGTACGCAGAAATACACCTGGACTCTGCTTTCGTACTTGGCTCGGGTGGGTTATAACTTTGATGAGAAGTACTACCTTTCGGCTTCCTTCCGCCGGGATGGTTCTTCTCGCTTTGGTCCCCTTAACAAATGGGGCACTTTCCCTTCTGTATCAGCGGGCTGGAATCTTTCTAAGGAGAATTTCTACAATGATTTTCTGGGACAAAACTCTTCGCTCAAACTACGGGCTAGCTGGGGTTTAAGTGGCAATAACAATATTGGTAACTACAACTACCAGCAAGTGATGGCAAGTCCGGGGGGAGCCGTATTCGGGGGCAATGCCATCGAAACGGCTGTCTGGACCAACGGGATTCGTGATCAGCGACTGGGTTGGGAATCGACTTCGCAATTTAACTTTGGTGTCGATGCGGGACTGTTCAACAACCGACTTTTTGTGATTGCCAACTACTACATCAGTCGCTCGTTTAACCTGCTGTTCAATCAGCCCATTTCGGCCATCTCCGGAGCTTCCACCATCCTGACCAACCTTCGTGATTCCCGCGTGGAAAATAAAGGATTAGATCTGCAACTCGATGGTCGGGTGATCTCAACCCCTGATTTTAAACTGAACCTGAGTGGAAACTTCTCCTTGAACCGCAACAAGGTACTGAACATGGGTGGAGCCAGTACCATCATTACGAATGGTGCCGAGCGGTCATACCTAACGCACATTACGCAGGAGGGTCAGCCCATTGGGATGTTCTACGGCTTTAAGGTGAAAGGCATGGTCCGCGAATCGGATATGGAAAATCTGGCCATCGACAATGCTAACTATAATTCCGCCACGCAGTCGTTCCCGGCCGGGTATCAACTGAAAGGTCCGGCCCGTTCTACCGCTTCCAGTAACCCCCTGCAACCGGGCGATTTGTACTTTGAAGACGTCAACGGTGATGGCGTAGTGAATGATGCCGACAAGCGGGTGATTGGCTCGCCTTATCCGAAGTTTATCTACGGTTTCGCCCTGACGGCCAGCTACAAAAACTTTGATTTCTCGTCTTCCTTCAACGGTTCCTACGGAAATGAAGTACTCGATGGACAGGACTATTACCTCTTCAACATGGAGGGCTCCGGCAACCAGTATTCCATCGTGAAGGAACGGTATCGCTCGGAGGCCGAGCCGGGCAACGGCAAAATATTCCGGGCTTCCCGGGGCGGTACGCAAAGTAACAGTACGCGGCTCTCGACCTTCTATTTGCAGGATGGCTCGTACCTGCGTTGTACCAACGTAATGCTAGGCTATAGTCTGCCTTCGAAGTGGCTCAGTGACAAAGGCTTGAGCAATGCCCGTCTGTACGTATCGGTGGACAACGCCTTTACCCTCACAAAATACAAAGGCTACAATCCCGAAGTAGATTACAACAACGGAGCAAATCTCACCCCCGGTGTAGATTACGGAAAATATCCGCTGGTTCGGGGGTACAACGTAGGCGTGAAACTGAGTTTCTAAAATTGGTTTGAGGGTAGTTTCAGGTTTGAAGGCGTTTGAGAAAGTTTCAGGTTTGAAAAAGCGTTTGAAATGGTTTGAGAAAGGTTTGAAGGTATTTAAAAAGAGGTTGGCAGAGAAGAGAATTGTGGTCAAGAATCAGAACGGGAGTTTCATCTTTTAACCGGAACGTCTTGACCCGTGTATCCAGTCAAACCCTATACCAGCTCAAGCTTTATACATACTCAAACTTAAAACCTAATCAAACCCATTCCAACCTCAAACTACTCCAACCAGACTTGCTCCCATTTTCAAGACATACAACGATGAACAAAACATATTTTTCTATTCTGAGCTTATCGCTCCTGCTGGGGCTAGGTTCGTGCTCGAAGAGTTTTCTCGAAGAAAGTGATCCGAATGCCATTCCTTCCGCCGTATTTTTTCAGACGGAGAATGATGTGAAACTGGCGGTCAACGGGGTGTACCAGTATCTTCGGAGTTCTGAAACGGTTGGCGAAAACAGCGGTTTGTATACCGACGAACGCTCCGATGATACGGGCCGTAACGACAACCAGTCGAACGCGGGAGAACCCTTTCAGTTCAATGATTTTTCAATTTTGCCGAGTAATACCTACCTGAAACGTCATTGGCTGAACCTGTATCAGGCCATTACCCGCTGTAATCAGGTGCTCGACAACCTGGATAAGGTTAGCTACGCAAATCCGGAAACAAAGGCGAACTACCAGGCTGAAGTGAAGTTCATCCGGGGCTTCCTTTATTTTCAGCTCGTACGGAAGTGGGGCGATGTACCCCTGGTAACGCGGCAATTACTGCTGACGGAGGAGGTAGCAGCAAACACCTTCCGCGAGAAAAAGGAAAAGGTTTACGAACAAATTGTGGCTGATGTGAAGGAAGCCACCGTTAGTACGCTGCCCGATCATCAGCCGCTGTCGGGGAAAGGGCACGTTTCAAAAGTAGCCGCCTTTGCTTTGCTGGGAAAAGTGTACCTGACCATGGCGACTACGCTCGACGCGACCCATCGGACGGCCAACCTGAATCTGGCCAAAACCAATCTGATGGAAGCCTACAATCGTCGGACCTTTAAGGATTTGAAAGACATTCCGTACGCCGATGTATTTGACGTGACCAAGAAATCCACCAATCCGGAAATCATCTTCCAGATTGTAAACCGGCAGGGCGACATCAATTTCTCTTCCAGTATTGCGGCCAATACGCAAGCCAAGGGCGAGACGATTAATTCGCTGAAACCCGGTACGGGCATCGGCGGTAACGTAACCCGCGATCTGGTGCTGGAATACGAAGAGGGCGATCTGCGGAAGGATTTTTCGATCAAATTCGCCAATGATGCGGCCGTTAAAGATTACTTCATTACCAAATTCCGGGATGTGAGTGCCGGAGCGGGCGTAAACGGCTACGGGGGCAATGACTGGATTTTGCTCCGCTACGCCGATGTGATCCTGATGCTTTCCGAAGTGCATGTGTATCTCGGGGATGAAGCGACGGCCATTACATATCTGGATATGGTACGCGAACGGGCCAATCGTCCGAAGTACGCTGAGATGAAAGAGCAGGAAAGCTACCGAACTAAATTTCCGACGTTGAAACTAGCTCTTTTGCACGAACGCCGCGTGGAGCTGGCCTTTGAGCACCAACGTTGGTTTGATCTGCTACGCTTTTTTACCATCGACGAACTGGTGACCTATATGCGAAGTAAGTCTCAGGCGAATTTCGGTACGGCCCGTCTTTCCAACTTTGGTACCAAGGATCAATACTATCCCATTCCTTTCGATGAAAATAAACTCAATCCGGAAGGGATGTATCAAAATAAAGGGTACTAAAACGTAAATTATTCTGCTAAAAAATTACTGATAGAGGTTCAATAAGATTATCCATTTTGGGTAATCTTATTTTTATTGATGACTAAAATAAACAATATTAATTTGTAGGAAAGCAGCAAATAAAAGTAAAATCATATACCATAATGCAGAAGAATTATAAACCATTTGCTATAAAGTTAGCACTTGCTTTAGGCTATTTTCTGTAAGCAAAAAACAAAAAAAGGTTACTTGCCGCCAAACAAGTAACCTCAAGATTCTGTGTTAAGACAAAGTCTTTTGCAGAACACTTTTCAATTATCAATACTAAATTGAGAGCCAATTTCTAAAGCTGCACACATGCAAACAAGGAACTTAAATAGTGTTGTTGCTTCGTGCTTTGCCTTCAATTATAATACAAAGGTACAGGCGTGTAAAAGGCTATACAATAGTAGTACTTGGTATTAACTGTAGTATTAATTTTACAGTACTCAAAAAATTACTTACTAGCCTAAGTATAAAGTTTATTTTCACTTAAAAGAATCGATTCAAGCGGTGATATAGGAATTTTCTATTGAATAGGAAAGGCTAAATGAGAGCAGAAGAGTAGTCCTTTAAAACGCTTTTAAAGTGCTGAGCATGATTCTTTTAGCTGTTACTTTCCTAAACAACCATCCAATCCCTGCGTATGAATCATTACTCAGCTCTAGTAGGTCTTTGCCTCGTATGGCTTCTTGGAGCCTGCGTCAAAGATCACGTCGACGGTCCCATTGAAGTGAGTCTGGAACGGTATCCGATTCCTGGAGATAACTTCTTTCCCGAAGGCATTGCCTATGACTCAACTGCCGGCTTTTTTTACGTAGGAAGCATCGGTACCGGAGACATTTTAAAAGTAAATGTACAAACCGGGCAAACCAGCCTGTTTTCCGCCGGAGCTTCATCCAATCGTCCTACTTGTAATGGTTTAAAACTGGATACCAAAGGACGCTTATGGGTGTGCGGCGGAACCCAGAACAAAATTCAGGTACTCAATCCGGACGGCAGTTTGCTGAAAAACTGGGATCTCACTTCTTTTGCTACCACGGGTTTTGTGAACGACGTAATACTGAGCGACCGCTACGCCTACTTTACGGATTCTCAAAATCAACACCTCTATCGTATTGACGTCTCGACGGATCAGCCGGGTGAAGTGGAGGAATGGCTGACGTTCACCCAAGATCAAATTCCTTTTGCTACGACGGGGGTCAACGCCAACGGAATCGAATTAACGGAGGATCAAAAATACCTGATTGTAGTCGTTTCCACGTCGGGTAAACTGTATCGTATCGATACGGCTACCAAAGCCATATCGGAAATTCAGCTGAATACCCCCGTGATGGCGGGCGATGGCTTGTGGCTGGACCGACATATGTTATACGTATCACGAAATGCCGTTAACCAGCTCTTTCCGGTTATCCTCAGTACGGATTATCTCCAGGGAACAGTAGGGGCGGGCTTTGGAGAGAACCTGCTTTTTAATACGACCATGGCCAAAGCGGGCCCGTATTTTCTAGTCGTGAATGGGCAACTCAATCGCCGGATGGGGTCAACGCCACCCGTATTACCGTTTACGGTTTCCAGGGTACGCATTCCGTAACCGCGTTGAGGGAAACAAATTGAAGGCAGGCATTTCTTCTTACTAAAGAAATGCCTGCTTTTTTATGGAAAGCATAAATGGACCGTACAACAAAGAAAAATGGACTACACAACAATAGCCCCTCACTGGCCGGGGGCGAATTTTGTCGCGTCAACTAAAGGTACGAAAGTCATGAATAAGGAATTAGTATTGGTTACGGGCGGCTCGGGCTTTGTAGGAAGCTATTGTATTCTGGAGCTTTTACGGCAGGGATACCGGGTTCGAACGACATTGCGGTCTTTGCAGAAAGTGGAAGAGGTCAAAGCTATGCTCAGCCGGGGTGGGGCTACTAACCTAGAAGATCTCAGCTTCGTTGCTGCTGATTTGTCTCAGGATGAAGGCTGGGAAGAGGCCGTTCGGGATTGTACTTACGTTTTACACGTGGCTTCGCCCTTTCCGATTCAATCGCCCCAGGACGAAAACGAACTTATTATACCCGCTCGTGAAGGAACCTTGCGGGTGCTGAAAGCCGCCAGTCAGGCGGGAGTTACACGGGTAGTATTGACCTCGTCGTTTGCAGCCATCGGGTACAGTATCGATCCCAAAGATCACGTATTTACCGAAGCTGACTGGACGGACCCTGCACAAACCAAGGACGCGTATATTAAATCGAAAACGCTGGCCGAACGGGCCGCGTGGGATTTTGTAAAGGATCAGAAGCTGGAATTGACGGTCATTAATCCCGTGGGTATTTTCGGACCAGCTTTGACCCATGATTCTTCGACTTCACTGGCCTTCGTTACTCTTATTCTGACGGGACAAATGACCGAAAGCCTTCCCTTTTCTTTTGGTGTGGTAGACGTTCGTGATGTCGCCGATTTGCACGTCAGGGCCATGACTCTACCCCAGGCCAAAGGGGAACGCTTTCTGGCGACTGCCGATGGGGTAATGAATGTGTACACGATTGCTCAGCTCATTCGGGAACGGAAACCGGAACTGGCTTCGCAAGTTTCTAGGTTAAAACCAGTAGATTTATGGTTACAGCTTTCGAACGAAAAGGCCAAGACCGTATTACACTGGAATCCGCGTAGTAAGGAAGAGGCCATTCTGGCTTCCGTCGAAAGTCTACTTGATTTGGCTACTGTTTCCAAGGACAAAGGATAAGTTCGAATGAATGCACCGATTAAAACGAGTTGTTACCACTGTCGAACTTCTGATTCTGAGCATGTACTGAAAGACTACGTGTTCGTATATCAGATCCAGGGGGCAATTCAGATGTATGATGCAAAAGAGGCCCTCCTGTTTGGGGAGGGTTCCTTTTATCTAGGTATCAAAAATAAAGTAGCCCGTTTTGTGAAACTACCGCCGGAAAAAGGCGAGTACCGGGCCATTTCTTTGACTTTTAGCGAGCAATTGCTGCAGGAGTTTAGTAGCGAGTATGGCTATGTATCAAGTCGGCGGGTGGATACAGCTCCGCTACTCGTACTACCGAATCACCCCTTGTATCATAATTTTATTGCTTCCTTACAAGCCTATTCATTTCTAGCCAATACGTCGGATGAAACGCTGGTAAAGCTTAAACTCAAGGAAGCTCTTTTGGTATTACTGAAAATTCAGCCCGAACTGAAAGACATACTCTTCGACTTCGCCGAACCCTACAAAATAGATCTGGCTTCCTTTATGGAACAGAACTTTCGGTTTAACCTGCCTTTAACAACGTTTGCTTACCTGACGGGGCGAAGTATTTCGGCCTTTAAACGTGATTTCGAAAAACTTTTCCACGCTCCGCCCGCCAAGTGGCTACAGGAAAAACGCCTTAATGCAGCCTATTTTCTTTTAAAGGAGAAGAAACAAAAACCCACGCAAGTTTACGAAGCAGTGGGTTTTAAGGACTTTTCGCATTTTTCATTTGTCTTCAAAAAACACTTTGGCCTGAATCCTTCCTCGGTATAATTAAGTAATCCTTCGTTTTCTGTAAAAACGGATTACCGAATGAGTAGTAATGCGTAGCCTGTACAAGTAATGCTACAGAAGATCATCAACCTATACTATTGCTAGGGCTTTGGGAAAGGTATTCCTTTGTACCTACAAAACACCTGACCACATAAACACTTTGTATTAACCATACTTCTTATGAATGACCGCTATCATTCACTTGATATTCGCTCTGTACTCGTTCGTTTGAAGAAGGGTATTTCCTTTACAACAGTTTCGTTCAACTTTCAATACTGCTCTGTCAACCTAACATCGGCACGCCACCAAAGGCTTGCCGATGAATAGATTTGATAAGCCTTGTGTGATCTGCTTCGGTAGTTCACACAGAAGTATGCGTTTGCCCCGTATGAGCGGAAGAAAGTGTAGTTCATCCATACCCACGTTTTATAAAAATTCGATCAAAAGCGTATTAAATCAAGAGCAACTACCCGAAGGTAGTTTAGGTGTGATTAGTTAAACCGTCCTTAGTTTCTAAGGGCGGTTTTTTATATTCAGGTACATAAGTCAATTGCCATATTTTCAGGGCGGCCCTGCCCACAATTCATTCCTATTTTTGACCAGTTCATTCCGAGAATACTTGAAGAAGAAATGCTTTTTGAAGCAATTTGGCGTTTTGTTTAATCGCTTCGTAGCACAGAGATGATTTCCCATCAATTAGCTCAAGTAAACATCGTTCGCTTACTAGCCCCCTTGGACAGTGCCGAGTTGGCGGACTATACATCCAGTGTGGAACCTCTTAATACCTTAGCCGATGGCAGTCCTGGTTTTGTCTGGCGATTGCAAAGCGATACGGGAGATGCGACGTCTATTCAAGCATACGAGGATCCGATGATTCTGATTAATCTTTCGGTTTGGGAAGATGTAGAAACGCTGAAAGCGTATACGTACCGGTCGGATCACGCCACGATCATGAAACGTCGACGGGAATGGTTTGCTAAAATTAAGTCCGTAACGCTAGCCTTGTGGTGGATTGAAGCAGGCACTGTTCCTACGGCCGAGCAGGCACGGCAGCGACTTGATTTTCTGGATCAACACGGCCCTACGCCCTTTGCCTTTACGTTTAAAACACCGTTTGATGCACCCGTTTGAGTACGTGCGGGTTCGTTTGAGGTGAATTAATTAACTAGAAGGCAGTAACCCCGCGTATCCTTTTCTTGAGCTATAACTTTGGGGAGTGAACAGGATGTCATCCCTTAAAAAAACAATGAACGCTATTTCATTAGAAACACCCCGCCTACGCTTACGACCCTGGCAGGAATCTGATCAGGAAGCTTTTGCGGCCATGAACGCGGATCCCGAAGTCATGCTCCATTTTCCAGCTCCCCTCAACCGTACCGAGAGTGGTGGGTTAATGGATAGATTCGTAAATCATTTCGAAACGCACGGCTGGGGCCGATGGGCGGTGGAAGAACGGGAGACCGGAAAGCTGTTAGGCTTCTGCGGGTTAGCAACCGTACCTTTTCAGACTACTTTCACGCCAGCCGTTGAAATTGGCTGGCGATTTGCCCGGGAATACTGGGGAAAAGGATATGCTTTTGAAGCCGCTCAGGCAGCCCTGCGGGATGGATTTGAACGTCTGCATTTGCCGGAAATCGTTTCCTTTACCGTACCGGCGAACGTACGCTCGTATCGACTGATGCAACGGCTGGGCATGCAACCGGGAAATAATTTTGAGCATCCCAAACTGGCCGTATGTCACCCCTTAAGGGAGCACGTATTGTACCGGATTACTCGTTCGCAATTCGAGAAAGATTGGGCTGATCAGGTCCATTAACTAGTTTTACTGCTCTTGTAAACAATAGATGACATGGAATTTAAAGCCGTACTACGGGAAGAAGATGATGAATTGATGGGTTTTGTAAGGGCTCATTCCGAAACCGGCCCGTTTGAGGCCTACACGTTTTTCAAATACCCTTTACAAGTATTCAACACGGAACGACAGGCCGAAAACTTCCTGCAAACCAATGGCCTGCGAGTCTTGATGGAGCGGTGGTGCTTTTTTGATGAAACGCATCAAGACTGGTACACGTGCCAGATTACGGAAGCCAATACCCGGCAAATTAAATATACAATTACGGATTTGGGTCATCCGGATTTGTTTACGACGCACGTGCTACTCGCCCCTCATCCGGGTAATTTTAAATTGAAAGAATACTAGACAAAGGGAGTAGTAAAAGCTACTCCGAACATGCACGGTTATTACCCTAATTCTTTCTTCAGCACGTTTATCCCATCATAAATCAGCACTTTGAAAAAGGGAAAGGACCTTCAGATTCCGTCTACGTTGTAAGGAACCTCGTAAACGCCTGATGATGCCCGCATTCATTCGAAACCTGGGAATTGGTTTATTTACCTTCGCCGCTACTGCCGGACTAAACGCTCAAACCGCCCAAACTTCGACACCGCTCGACTGGGCCGTTCGTATGGCTGATTCGGACATGCAGCGAAATCCGAAGGGCTGGATGCTGGATTTTTCGAAAGAACCCCGCTGGAATTACTGTCATGGTCTCGTTTGCACGTCCCTGGAGAAACTCTGGAAACGGCAGGGGAACCCCAAATACTACGCCTACATCAAGGCGTACGCCGATGACATGATTCAGCCCAATGGGACCATCAAAACCTACTCGCTGGAATCATACAACATTGACTGGGTCAATCCCGGCAAGTTCGTTTTTGCCCTCTACGAAAAAACGGGTGACGAGAAGTACAAAAAAGCCCTGACGATGTTACGGGACCAAATGCGGACGCATCCCCGAACGAGTGAGGGCGGTTTCTGGCACAAGAAACGCTACCCTTCCCAGATGTGGCTCGATGGGCTGTACATGGCGACCCCATTTCTGGCTCAGTACGCCAATACCTTTCAGGAACCCGAACTTTTCGATGAAGTAGCCCGACAGATCACCCTTATCGATCAGCATAACAAACAGCCCGGTACGAATCTCTACGTTCACGGTTGGGATGAAAGCCGTACGCAAGCCTGGGCCGATTCTCTGACGGGCCGCTCGCCACACGTCTGGGGGCGGGGAATGGGCTGGTATGCCATGACGCTGGTGGATGTACTGGACTATTTTCCCCAAAATCATCCCAAACGAACGGACATTCTCCGCATTACTAAAAATCTGGCTGAAACGCTACAACGCTACCAGGATCCCGCTACGGGGCTGTGGTATCAAGTGATGGACGCCGGACCCAAAGCCGGTAATTATCTGGAATCTTCGGCCTCTACGATGCTGGCTTATTTTCTTGTGAAAGCGGGTCGGCAGAGCTACGCTTCTACGGCTAGTCTGGAAGCTGGCAAGAAAGCCTATCGGGGAATTCTTACCCACCAAATTCGAACGGAAACGGACGGAACCCTGGCCATCACCGATGCCTGTGCGGGAGCAGGGCTGGGCGGTACGCCTTATCGCTCAGGGACTTTTGCCTATTACGTTCAGGAAGCCAAACGCGATAACGATCCCAAATCTGTCGGCCCTTTTATTCTGCTAGCTCTGGAAATGGATCAACTCAAGTCCAGCCGTTAGGCATCTTCTCCCAGTACTCTATTTTTAGGTATATGCAAAAAATTACATTACTAGCCGCCGGATTGTCGCTGGGTTTGTCAGCCGTGGCACAGGTCAAACCTTCGGCTGAACTTTCAACCGTTTGGGTGGCGGATCAGGGGGATGGAACCTATAAAAATCCGGTACTGCATGCTGATTACTCCGATCCAGACGTCTGCCGGGTGGGAGCTGATTTTTACATGACGGCTTCGAGTTTCGATGCCATTCCGGGCCTGCCCATTCTGCATTCGAAGGATCTGGTCAACTGGTCGCTGATTGGTCATGCCCTGCGACGGCAGCCGCCTTTCGATCATTTCTCCAAAACCCAGCACGGCAATGGCGTTTGGGCTCCAGCAATACGCTTTCACCAAAATGAATTTTACTTGTATTATCCGGATCCTGATTTTGGTATTTACCTGACCAAAGCTAAAAATCCGGCGGGCCCCTGGTCGGAACCCGTGCTAGTAGAAGCTGGAAAGGGATTAATCGACCCCTGTCCGCTCTGGGACGACGATGGCCAGGTTTATCTCGTACACGGCTGGGCGGGGAGTCGGGCTGGTATCAAGAGCATCCTGACCGTTAAAAAACTCAACGCCGCCGGAACGAAGGTACGGGATGAAGGCGTGCTGGTCTACGACGGACATGTTCTGGACCCGACGGTAGAAGGCCCCAAGTTTTACAAGCGAAACGGCTACTATTACATTTTTGCTCCGGCGGGCGGCGTTTCCACGGGCTGGCAATTGGTGCTTCGCTCGAAAAACGTGTACGGACCCTACGAACGGCGGGTAGTGATGGATCAGGGAAAGTCGCCCATCAATGGGCCGCACCAGGGGGCCTGGGTAACTACGCCTCCCGTTAAGGGTCAATCGGAGGACTGGTTCATCCATTTTCAGGACAAAGGAGCCTACGGGCGAATCGTGCATTTGCAACCCATGCAGTGGGTAAACGACTGGCCAGTCATTGGCATGGATGCGGACAAGGATGGCAAGGGCGAGCCCGTACTGACCCACCGAAAACCGAATGTAGGCAAGACTTACCCCAAAGCGACGCCACCCGAATCGGATGAATTCAATCAGCTGACCCTCGGGCGACAGTGGCAATGGCAGGCTAACCCGCAGGGCATCTGGCACATGTTGCAAGCAGAAGGTTTTCTGCGGCTGTATTCGTACCAGGCTCCCGCCGAGGCACGGAATCTGTGGCATATTCCCAACGTACTTCTGCAAAAATTCCCGGCGGAAACGTTTCAGGTTACTACTAAATTGACATTCACGCCCAATGCCAAGCTCGACAACGAAAAAGCGGGGCTGCTGGTGATGGGCTTACGTTACGCCAGCCTGTATTTGAAGAGTCAGAAGCAGGATATTGAACTCGTATCAGCGGTCTGTGAAAAAGCGGCGGACAATCAGCCGGAAAGTGAAAAACGTATTACCTCACTAAAGGCCGGACAACCCGTGTACCTGCGACTGGAAGTACGCCCCGGTGCCCGTTGTCAGTTTAGCTACAGTCTCAACGGAACTCAGTATCAGAAAGCTGGAGCCGAATTTCAGTCCGAAGTAGGCCGCTGGATTGGAGCCAAGATGGGGTTGTTCTGTACTCGAACGGCCCAGATCAATGATTCCGGATACGCCGATGTGGACTGGTTTCGTGTTGAACCCTTACCCTAACAAAACTCATGAACCGCTATTTACTGATTATTTTTCTGGTACCATTAAGTCTGTCAGGCTGGTGCCAACGTCGAGTGATTACCGTGGCTCAGGACGGGAGTGGCGACTTTCGACGTCTACAGGAAGCCCTTACTTCCGTACCCAGACCTAATAAAGAACCCGTAACCATTCGAATTAAAAAAGGCATATATAAGGAAAAACTACTGCTGGATTCAACCCAGCATCACGTAACCCTGATCGGCGAAAATGCCCAAACCACGATTTTAACGTTCGATGATTACAACGGAAAAATCAGCCCTTCAGGGAAACCCTTCCGAACCTTCGATTCGAGTAGTTTTACAGTGAAAGCCAACGATTTTCGGGCCGAGAATCTCAGTTTTGCCAACAGCTCCGGCCCCGTAGGTCAGGCCGTGGCGGTATTCGTTCCCGGTGATCGGGTGGTATTTATCAACTGCCGTTTTCTGGGTTTTCAGGACACGTTGTATCTGGGTATGCCGGGTCAGTACGGACGGCAGTATTACCAGAACTGTTACATCGAGGGTACCATCGATTTCATTTTTGGTTCGGCGACGGCGGTGTTTGATCACTGTACCATTCACAGCAAACAAAACGGGCCTTATGTCACAGCGGCCTCTACGTCGGAAGGTAAACCCTATGGCTTGGTATTTCTGCATTGCGAACTCACGGGTGATGATCTGGCGGGTACCGTCTACCTGGGAAGGCCCTGGCGGGATTACGCGAAAACGACTTTTCTGTCCTGCAAATTAGGGAAACACATTCGGGCAGAAGGCTGGCACGATTGGGATAAACCGCAGGCCCGGCAGACGGTCGTTTACGCTGAGTACGCTTCCAAAGGACCGGGAGCCAATCCGAAACGTCGCGTTGCCTGGGCCAGGCAGCTTTCGAAAGCAGAAGCCAAAACCTATCAGATTCCAGCGATTCTGGCGGGTGAGGATCATTGGAATCCCTTAACCACCGATAAACGATGAGCCGGTATCTTTTGCTTCTGCTGAGTAATCTTTTCGTTGGAACGAGCTGGGCTCAGTTGGGTCCTACGGGTGGTCGAGATACCAGCTTTAGTATCGCAGGTTCTTTTACCAAAGAGGTGAAATACCATCCTGAGCTACAACTAGCTCATCCAGATTTGCCAGCAAACGTTCGAAAAACGGCCGCTCAGACGTACAAACGTATCCCTGCAGGGCGGGAACTGCAACTTGATGTATTTCAGCCCACTTCCAGGAAGCTCCGACCAGCTATTCTGATGATTCACGGGGGTGGCTGGCGGTCGGGCGACCGTTCGCATAACTATACCCTGGCCGGACAACTGGCTGCTCGGGGGTACGTAACCGTAACGGCCGACTACCGTTTATCGACCGAAGCTTTGTATCCTGCCGCCGTTCATGATTTGAAAGCGGCAATAAGCTGGATTCGCCGCAACGCCAAAAACTACGCGATTGATCCACGTAAACTTGCCGTACTCGGTTTTTCGGCGGGTGGGCAACTGGCAGCGTTGATCGGCACTACCAATGGTAACCCTGCATTTGATGCCTCGGGCTCTGCGGATTCCAGTAACGTTCAGGCCATTATCGACCTGGATGGAATTCTGGCCTTCATTCATCCGGAATCGGGCGAAGGAGATGATTCGAAATCTACCTCGGCGGCTACGTACTGGTTTGGCTATTCGAAAACGGCAAAACCGGAGTTATGGAAACAGGGGTCGGCGTTAACACATGTGGGGGCTGCAACCCCGCCGACACTCTTTTTGAATAGTTCAGTAGCCCGAATGCACGCCGGACGAGATGACTTTATCGCCGTTCTCAACCAGCACGGCATTTACTCCGAGGTACATACGTTTGAAAATGCCCCCCATACTTTTCTGTTTTTTGAACCCTGGTTTACGCCAACGCTGGCTTACATAGATGGCTTTCTGCGACGGGTATTTTCCTCTTCCAACTAATCTGATGAAACGAATTCTGATTTTTGTCTTTTTGTACCTGCTAGCGTACGTAAGTCAGGCTCAAACCGTAACCTACCCAAGCTCCTTTACCGTAGCTCTCGACGGCAGTGGAGATTTTAAAACCATTCAGGAGGCCGTCAATTCCTTTCGCGATCATTCACAGGTACGGGTTAAGTTATTCGTTAAAAATGGTATTTATACCGAAAAACTCGTCATTCCTTCCTGGAAACCGAATATTCACATTCTGGGAGAAAGTAAAGAAGGGGTGATTATTACGGGCGATGATTTCTCGGGTAAAGCGTATCCAGGTGGTAAAGACGCCACGGGCAAGGACAAATTCAGTACCTATACTTCCTATACGGTGCTGGTGGATGCTCCGGATATTATTCTGGAAAATCTCACGATTCGTAATACCGCTGGTCGGGTAGGACAGGCCGTGGCTTTGCACGTAGAGGGTGATCGGTTTATCTGCCGGAATTGCGTGTTACTGGGGAATCAGGATACGTTGTTTGCCGCTCGGGAAGGGAGCCGCCAGTATTATCTGAATTGTCAGATTGAGGGAACGACGGATTTCATTTTTGGCAAGTGCATTGCCGTTTTCCAGAACTGTACGATCAAAAGTCTCTCGGATTCGTATATCACTGCCGCTGCTACGCCAGCCTATCAGACGTACGGTTTTACGTTTTTGGATTGCAACTTAACCGCCGACCCGTCGGCTACGAAAGTATACCTGGGTCGTCCCTGGCGACCGCAGGCGAAGACGATCTTTATCCGTACGGAAATGGGAGTCCATATCTTGCCCGTGGGTTGGGATAACTGGCGAAACCCGGAAAACGAGCAAACGGTGCTGTACGCTGAATTTCAGAGTCGGGGACCGGGAGCCCGAACCACAGAACGGGCGAAATGGTCGAAACAGTTAACGGCGGCTCAGGCAAAGACTTACACGGTGGAACGGATCCTGGCGGGCGGGGATGGGTGGAAACCCCGATGATTGGGGATGACTGGGTATCCTACGGTCCTGTTTCTTCGCATTGCATGCGGGGAAACGGAGGTTGAACCTCTTCGGGATTGGAAGGATCATGGGAAAAGAATAGAAGTTTAATTTCGCTCTCTTCCATTACAAATTCCTTCCCGAAACTCAGTAAAACTACCCGGACGCGTTGTCCGTCATTTGCTACGGACGCAAACGTTGGTAAGCTGTGACTGCCGGGCTGGACGCACCCCGCATTGCATACGGGGCTAATCAAATTGAATCCTGCGGAGTTATGAAGGTTGGACTAGTGCAAGATTCATGGGTAAAGGCATTTTATTTATCGACGTATATATATAAGGGTTAGTATATATGAAATGATCCGTTCGCTTAATCTCATAAGCGAACGGATCGTTTCATTCCCGCATGACTAGGCTCGGATGATGAACATTTCTACTTTAACGCAGAAGCCTTCGCTCCGTTGGCAAAGACAGTTTGGTTCGTTTGAAAGTCCGTTTTTTGTACGCGGATATCTTGACTGCGTTCACCATTTACCGAAAATAGAATGGGCATTTTGCCCGCGTATTCTACCGAATTAAAAGTAAGTTGTTGACTATTTTCAATGAAAACGAGCGGCTCACTGGTGGCCGTAACCAGTTCCACCTGTTCGAGGCTAATTCCGCGAGTATCAATGAGTTCAACGCCCCGTTCGGTTTCCAGTACCAGGTTTTTCATACGTACCTGCTGAATGGGCATTTCGGGCAATCCCCGCACGAAAACGCCCTTTTTAGCTCCCTGACACACGACATTTTCAAAGACCATGTTTCTAAAAACGGGCGTACCTTCATTGACAACGGGCCGCTCGTCGCGGGGGCTGTCGGTCGCGAATTTCACGAAGTAGTACATGTCAAAGAAGATGGCCTCCTGGGCAATGTCCTTCATAAAAATATTACGGGCGTAGATATGTTCAACCACGCCGCCCCGCCCCCGTACGGATTTGAACCGCAGGCCTTTATCCGTTCCCATGAAGGTACAGTTAGAGACAAACAGATACCGGGCTCCGCCGCTCATTTCACTGCCTACCACAAAACCGCCATGACCATTATAAACGACATTGTTGCGGATAATCCCGTTTTCGGTTGGAACACCGCGTTTACGGCCTTCTTCGTCTTTGCCCGATTTAATGCAAATGGCGTCATCACCTACATCGAGCGAGCAATCTTCCACCAGAAAGTTTTTGCAGGATTCAATGTCCATACCGTCGCCATTATGGGCATATTCCGGATTTTTAACGGTCAACTTACGGAGCGTCAGGTGTTGGCAAAGGAGCGGATGTAGGCACCAGGCCGGAGAATTCTGGAAGGTTAGCCCTTCAAGTAATACTTTTTTGCATCGCAATAGCACCACCAGATTGGGACGTAGAAAATCCTTCATGTCGGCAAACTCGGCAAGAGACTTATCCGGCGTTAGCAACATGCTTTTGTTTTGCTTACTGGCCATTTTAAAAGCGATACTTGGATACCAGGTCTTCTGATCATCGCTCAAAACGCCGCCCGAAGCCACTTTTTCCTTCCACTGCGTGTCGGTCAGCTGACGCTGGTGCACGGCTCGCCAGACATCGCCGTTGCCATCTACGATACCCTGACCAGTCAACGCCACATTTTCCAGATCCGTACCGGAGATGGGCGACTGGTTACGGGCAGCGGCTTTGCCTTCGTAAAAACCTTCGACTAAAGCGTATTGGGATTTATCGGGCGAGAAAAGCAGGGTCGCGGCTTTTTTCAGGTGTAGATTGACGTTGCTTTTCAGAATGATCGGACCACTCATCCACAAACCCGCTGGAATTACGACAACCCCGCCGCCTTTCTGACTACACTCGGTAATGGCTTGATTGATGGCTTTCGTATTCAGTGTCAGGCCATCGCCTTTGGCTCCGTAGGAAGTAACCAGAAAGGTATCGGCCCGAAAGCGGGGCTGGTCGATCACGGGTAGGTTTTCCCAACTGTAGGTTTGCTGAGCCTGAGTGAAGAAAGGCGGTAGTAATAAACCTAAACTGGCTAACCGGAGTAAAAAAGGGATTCGCAACATAGCTGAAAATTAGCCTTTAGGCAATCTTGACTGTACAGAAAATAAACGGCTGTAGGGGTCTATGTAAGGGGTAGTATTCGCAAGCAATATCAAAAGAATTCGAACGGAAGTACGAAATGGGTAAACCAGCGATGCTTACCTCAGGCAAACCGAGCAGATAACGCAGATGACGGCTAATGCCCGTCGGTACTGGTGAGCGTAAGCATGACTCAGTTGAAAGAAAGACGCTAGAGGGAATAGTCGCCCCTTACTTTATTGCCTGCCCAGAGCGTCTAGTTCAGCTTCTCCGGGTGTTGTCGCTTGGAAGTGTTTCTAAAAAGATCTTTTTATATCGTCTTGAATAGAAGGAATTTTCTACTCATCACTACGACCGACTATTAGTCTATTTCTATTCCAAGGCAGAGTAAGCTCTACCCTTTTGGAAATTTGTTATTCACCTAGACTGAGTTTGGTCCTCCTTACTGGCTGTTCGGTAGCCCCTGAGCCTCTCCACGACTAACGACATCCTGCTCTAAGCCACCGCGTTGCGGCTGTCGTAGGTCGTTCCGTTGCTCAGGGGCGGGAGAGGTTTTCTTCTTGTAACTGTAATCTATTCAAGTTATTAGTTGGTGGTTAGTAGTTGTTAAAAGACAGCCGAAACCTTCATGGACGACTTAAATCCAGGCCCCGTCCTATCGCGAAAAGCCGCCTACTTCCTCAGCAATGCGGTGGCTTTGAGCAAGAGGAAGTCAGCGGCGTTCGCGATACGGACTGAAAAACCAGCCGCCTCAGCGGGACGAAGTTGTGGTCCGGTAATCTAGCAAACTTCATTACGAAATGACCAATCGTCTCATCGGGACGAAAACAGCACTGTCCTTGAATAAAGTACTACGATGGTTTTGAGCAGATGCTTAACCGCCTATATCTCACTTTGAACCATGCAGATCGTACTCAGACACAAAAAATTATTCTAAAAAAAAATTAATTTTTTACTGGATAAGTCACATGAATTACGTCTTGTGTATCGAAGGGTCTTTCGATCCCCACCTTCTCACCGTATTCCTAATACGACTTCAGAACTACGCTGATTATGAACAAACTCCTACCTACTCGCCGCAGGTTGTACGAATACCTGCTGGCTTGCACCATTGGTTTTTTCTTGTTGCTCGGCCTGACCGTTCAGGCTCAGACATCCAGGACCCTCACGGGTACCGTCACGGATGAAACGGGAGCCACCTTACCCGGCGTGAGCATTCTTCGAAAAGGCTCGCAGCAGGGAACGACTACCAACGAAGAGGGAAAGTATCGACTTACCTTTAGTGAAGAAGCAGCTACCCTCATTTTTTCTTACGTAGGCTATACACCGCAGGAAGTTGCTGTAGGAGCCGGATCGGTGTTGGACGTCGTATTAAAAGCCGATTCTAAAGCTCTTTCGGAAGTGGTCGTTGTGGGTTACGGCACCCAGAAAAAAGCGGAGGTAGCCACCGCTGTGGGCAGTATTGAAGGGAAAACCATTGCCGATCGAGGTACAGTAAGTCCGTTACAGGGGGCTCAGGGTCAGATTGCCGGGGTGGATATTTCCGCCGGATCGGGTCGGGCCGGAGCGAGTTATTCCGTGCAGATTCGGGGTCAGAACTCTTTGGCGGGTGGTCAGCCGCTGTACGTAGTTGATGGCGTTATTGTTCCCGATATCAACTTTCTCAACCCGCAGGACATTGCCAAAATGGACGTATTGAAAGACGCCGCCTCAACGGCTATCTACGGTTCACGGGGTTCTAACGGGGTAATTCTGGTGACGACCAAGGGCGGTTCAAGTGCCAAAGGTCGGACGACGATTTCCTATGACGGTTACGTGGGGATTCGGGAAGTGGCCCGGATGCCACACTTCATGAGCGGTCCCGAATGGTGGGAATATCGGCAAAACACCTTTATTTCTCCCGAACTCATTGCCGGACGTACCAACTATGACAACACCATCGGTAGCCTGGGAAACCCAGTGGTACAACAACGCGTAGCCAATGGAGATTATACTAACTGGCGAGATTTAGTTCTGCGGACGGGTACGCAAATGAACCATTGGCTAACCATTTCGGGAGCGAGTGAAAAGAATACAGTACAATATTTGATTGGTGCGGGTTATCAGAAAGAGAAAGGTAACCTTTTGCAGGAAGGCCTGGATCGCTACAACTTCAAAGCCAGCGTGGATGGTCGGATGAATGACCACTGGTCGGCCGGCATGAGCGTGAACTTCTCGCTTTCTGACATTGAGCGGGGTAGCGATGATGCCGTCCGGAATGCCTTCAACATGGCTCCGATCTTCAGCCCCTACGATGCAAATGGTAATCTGATGTTCCGGCCCGGACAGATTCCAGTACCCAATTCCACGACCATTTCGAGCTTTACCAGTACAGTAAACCCTTTGCTGGAAATTCCGAATACAGAGAATAATACCCGCCGCTTGTTCGGAGTTGGAAATCTTTACTTGCAGTATGCGTTGAATGACTGGCTGGAATTACGTTCGACGTTTTCGCCGAGTGTAAATTTTGAGCGGAACGGTCGGTACTGGGGATCCCTGACCGGCGTAGGTGATGGTCTTTTACCCGATGCTCAGCGTTCCAACGCCCAGTCGCTTTCCTACATCTTCGACAACATTGCGACCATCCGTAAAAATTTTGGTGATCACCGCTTTACGTTCACGGGTCTGTTCAGTATGCAGAAGGACCGCTTCGAAGGCGATGGACTACGAGTGAATGATCTGCCCTTTAACTCTTCGTACTACAACCTGGGTTCTTCCACGAATCGTCAGTCGGGCACGAGTTACTTCCGGCAGGTGTCGATTCTTTCCTACATGGCCCGTGTGAATTACGTCTTCAAAGATCGCTACTTCGCGACGCTGGCTACCCGTTGGGATGGTTCCTCCAAGCTGGCTGAAGGGCACAAGTGGTCTACGTTCCCTTCACTAGCGGTGGGCTGGCAGTTGTCGGAAGAAAACTTCCTGAAATCAGCCAACTTCATTTCGGATTTGAAACTCCGCGTGAGTGCCGGTATTGCGGGAAACAACAACAATATTAGTGCGTACGAAAGCCAGATGAATCTGAGCGACCCTACCTTCTACGATTACGGCGGAACGGTTGCTCTGGGTTACGGTCCCAGCCGACTGCCCAACCCGGGCCTGACTTGGGAGCGTACCCGCGAGTTGGATTTTGGTCTGGACTACGGATTCTTTAATGGTCGGATTTCCGGTACGTTGGATGTCTACAACAAGCTTTCACGAGGTATTTTGATGAATCGTGATATTCCCATCGAAACGGGCTGGTCCTCAATTAAAGATAACGTAGGATCGGTACGGAATAAAGGCATCGAGTTCTCGTTACGGACCGTGAACGTCTCGACGAAAAACTTTACCTGGTCAACTTCCTTCAATTTCGCCCGGAACAAAAACGAGATTGTGGATCTGCTTGACAAGAAAGAAGATCTGGTAGGGAACTGGTGGTTTATCGGCCGACCCATCAACGTAAATTACACCTACGTGTTTGACGGCATCTGGCAGGAGAGCGAACGCGAACTGGCCGTTAAGTATGGCCAGTTACCGGGTCAGGCTCGCGTCAAGGATTTGAATAACGACGGCAAGATTAGTAGTGCGGACGACCGGGCCATCATTGGTCAGAAAGATCCCAAATGGACCGGAGGCTTTTCGACGCAGTTTACGTATAAAAACTTTGATCTGTCGGCCTCGATGTTTGCCCGCCAGGGAGCCCAGGTATACAGTGCCTTCCACAGCATTTTCCTGAACTACTCCGATCGGGGTACGAACAAAATTTACGAAGACTACTACATGACCGATAATAAGGTGACGCCTTCCCGGGTGTCCAATACTTATCCCATGCCGAATAACATCGGCCCCTACTGGACGGGCGTATCCGGCGTCGGCTATTACAAAGATGTATCCTTTGTGAAAGTTCAGAATATCGTATTAGGCTACACGTTACCGACAACGCTGGTGGATAAAATCGGTGTTAAGAGCCTTCGGGTGTACGCCAACGTGCTGAATCCCTTCGTCTGGACGAAGTACAACGGCTTTGATCCTGAATACGCCAGCGGTATTGATCCGACCACGACCTCCAACGTGTCGAATACCACCACGGGCAATATTAATAACACGGGTCCGAGCACCATTACGTATCAATTTGGTCTGAACCTCAAATTTTAAACGACCATGAAATCCATAAAAGTAGCCGCCCTCCTGATTGGTCTGATGCTGACGGCTGGCGGGTGTAATGATTTTCTGAAGGAAGAAAATAAATCGAATATGGTGTCCGACGAGTACTACGCTACTTCGGAAGGATACGAAAAACTCATCAATGCGGCATACTCGTCCATGCGATCGGTGTACAGTCAGCCCTGGGTATTCTGTGCGGGAACGGATATGTACGTGGAAGGCCGCAGCCAGCAGCCCGTGGGCCTGAGCGAATACCAGAACCTGATTCCGGATGATTCGGAAGTACTGAACTTTTACACCAACGTTTACCAGTCCATTCAGGTTTGTAATACGGCCCTGTACTTCAACGATAAAACGGCTTCAACGTCAACGCTGGAGAACCGCAAGGGAGAAATTCAGTTTCTGCGGGCTTACGACTACTTTCTGCTCGTGCAAACCTTTGGGGGTGTAGCTCTGGTGACGGACCGTTTTACGCAACCCGTGGAATCATTCTCACGGGCCTCGGCTCAGGAGGTGTACGCCTTTATCATCAAGGAAATGACCGAAGCCCTGGAACTGGTTCCTGAAACGACGCCCAATTTTGGTCGCGTTACCAAGCGGGCCGTTCGGCACATGCTGGCTAAAATTCACCTGACGCGGGGCTACGAAAGCTTCGGAACGGCAGACGATTTTAAAACGGCGGCGACCTACGCGGATGCGGCCATTCAGGGTCAGGGACTGACGCTTTCCTTTGAAGACGTATTCTTCCCCGGCAATGAAAAGAATGCCGAAATTCTATTCTCCATTCAATGGGATGCCGCTTCGCTGCCCACGGCCAACTCGGGCGGTAATACGCAGGCGGCCTACTTTGGACCGTACTTCGGCGGTCAGGGTGGGGTAGAGGGCTATCCGTATCGGACCTATACCTTATGCCCAACGATGTATACGTTCGATCTGTTTACGGAGACGGATGCTCGGTTCGACGCCACGTTCATGATTCAGTTCTACCAGCGGTATTACGATTATTATACGCGTCGAACGGAACGTAATCAGTTGAACGTGAAATATTATTATCCGCCTAAGTGGGCTAACAGCCCGGCAGCCATTGCGGCTTGGAAAGCTGCCGACCCTACTCGCCGGAACAACGCCGTGGTGTATCCTTATTCAGGAACGCTCTGGGAGGCCAGCCGCACGGTCGTACTGGATAATTACACGCCTTCCGTGAAAAAATTCGACGATCCCTCGGCCCAGTTTGGTAGCAATACCAGCACGCGGGATCTGTTCGTGGCCCGTCTCGGAGAAACGTACCTGCTGGCTGCGGAAGCGTACTTTAAAATGGGTAATCTGGCTCTGGCCGCGGACCGCATCAACGTAGTACGCAAGCGGGCCGCTAAATCAGGAGCTGAAACCAGTATGCAAATTCAGTCTTCGGACGTAACCCTTGATTTTATTCTGGATGAACGGGGTCGTGAGCTGGTGGGTGAGTACCACCGTTGGTTCGATCTGAAACGGACGGGTACCCTCATGACCCGGGCCCGGATGTACAACAAGGACGTGCGGAAGTGGTTTGATAACGGCATCAATCCGTTTATGGGGGCTGGCAATCAACCGAAACTGCTGCGACCCATTCCGACACGGGCTCTGGATCTAAACCAAGGAGCATTTGCTCAGAATCCGGGATACTAAATTTGCTTTCATGGATTCGAACCGATGCCTTACTTTTCCTACATTAGTTCTTTGGGAAAAGTAGGGCATCGCCATTTTTGTATCTTGCCACAAGAGGACAGCCGAACCGTATAAAAGCATCAACACTAAACCATTCGTACAAAACAAATGCGGAAATCAGCCTGGCAGATTATACGTATAGGAATTGCCTTTCTCCTGACTCAAAACGGTTTTTCGCAGAATCCTTATCCCGTGTATGACGCGGTACTGAAGCGTTTGAAAGAACACAGAAAGGTATCCTTTTTCCTGATCTCAGACCATACTACGATTCGTAATCTGCAAGAAGTCAACCTGCATGATCCGGAGCAACACGTACTGGATCCCAGTCAGCTAAAAAACATTCGAACGCCGGAATGGCGGTCTTTTTTAGATAGTATACAGGTTGAAACCTTGAACCGTACAAAACTGGAACACCGGTTCAAATCTCGGGTTCGGTTTGTTGCCGAGGTGAAGGATTATTATCATAAGGGCGATACGAGCCCCTGGCGAGGGCCCCGAAATAAATACAGAAACGTATACGGCATCGTATAGCTTTCGCCGGTCATTTTTTCAAGTGATTCAACCCGGGCCATCTGTACCCTCTATGAATTCCAAAACCCCGAAGCAGCCAGTTCGCAAGTATTTTTTCTGGAAAAACGCGGTTCATCCCCATGGCAACTGGTTGATAGGATCTTACTAAGTATATCTTAAGTAGAGCTACTCGGTGATGCAGGTATACGTCAAAACAGCTTCCTGCCTACCGCACCTTTTGGACAATAAAAGTGAAAAATGAGCTGGGAGTATGGTATGAAAAAAGCCTATCCGTATTAACGAATAGGCTTTGTATTGCATGCTCAGTCGTCCAAGCCGCCACTTATCTAACTGATTCAGCGGTACGAAAATACTAAGCTCGAATGGATGAAACCGTATGTTTTCAAGACCAGGTAACGATTCAATTTGATTTTAGGGCAAATTTGTAACTGAAGTGGTCAATCAAGATACTAGTTCTTTCCCAAGGCCATTATATGAAGTGTTGGGTAGTCACGCTTCACACGGCTCACAACATCTCACAAGAACGGGCAGGTAACAGATTTAGGAACCTCAAAACAAGATTCTCTAAGGCACCTGCTTACGTATTAAAACCACTTTCTTTTCCAATTTAACCAAGTAGCCTTTGTCTGAGCCTGCCACTTTCCTTTGCATTCGTTTGAAAAGGAGAGGTTATTGTAGTGTAATCTCTTACCTACTGAATGATGTTTGCCAGAACAGCACTTTATAAATCTACAAAGAGAATAGCAGTGGTAAGTCAAAACCTGGCGAAGGAAATGAGCCATTCTTCTATTACCAAAAAATAACCATCAAAGGCTGATCAGCGGATAAAAATTAGTCTATGGGAAAATTTAATAGATACGTTTGCTTGTTCAATTTTTAGTGAGTATACATTTCTATAGAATCTATAAATTGACATACAAATAAATGATTGAAAGACCTATTAATGCTTGGATAGTTTTGAGATAAAAATGTACATAAAAATAAATATCTTGATTTTAGTTATAGTAAAGGTATTTCTATCGGCTGATAATCAGTAATGCTATTCTTTAACTAGCCAATTAACAGCACAAATTATGTAGTAGTAATACTATGTAACTATTCAATTATTACTATTTATACTTAAATTAATAAATGATAGGTTTGCTGCGTCAATGTGACATAGTATTAAGCCCCATCTCTTTTACAAATTCATACGTTTAAACCGCTACTTATGGATTCTGTCCACTTTGCTTATCCGTGTTCAATAGCTACTAAAGCTATGTCTTCAATACGTATCACTCATTCGCTTTTCGATTGAAACCCTCAATATACCTCCCTTAAAAGAAGTAAACATTTTTGCTAGGCTCCCGCTACAAGCGGCGAATCGAAGTACTCTCTACTGAATTCAATTAGACTCTCTCATTCGTATGCATAGGACTTGAAATAAAAAGTCCTCAAACGCTCGCGTTTCCCTATATCCTTAGCTCTAAAGATCACGCTTTCCGTAATCTTTTCAGGCTCTGTTGTGCCCTTTCCTATCCCTTGGACTGATCAGTATTCTCTGTCCTAGTCACCGATCGCTTTTACCTAAAGCCAACCCAATTCCAATTTATATATGTTTCATTTAAAGCAATGTTTCAATGATTAAACAACTATTACTCTTTTCCTTTTTCACCGCTTCGGCCCTATTTTCGGTTTCTGCTCAGCAGAAACCTAGAGGGACGCTGGGTGTAATGAAGGAAAGTAGCCCGCCGCCTGCCGAGCAGGCCCAGGCTGCCCGTTGGTTGAAACAGAACCGTTCGGCTTTTACCGAAAACAAAGGTCAATTCCTGGACCAGTTCGGAAAGCCTAATGCTTCGGTCAGATACCTTCTAAATTTGCCGGGTTTAAACGTACAGCTCCGACAATCGGGTTTTAGTTATGATACTTACGCGGTAAAAGGTTCGGCTAAAAAGCTGGGTTTTCACCGGGTGGATGTTGAGCTGGTCGGAGCTAATCCCAAAGCTCAGCTTCGCACCGGGGCGGTGATGGCACCTTCCGTAAACGCGATTAATGGGAACGGAGCCTTTTCTAACATCCGTAGCTACGAGAAGGTGACCTATCAGGACATCTATCCGGACATTGACTTAGAGTTCGTGGCCCAAAAGGGTACTAACAAACCCATTGAGTACAACTTCATTGTACGGCCAGGCGGCGATGCTTCTAAAATTCAGCTTCGCTACGAGGGAGCGAATGCCACGGCTCTAAAAAACGAGCGGGTGGTGATGAATCTCGTGCACGGTAAGCTTTCCGAGCGCATTCCAGCGAGTTGGATGAGTCAAAGCAAAAAGCCCGTCAGGGTGCACTACAGAGCTTTGGGCTCCGACATGTACGCGTTTAACGTACCCGCTTACGACAAAACCCAAACGCTGGTTATTGACCCGACACCCAATCTGGAGTGGGCCACTTACTATGGGGGAACGGGATTTGAAAGAATCTATGCAGTAGACATTGACTCTGAAGACAATATTTACGCGGTAGGGTACTCTGCAAGTACTGCTAACATTGCTAGTATAGGAGCACCTCAAGGGAGTTTAATTGGAACAGATGATGGTTTTATCGCGAAATTTAACAGCAAGGGCCAACGACTTTGGGGAACATATTTCGGTGGGACTGGCACTGACAGGATTCAAACTGTTAAGTTTCATAATGGTACTCTGTATATTGCTGGAACTACAGATAGCCCTAATTTAGGAACACCTGGAACCGAACAGCCTACTTATAACGGCAAAGGATTTATAGCTACTGTAAACGCTACTACTGGACAAAAAAATTGGTTTACTTATGTAACTAATTCTACCGTCTTTCTTATGGAGTTTAAACAAATTCTGATTGATCAAAGCGGAGCTTTGTATTTAGCAGGGTTTGTAGAAACCGGCATCGGAGCTACAACTAGTCCAGGAGAATTGGGAACGACTGGGACCTTTCGTCCAACGACTGCTTCTGTTGGGCGTCCTTCTTTTTTGTTGAAATACAATGGAGCGACTGGCCGGAAAATTTGGGGAACGTATCTGGAGAATTTTTCCATGTATACTAGTATAGCTATGGATGCCGATGAAAGTATCTATGTAGCTGGTAGTTCACCAGGCTCAAGTACTGTGCCACAATGGTTAGCGTATACTAGCTTAGTAGGAGGAATTTCAGAGGGCCAAACCCGATACGAAGCTGATGGATATTTGTTGAAAATAAACCAAACAACTGGCCAGCGGATTTGGGGTCGTTATTTTGGCGGTTCCCTCAACGACGATATTCGTGCTATTACTATTGATAAAGCCAAAGGTCGAATTTACGTGGGGGGGACGGCGGCAAGCACTACAGGCATAGCTTCTTCGGGGGCTTACCGCACCAATAAAGGAACTGCTACATCTGACGGCTTCTGGGCCAGCTTTGATCTGAATGGTAGCTTTCAGCAAGGTTCATATTTAGGAGCTCAATTGGGGGCTTTGACAAATGTAAGTAACATTCAACTTGATTTAGAAAGTAACCTGATTTTGGCAGGAACAACGAACACTACGACGGGTGAGCTTGCTAGTGAATGTACGTTTCAACCGATGCCTAAAGGCGGTACAGATCTCTTCCTAAACCATTTTAATATTACCTCAGGTCAACGCCTCTGGGGTACCTATTTTGGTTCATCAGTTAATGAAAATTTCGAAACGAATACTAGTTTGACGCTAAACTCTAAAGGTCATCTAGTATTAGGCTTTAGCGTTCAAGCAGGAAGCACGGGCCTAGCTACCCCTGGTTCGCACCAAACCAACCCAGGAGGTAACTTTGACGGCGTGATCGCCAAGTTTAACGGGGGCGAGTTGCCCTTGGACTTTGCCGTCACCCCTTCTACGGTGGCTCCCCTCACGCAAAATGCCTGCATTTTGGGCATTCCGGCCCTCGTTGAAGGCAACGCCGTCGGCGTCACTACTCCCAATCCCTACACCGGCAAGGTCTTCTACCAGTGGCAGAAGTCGGCTAGTGCTACGGGGCCCTGGGAAGATTTGCCGGGCGAAGTCTACAAGGACCTCCAGCCCCTGGCCTCCCAAACCACTTTGTACTACCGACGCCAGATCAAAGTCATCGCCGATTACTGTAACCTACAAGTCGTCGATACTTCTCCGGTTGCCTCGGTCATCATCGGCACCAATGCCGCCCCCATTGCTAGTGCCGACGGCCCCCAGTGGTTTGTATGCGGCAGCGGAGCTAACACTGTGACCTTAAACGGTTCAGCTACCGGCGGAGCGGGTTCTTATACCTACCAGTGGTTTTCGGGCAGTACGTCCACCGGAACGTCCCTTTCGGCCACGGCGAGCTTGACTACCCCCGCCGTGACCTCGGCCACCACCTACACCCTGCAAATCAAAGATGCCGCCGGCTGTACCGACATCGATCAGGTTACCATCGTACCCGCCGTGGCTAACGCGGGCGGCAACAAGTCTTTTTGCCAGGGCAGCGGGGGCGTGCAGATCGGCACGGCTCCCGTCGCTAGCCCCTCGGTCACCTACGCCTGGAGTGTGGTTTCCGGGAGTGCCCTGAGTAGCTTAAGCTGCACCGACTGTGCCCAGCCCATTGCCACGCCGGCCGCCGTGACCACCTACCGCCTGACCGTGCGCGTCACCCAGAAAAATGGAGCGGTGTGCGCAACCACCAGCGATGTGACGGTAACCCCCGTGGCGGCTCCCAACAGCAATCCCACCGGCTTTGCTGGTTCCGATTACACGCTCTGTAAAAACACCTCGCAGGTGTTGGGTAGTGCCACCGACGCTAGTTTTGCCTACACCTGGACCTCGGGCCAGTATCTGTCGGCTTCCCAGGTAGCCAAACCGACCTTTAATGCCGGAACGGCCGCTGTGACCAATGGCTTTATTGACTACACCGTCAATGCCGAAAAGAGCGGTTGCGTCTTTGTCGATCAGGTTCGCGTGTCGGTCTTAAACTACCGCATCACTGATCAAAACGAGACCCGCTGTGCTCCCCTGTGGTCTTCGCATCTAGACGAAGACAACGCCCCGGGCACTACGTATGCCTGGAGCGTAGTGAGCGGCACGGGTAGCGTGCTGCAAACCCGTAACAATGGCAAGGATGCTTACCTGCAAAGCACGAGTGGGGGGACCCGCTTCCGCCGCACGGTAAGCCTCAACGGCGTGAGCTGTACGGCTGACGTCTCGGTACAACCCTGTACGAACGGGGGAAATCTTTGTGACTTTGAGATCCTGACGCTTTCGGATCAGTCCTGCCCCAAAGTCTTCGGCGATGTGGCCCTCCGGCTGGGTACCAATATAACCAATCCGGCCGATGTGACCTATGCCTGGAGTCCGGCCAATCTGGTGGATAATGCCTCGGCTTCCTCCGTGTTGATTACTGCCACGGCTCCGGCTACCATTACCCTGACCATTCGCAGTAAGTACGACGCGTCCATTACCTGCTCCAAGTCGATTGTGATCAACCCACCCGGCTGGTCCTTGCCCGTCTTTAATGCACCCAATGCCCATACCTGCCCGGGCACCCCCGTTCAGATTGGAAAGACGCCCCTTTCAGGCTTTACCTACGCCTGGACGCCAGCCGAAGGCCTTTCCAGCGTGACGGCCGCCAATCCAACGGCGACGGTCAGCTCGGCAAAAGAGTTTTACGTCACCATTACCGAAACGGCGACGGGTTGTCGCAACCGCGATACGGTACTCGTGAACGTTTCGGCTCCCGTAGCTGACGCCGGCAGAGACCGGGCCGTCTGTAACGGAGCCACCGTTACGCTGGGAACGCCCGCCCCCGCGGGTACTTCCTGGACCTACGCCTGGAGTCCCGCCAATGCCGCCTGGACCAACGGCACCACCGCTTCCTCGCCCCAACCTCAGGTGCAGTTTGCTTTCGCGACCCCCCAGACCTATACCTTGACGGTCACGGATCCCCAGTCAGGTTGTACGGCGACCGATCAGGTGGTGCTTCGCAATACCGTGCTGGCGGGTGAGTACGCCGGAGCCGCCCAGACTACCTGTCAGGGCGTACCCGTACAACTGGGAAGAGAGGCGGAACCCTTGGCTACCTACGAGTGGAGTCCGGCGGCGGGTTTAAGCTGCACTACGTGTGCCAGTCCTACGGTAACGAGTCCCACGGCGACCACGACCTACAGCGTGCGGGTGAGCTACCCCGGCTGTTCAACGCCCGTCACCGATCAGGTGACGGTAACCGTCAACCCCGTTTCGGGTCTTTCGCTGACCGACAAAACCCAGTGTTCGGGGGGCGTTCCCATCGGGTATGGCGCGGCCGGTAATCCCGCAGCTCCCAGTGGAGCCACCTACCTTTGGGCACCGGCTACGGGGCTGAGCTGCACTACGTGTGCGAACCCCACGGCTACCGTAGCCCAGCAGACGACTTACTCGGTTACCGTCACGCTTTCGAGTGGCTGTCAATTTACCGACGAAGTGGAAGTAACGCCGACGGCGGGAGCGGGCTCGCCCGTCACCCTTTGTCCGGGTGAATCCACCCAGATTGGAACGGCCGCTATCACCGGAGCTACCTATAGCTGGACGGGTGCGGGTATTGTGGGGGCTGCCAACGTAGCTCAGCCGACGGTCAAGCCCACCACGACGACGACCTACACGGTCACGGTGATTCTGAGCGGCTGCAGTTCAACAAGTCAGGTAACGGTAACGGTGAATACCCCTGCTGACTTTGCCATCACGGGCAACACGGCCCTCTGCCAGGGGGGAGCCACCACCTTAGCGCTAGTGGGCACGCCGGCCGCTAACACGAGCTGGCAGTGGAGCCCGCTAACGGGGGTAGCGAGTCCCAACGCGACTGCGACGGTGATTACGCCATCAGCCACACAGACCTACCGCTTAACGCAAACCAACCTAACGACGGGTTGTAGCAACTTTAAGGAAGTGGTCGTGGTGGTCAATCAAAACACGATTGCAGCGACCACGAGTGATCTGGCCGTTTGTGCAAGTTCGGCTACGCCGATGCCTTTGACGGTCACTTCTTCGGGCAGCTACACCTACGTCTGGTCGCCGGCAACGGGCCTTTCGAATCCTTTCGTAGCCCATCCGACCGTGACGACCGCTACGGCTCGCCTGTATACGGTGACCCTTACCGATAATACATCGAAGTGTCAGTTGGTACTCCCCGTAAACGTAACGCTTAATCCGATTGAAGCCTGCTATCCGCCGGTGACGCTTTCGGGTAACGTCTTTCACGATGCCAACGCGTTAACGGACGTGTCGGTGAATACCACCTCGAATCAGCCGATTCCTTCGAATCTATACGTCACGCTGGTAGATGGTACGGGTCAAGCCGTTAAAACGGTAGCGGTTGGCAGTAATGGTGCCTATGACTTTGGCGTAACTGCTCCGGGCAATTATAGCGTGGTGCTGCACCAGACGGCTGCGGGTTCCTCGACACCTAGTCTGCCTACGGGCTGGATCAATACGGGCGAGAACCTGGGAGCCGGCGTAGGCAGTGATGCGGCCGTTAATGGTATTCTGACCGGAATTACGGTAGCGAGTACCAACGTGACCAATGCCAACTTCGGCGTACAACAACCGCCGGTCACCTCGGATAAAACCCTGCCTTCGCGGGTAAACCCGGGGGGCACCACGACGGTGGATCTTTCGAGTGCGTTTACCTACGCGGATGTCGATGGTACGCCTCAGACGATCACCTTTACGCAGTTTCCTAGCAATACAACGACCGTTACCATCAACGGTACGACCTACGTGCCGGCGGGACAGACGCCAGGCAGTGGTCAATCGGTATGGCCGGGGACGGTAACGGTTCCAGTAACGAATCTGAGTGTACTCATCGATCCCGTAGACGGAGCGGTTACTTCGCAGGTGCCGTTCTTAGTAACCGATAACGGCGGAGCTACCAGCAACACGAGCACGGTAACGGTGCCCTTCACGACGCCGACGGTACAACTCTCGGGCAATGTCTACCATGATGCCAACGCGTTAACCGACAGCACAGTCAATACCACTTCGCAAGTAGCGATCCCAGGCGGCTTGTACGCGACGCTCGTCAACGCTTCCAATCAAGCGGTGGCTACGGTACCCGTAAATGCGGATGGTTCCTACAACTTTGGTAACGTTACGGCAGGTACGTACAGCGTCGTACTGCACCAGACGTCGACGGGTTCCACAACTCCGGCTCTGCCGAGTGGTTGGATCAACACCGGTGAGCATCTGGGAGCAAACGCGGGTAGTGATGGCACAGTGAATGGTATTTTGCCGAACATCACGGTCGCTACCACGGATGTAACGAATGTCAACTTCGGCGTCCAACAACCCCCCGTGACCTCGGACAAAACCCTGCCTTCGCGGGTGAATCCGGGTGGAACGACGCCGGTGAATCTTTCGAGTGAGTTTACCTTCTCGGATGTCGATGGTACGCCTCAAACCATCACCTTCACGCAGTTCCCCTCAAGTGCGACGACCGTGACGATTAACGGAACGACCTACGTCGCTCCGGGTCAAACGCCGGGAAGTGGACAGCAGGTATGGCCGGGTACGGTAACGGTTCCCGTGACGAATCTGAGTGTACTCGTGGATCCCGTAGACGGGGATGTCACCTCGCAGATTCCGTTCCTGGTAACGGATAACGGCGGAGCCAAGAGTAACACGAGCACGGTGACGGTTCCCTTTACCACGCCTCAGGTGACGCTTTCGGGCAATGTCTACCACGATGCCAACGGTTTGATGGATAACACCGTCAACACCACGTCCGCTCAGGCGATCCCAGGTGGCTTGTACGCCACGCTCGTTGATAGCACGGGTCAAGCGGTGAAAACGGTAGCGGTAGGTAGTAGTGGTGCTTATGACTTTGGTAGAGTAACTCCCGCAACCTACAGCGTCGTCTTGCACCAGACTCCGACGGGTTCAACCACGCCAAGTCTGCCTTCGGGTTGGATGAACACGGGTGAGCATTTGGGAGCCAGCGCGGGTAGTGACGGCACGGTCAACGGTATCTTACCGAACATCACCGTTACGACTACGGATGTCACCAACGCGAACTTTGGGGTGCAACAACCGCCGGTGACTTCGGATCAAACGCTGCCTTCGCGGGTGAATCCGGGGGGAACGACCACGGTGGATCTCTCCAGTGAATTTACCTTCTCCGACGTTGACGGTAGTGTCTCTTCGATTACCTTCACGCAGTTCCCAACGAACGTGACGACGGTAACGATTAACGGAACGACCTACGTACCCGAGGGACAAACACCCGCTGCGGGTCAGCAGGTCTGGCCGGGCACGGTAACCGTTCCAGTGACGAATCTTTCGGTCCTGGTGGATCCCGTAGACGGGGAGGTGACTTCGCAGGTACCGTTCTACGTAACCGACAACGGCGGAGCTAAGAGTAACACGAGTACGGTGATGGTTCCCTTCACCACGCCTGTCGTTAGCCTAAGTGGTAACGTTTTCCACGATGCCAACGGTTTGACGGATAACACGGTTAACAGTACGTCACAGGTAGCCATTCCGACGGGACTGTATGCGACGCTCGTCAATAGTACTGGTCAAGCGGTGAAAACAGCAACCGTAGCTTCAAACGGAGCTTACGACTTTGGGGTGACGCCAGCGGGTACGTATAGTGTCGTCTTGCATCAGACTCCGACGGGTTCGACGACGCCAAGTCTACCTTCGGGCTGGATCAACACGGGTGAGCATTTGGGAGCGAATGCGGGAAGCGACGGTACGGTGAACGGTATCCTGCCGAACATCACCGTCACGACGACGGATGTGACGAATGCGAACTTCGGCGTCCAGCAACCCCCCGTAGCTCAGCCCAAGGTCTATTTGATTGATGTACCGAGTCCGGGTACGAAGATCAAACTCGACAGCAGTCACGTTTCGACAGGTGTCGGAACGGCTGTGCCCGGTCAACTCACGGGCACCGATCCCGAGGATGGGGTCTTAAACGGAAGTAAGAAAGACCGCACCGTTACCATCACTACGCTACCTACCAACGGCCTACTCTGGTACGATGGCGTACGCGTAACCCCAGGTCAGGTGATTCAAAGCTACGATCCTTCGAAGCTGGAGCTTGAATTCACCGGTACGGGTTACACGTCGACGGTGTTTACCTACGCCTACCACGATGCGGCGGGCAGCGTGTCTGCACCCGTAACGTACGCCCTAAGCTGGGATAGTCCGCTGCCGGTACGTCTGACAAACTTCGATGCCAAAGTCAAAGGCCAGACCGTAGAACTTACTTGGGCCACGGCTCAGGAGCGAAACAGTCAGCATTTTGAAGTGCAACGGAGCCGCTCGGGTAACCCAGGCGAGTGGACGACCCTTCAGATCGTTTCGGCCAAAGGCCAGAGCACGACCAAACAAAGCTACGCCTTTGTCGATCAGCAACCATTGGCTGGAGCGAGTCTGTACCGACTGAAAATGGTCGATCAGGATGGCAGTTTCGACTATAGCCGTAGCCGCTCGGTGAGCATGAAGGTTTCCTTCGAAACGAGCGTGTATCCTAACCCAGCTTCGGAGAAGGTATACCTCAAGGTGAGTGATCCGGCTCAGATTAAATCCGTTCGTCTGACGTCAGCCGTAGGAAATACGCTGTTGGAAATAAAGGGCTTACCGGAAAGTTCACTGGATGTGCAGGCGGTGCCTGCCGGCGTGTACCTGCTCAGCCTAGAGCATCAGGATGGTTCTACTTACAGCTACCGCGTGGTGATTGTCAAGTAAAAACTACTCTGATTGATAAGTCAAGGGGCTACCTGCAACTAGCAGGTAGCCCCTTTGATTGGTAGGCTCCGTTCATCGGTAACTCCAACTAGTACTACAAGATACTATCAACTACTACTACATGATTTTACAATTCCTACTATAGGTTACGTGCCTTGTATGAAAGTTCTTTGTTAAAGAATTGGCTGAATACTTTGCTGTTTGTAGCGTTTCTAGGGCTGATTACTAGCCGTCTACTTTCTGATGACTAGCATGGATAACATTCACTGACCAGTGACGTTCTTTCTAATTAATCTATTACCCTTCTCTATTCCTCCTAACCTTGTAAGAATTAATCAAGCGGAGCCCTCGGTTTAAATCAAAGGGCCGAGACAACATCGATCATAACCCCCAAGTCCACACGTATTGATACGATATGATGCTATCTGTACTCCCTCCCCTTGTGGAAAGCGTCTCTATTAATCCGGTAATCCATCAGATTCGCTCATCCCGTAACTTAAACTCGAAGGTTCTACTCATCACGGATTACGATTACTTTCTTACAAAACGGGATCTCAGGCGACTGTTGCTTTCCTTCCAGCGAATCATTTTGGTACCGGCTCAAATGAAGACAAACCAAAATCTGGAGACGTTAGTAAAACACTTTGAATACATTCATCTGGTTACGCGTCCTGGGTCCTGGCAGCCGTCGAAGGCTTTGCTCATTCAAAAAAGCTCAAAGTTTCACATCAGTACTATTTCCGACTTTTGTGAGCAGATGCTGGGTAAAGTCTACATTGCAGAATCCGCTACGCACCGTAGTCTGGCGGGAACATTACCCGGATTTTCGCCTTCCATACGTCTATTTAAGAAAGGGGTAGATGCCATTTTTAGCCTTGGTTTACTGCTGGCAAGTTGTCCCTTTTGGTTGTGGAGTGCCTTTAAAATCAATCAACAATCCCCCGGTTCCGTATTTTACCGACAAGTACGGGTGGGATGGAAAGAACGCGAATTTACCTGCGTTAAATTTCGCTCCATGCGGCTGGATGCCGAAGCTTCGGGGGCGACTTTTTCCAGTAAACGTGATCCGCGAACGTTTGCCTTCGGTGCTTTCATGCGAAAAATTCGGCTCGATGAATTGCCTCAGCTACTAAGTGTACTGAAAGGAGAAATGTCACTGATTGGTCCTCGGCCGGAACGCCGGGTTTTCACGGAGGTTTTTGAAGAGCAGATTCCGCATTATCGGGAGCGTCATCGGATTAAACCCGGAATCACCGGCTATGCCCAAATTTGCTATCCCTACGGAGCAGGTCTCAAAGATGCTCGCCATAAACTCATGTACGATCTCTACTACATCAAGCACTGGAGCGTACGGTTGGAAGCATACATTTTTTTTCGAACCATTGTTACCGTATTTACCAAACAAGGATGCTAAAACAAAATCGTCGTCGATAGACAGTTTACCTCCTATCGGCGACGACTTGCTGCGAATAAGGTTCACGGGAAAATTCCTTGATAGACGATTCCTTGCAGCTAATGAACCATCCATTCTTTTACAGAACGTCCAGATCCAAAAGAATACCTCCCATTTGCTTCAAGCGGCTAAAATAAGCTGTTGAATCAAGTAACTGATAAGGGAAATACAAGCCTGCCGGAGTCGCCGGCTTACCGTCAAGTCCGATCAGCCGTTCCAGAACCATGGACACCCCGAATCCCGTCAAGGGCATCTGACCTTCCGGATGAACGACCGCATGACGCGTACGCAAAGCTTGGCCTGTATGATCTTCTCCTTCCAGTTCAATTATTATTTCCGTTGACATCGGCTCTCCGCGACGACGGGTCGAAGTCACACCAATAGCCAGATTGAATTGAACGTTGGGCGAGCCTGTTACCGTAGCCAGACTAATGACGTCATTGGGAGCCAGGGCAAAAGCGTCCATTTCCGTACCATCCACGGCCCGAAAGGTAGTTTTGCCCTCGTCGCCACTCCGCCACACGTAAGCACCCTCGCGGCGAGTGAGGGATAAAGGCATCGTTTTCATTTGTCGTTCCAGGTCGGCATCTGCTGCCGGACCGCCAGCGTCCTCTTCGTCCAGGAGTGCACTGAGGGTGATGGCATGTACACGGCTAAAATCTTTCGCAAATTCCAGCGTAGGAATCGTCGTAGCACCCACCAGCCATTCCGTACCCAATACAATCGGAGCGGCGTCTGGCCTATGGATGTAGGCGGCTATTTCCGGGGCGATTTCATGCAAACCCGGAGAAATCGTGAGGTACGGAACGCCGCGTGACTGAGCGAAATGCAATCCGGCAGCCCGTTCATCCGTAAAAAAGAGGGCGACCGCACTAACCGGGCGATCGCCCAGACCGAGATCCTCGGCCGTGAGATCGATCTTCACACCTTCCGCCTGACTGATTTCAGCCGCTGCCTTTTTCGCTTTAGCAAGATCCCGTCCACCGATCAGCAGGGGTACTTCCGGATGGGCTTTTCGTAGGAAATGAGCGGTCCAACGGCCCACGATACCGGAGCCGCCGATGAGTAAAATAGGGTTGGATGTCATCATCAAATCTTTAGTATTGCTATTCGTGATAGAAAATCCATGAAAAGAAGTGTTCACGGGTGAGACTCGATCCGAAGCAAAAAAGTTTTAGTCCTGACTGAAATAGTGGTTTCATTCGATACGGAAATCTGTAGGAACGGAGTCTGTTTAAATCAGTAATCAATCAATAAAAGGCTTCCCTTTACCTCATTTGTGGCTGTAGATTTTTACCCTGAATCTTTTCACCCCATAATTTGAAGCTCTTACCCCATTTTTTTGCGATACAGCCGCTTACCTTTTTGCTTTGATGCATTCATCGTCTGCGATTCGGCAATTATGGCTATTACACGTTTACCCATCTGGCAACAATGGCTTATCCATGCCCTGGTCCTCTGGCTAGGAATGGAGCTGAGTGATGCTCTTTCTTATCGCTATCAGGTGTACACGGAGGGGCCCTATCTCATCAATCCCGATGGCTCGCCGGTCACGGTCTGGCAACGTTTTATGAACCACAATTACACGCAGGGCTTGTGGGCAGTGCTGGCCGTAGGAACGTTACTGGTCGAACTTAACTACCACCTGATTTTCAGAAAGAAATCTATCTCCTTTTTTCTGATTAGTACCAGTTTGGGCTCGGTGGGTTTCAGTGTACTACTCACGTATTTCAAACAGTGGAAGTTTGGAGGAATGCCTAACCCGATCGGAGAACCCACTCTGGCCGTGGCAGCTTATAGCATTAGCTATGCGTTGTTGCGGCAGTACATCCAGCAGCGGGTGGATCAGACGCAACAGCAGATTCAGCTCACCCATGCCGAACTGCATGCCCTGAAAGCTCACATCAACCCTCACTTTTTCTTCAATACCCTGAATACCTTGTACGGAACGGCCTTACTCGAACAGGCGGAGCAGACGGCTCAAAGCATTGAACAACTCGCCAGCATTATGCGATATACGGTTGACCGTTCGAGGAACGATCTGGTATCGGTTGCCGAAGAGCTAACGTTTATTAATGATTACGTGCAGCTACAAAAACTACGGCTGCCCGTACGGGAGAATATTCAGATTCAAACCGAGCTTATCTACGACGAAAAGCCCACTCAGATGGCCCCCTTGCTATTGCTCCCTTTGTTGGAAAATGCCTTTAAATACGGTATTCGCATGGATGAGCCCTGCTTTATCACCCTGCAATTGAGCATTCAGCAACAGGAGCTGGAATTGGCCATTGAAAACAGCCTGTTTCCCCGGCGGAACGATCAGCCGAGCTTGGGTACCGGTTTAGCAAACACAAAAAAACGCCTGTCGCTTTTGTATCCGGATAAACATCAACTCAGCATTCAGTCTTTGGCGGATCGGTACTGCGTCCGCCTGCATCTTACTCTTCACTAATCTACTAGTTATTATGCGATTATTTCTTGTTTTTGCACTCCTAGGTGTGCAGTTGAATGCTTATGCCCAGCTGAAACTTTCGGGCAAGCTGAGTCCAACCGTGAAAACGCTCACGTTTTATATACCCTTTGATTGCTGGGTGTACCGGGCCGATTCGCGAAAAGTGAGTCTGGACGCTCAGGGGAACTTTTCCGTTCAGCTACCCGTAACGACACCGCAAATCATTTTCATGGATTATGCCGATCAACGCCTGTACCTCTACGCCGAACCCGGCAAGACCTTAATAATGCGGGCAGATCGCAGTAACATCCGATTCAGCGGAAGTCTGGCTAAAGAAAACCAGTTTCGCCAGCGACTAGGCTTGACGCATAATCGACTGGGGCGAACGACCTATAACGATTCACTGAGTAGCCCGGCTGCGATTCTGACGGATATTCAGCAAAGTCAAACCTGGGCCTTCGCTCAGCTTAAAACCCTTGCTTTCAAGCCGACGTCTGCTTTTTTAGAAATGACAACCGCCGACCTTACCTACTTTGCGGCCAGTAAAGTCTGGGACCTGATTTGGGAAAACGGCGTGTGGACATCCCGCAATAAATCCCAGTACGGTCAGCCGGAGTGGCGGGCTGTTCTCAAAAAAACCTATCAATCCATACATCTGTCCGATGCAACGGCTTTACGCAGTTATCCCTACCAACAGGTGATTGCCTATTACTCCCGCTATCTCCAGCACCAGTGTGCCTCGAAAGAGGACTTTGCGACGCTGGCTGAGGAAATGTTTGAAAAGCCCTTTACAACGGTCAATCAGGAATTGCGTGAAAAGGGCGAGCGTTACTGGGAGTACAAAGCCATCAACTACGGCCTCAGCGGACCGTCGCTGGAACGGGCGATTGCCTCGTTCCTGACCCAGGGAATCAAGCATGGTGAGCTGGGTTACCAACGCGAGGCGTATGAGGACTTCATGCACCGCTTTCCCAAAAGCTCCTACCGACCGTATGTACAACAACTTATGAAACCCTACTGGGATAGTGTGTTACAAACCGAACGGTCATATATACACGTACACCCTGCTTCCATACCTACACTGGATTCGTTGCTGGTAGCTCACCGGGGGAAGGTGGTCTATCTGGATCTGTGGGGAAGCTGGTGCGGTCCCTGTCGGGAGGAATTTACTTTCAATCAGGCTCTGAAAGAACACTTCAAGGGACAAGCCGTCGATTTCTTGTACGTAGCGGTTGAACATACGACGAACCCTGAAAAAGGCTGGCGGGAGATGATTGCATTCTATCAGTTAACGGGTTATCATATCCTGGCGGGGAAAGCACTGGTGGATGATGTACAGCGGCACTATTCGCCGCAGAGTCATCTTCAGTTTCCATCGTATATCTTAGTCGACAAATCGGGTAAAATAGTGACCGTGCACGCAAAACGGCCCTCCGAAAAGGAAGCTCTGTATGAACAAATCCGGCAACTCTTGTGAAAAAAGATTCCGCTCCGCTCCGTTGCTTACTGATTGATGATGAACCCATGGGCCTGCACGTGCTGGAGTCGCACGCCCGACAGGTACCCTATGTACAGGTAGTTGCCAGCTTTGCCAGTGCTACGCAGGCCCTGGCTTTTTTACAGACGGAATCCGTGGATTTGCTATTTCTGGATATTCAGATGCCCGATTTATCCGGACTGGAAATGGCTCAGATCATTGGTTCATCCGTACCAATCATTTTCACGACGGCTTACGCAGAATATGCGGTGAACGGTTTTGAGCTGGAAGCCCTCGATTATTTATTAAAGCCCATCCGTTTGAGCCGTTTCGTCCAAGCCTGCCAGCGGGCCATGGCCAAACGCTCGCAGCAACATTTACCAGAATGGGTAGCCTCTGATTCCCTGTTCGTGAAAACGGGTTACGACTGGGCACGCATCGACCGAGCAACCTTGCTGTACGTGGAGGCGGATGATAATTACCTGACGTTTCACGAACCCAGCCGCCGGACCTTAACCCGCATGAAACTGTCAGAAGCCATGGAGCGATTGCCCGCCGATCAGTTTATACGCATCCATAAGTCGTATATCGTCTCCCTGAGCAAAGTTGAGAAAATCGAACGGCATCAGGTCACCCTGACCACGGGTGCTGTTTTACCCTTGTCCGCTTTGTATCGGGATGAATTGCTGAATCGATTAACCTAACCGCTATTTTTGCAACAAGAAGGGAGTCTACGCGTGCCGCGAAATGTCTATTCACCAAGAGTAGAATTCGCCAAACCAGCCGGTAGCTGGGTCGTGTAACGCCACCCTTAAACGCTTGTTGCCATGCCTAACCTTTCTAAAACGACCCTGCTCGCCCTGTCTCTGGTAATTGCAGGAGGGATACTAATCATTTACTGCGTTAAAACCGCTACCTCCTTCTTTTTACCCTGTTTGGTAGCCATCCTGACGGCTTTTGGGCTGGGTATCCTGGAACCCCAGAAAGGCTGGAAGTTTGCCTTACTCGAAGTTGCCATTCTATGGGTAGGCTACTGGGTTTTTACCAATTTCCCTGAAAACGAGACGCGTCAAAGTGTAGAGTTACTGGCCTTAGGCTTTTCAACGGTCATTGCCTTTGCCTGTTCAGCATTAATAGGGTTTGTTCGTAGGGCGTAAGGTTTAGCTTTTCAGCTGTACGAAAAAAAGGATATCTAATAATAGATCAGTTTTTCGTCCCTTAAATGCGGCTGGTGATTTAGTCCATATACATTCCATGTCGGCACGCCCACCGCTCTTTTCATCCTGCTTCAGGCCACCATGGAATGGAAGGCGGCTTGAGCCCGGCATGCAATGCTGATATGCTACTAGCCAGCCGTGCCAACAGGACCAAACTCGATCTAGGTGAATAACGAAGCTCTAAAAGAACTAAGTTTTCGATGGGAAGGTAGTCTACGAAGGCATGAAGGGCCAGCTAGCCGTCTCTAATGAACGAAACTCAATTTCGTTTAAAGCAACCTAAATTAACAATCAATAACGTTAGTTAAAACATTGCCTAAACTCCAACGGACTCTGCTTCGTCTTGGTTTTGAAGAGTTTGCTGAACGATTGTGAATGCTCGAAGCCTAATTCGTACGCGATTTCACTGACCGACAAATCCGTGGTGGAGAGCATCTCTTTCGCTTTTTCAATGAGCTTGTGGTGAATGTGTTGTTGGGTAGTTTGTCCGGTGTGCTGCTTCAGTAAACTGCTGAGGTATTTGGTGGACATGTGCAGAGTATCGGCGATGTCCTGCACCTTGGGTAAGCCCTTCAACAAGAGATCTTCCTGATTAAAATAATCCGTCAGTACCTGCTCCAGCCGATCCAGTACCTTGCTGTTGGTGATTTTCCGGGTGATGAACTGTCGCTCGTAGAAGCGTTGAGCGTACGTGAAGAGGAGTTCCAGCTGGGCAACAATCACATCCTGGCTAAACTTATCGATCGATGAATGGTACTCTTGCTTGATATGGTCAACGATGCTGTTGATCAGGGTTTCCTCTTTGTCGGAGAGAAACAGGGCTTCATGAGCCGAGTACCCAAAAAACTCGTATTGCCTGATTTTCTTAGCTAGGGGCGTGTTCCATAGAAAGTCGGGATGGATAAATAACATCCAGCCTTCCAGCCGGTGGGCACTGTCACTTGCGTCACCGCGTAAAATCTGTCCCGGAGCCGTGAATCCCATGATTCCCTCGTCGAAATCATACTGTTGCTGTCCGTAGAATAGCGTATCGCAACCTCTTTTCAGGGAAATGGTATAAAAGTCGAATACGACCGCGGTAACGCCTGCGTCTCTCGTCAATTCGGACACATCCACCACGCTAATGAGCGGATGATGCGGTTTGGGAAGTTTCGCGAGCCGATGCCCTTCGGTAATGGACTTAATACGGAGTGGCGTTTTGGTTTCCATGTGGGTAAGTTAGTTATTCTTCCGAAAGGATAGTATCTGGCAGGCAGTATTCACCTACCCTTTGAAGGGATATTTCAACCAAATCAATAATAAGGGCAAGGCAAGAAAAGGAATTTCCATCAAAGCGATGCTACTGTTCCCCGCCCGTAACGACAGGGCCATGATCAGAACAATTGTAACCGCATTCAGCACATTGGCCACGAAAAAGGTCTGCGGGAAAAACAGCAGGACCCCCACGGCGATCGACCATACGCCCATGTAGGGCATAATGGTTTTGGAGAGCCCAAGGGCCGACAACATTTTTGCCTGTTCCGCGTTAGCGGGCTGGAAGGCGTCCCAGCCGTGTTTAATACTCAGAAAGGCCGAGATCAACAGGAGTACGATAGCTACAATTTTCATGGATTTACTGGAAAGATTCGAGGTAATGAATGGTGATTAGACGGTTAGATGCATATGCCAGGGGCCAACATGATTCGACTTTACTTCGTACCATACATCGTAGACGCCCTATTTTACCCGCCTGCGAAAGCATTAACTTAGGAGCCACTCGGCTCATCACCCGCATCAATCCAGCTAGACCGGGGTAAATTTCATCCTTGTCGTTTTTCATGCCCTGGATGGCCGCGTCGACAATTTTTTCGGGAGCCATTAGGGTTTTGGCGTTGAATCCATCTTCCTCAATGAATTTGTCATTCAGGGGCGTCGAACTTCCGGGAGCTACCAGTTCAATGACTTTAATGCTCGTTTTTATGAGCTGTACGCGTAAGGCCTGCGTATACGCCCGCAGTCCGGATTTGCTGGCACTGTAAATGGGGGAGATGGGGAAGGGCATGAACGCGATACCCGAGGTCACATTCAGAATTACTGCCTTAGGTTTTGTTTTCAGATGCGGCAGAAACTGCTGTACCATGCGAATCGGTCCCATCAGGTTGATTTCCACTTCACGGGTAATGTCCGAAAGCTCGTGGGGCTGATTCAGGCTGAGTTTACGCATTTCACCGGCATTATTGATGATCATGTTCAAGGCAGGAAATTGTCGGGTCACCTGATCATACAGGGCTACAATGTCTTCCGCTTTACTTACATCGCTTTGGATGGTATGTACTGCCGGAAGTTGTTGCTGGGTTTCCTGTAGTTTTTGTGTATTTCTTCCCGTAATAATCACGGTATTACCCAGAGCCAGAAGTCGGGAAGCGAATTCAAGTCCAAATCCGCTGGTGCCGCCGGTAATCAGGATGGTGTTGTTATGCAAGTCCATATTCTTTCCGTTTTGTTTCTACAAAGATCAGTCACGATTCCTAAAACACTTGTAGTCGATTGTCGCAAGGATGTAGCCAGAAGGGAAGATTCGACACGAAAGGGGTAGGAGGTTTTGCGTATTCCGCGAGCTTAATACGGTACTTATGGGCTTTTCATGCGTGTAAGAACGAGTGATTGCCTTACTTTAGAGTCGTGTATGGCATGGAAACGAGCAGTACACGGGGACTTCTCAAGTCGATTCTCAGGAAACGAAGAAGTACCCACGCATTCCGCCCTTTCGATTCCGCCACTATTCTACTCTAAAACCTAGTTGAATGACCGCAGCCGTAAAATGGATTACGCTGAGCCTGACGGGCTTAAGCTTGACTCTCCACGCCCAGACTCGCTCGCTGAAAATTACCAAACGCTACCTGAATCTGCCCGTAGCCCAGTCCCAGCACCGGGGAACCATGGCGTTGGTGACGCCACAGCAGACGGAACAGTCCTTTAAAATACGGCTGGCTCCGGGTAAACCCGATTACTGGGTCTTCTATGATGTCTCCGCCTGGCAGGGCAAAACCCTTACCCTTCGTTACGACGGCAGTCCCGAAGGATTAAACCAGATTTACCAGGATGATCGCCTAGCGGGTCAGGATTCCCTGTATCACGAAAAAAACCGGCCGCAATACCACTTTACCAGCCGCCGGGGCTGGATCAACGACCCAAACGGGATGATTTTTTATGAGGGCGAATACCACCTGTTCTACCAGCATAATCCTTTCGAACGCGAATGGGAAAACATGTCCTGGGGTCATGCCGTAAGCAAAGACATGGTTCACTGGGAGGAACTGCCCACGGCCCTGTCACCCGATCGGATGGGAACTATGTTTTCCGGCTCAACGGTGATTGATTACGAAAATACGGCGGGTTTTAACCGGGGGAGTGTACCGGCGATGGTTGCTTTTTTCACGGTGGATAGTCCGGAAAAGCAGGTACAGTGCATGGCTTATAGTCTGGATAAAGGACGTACGTGGACCAAATACGACCAGAACCCGCTGATCGACTCCAAAGCGAAATGGGAGAGTAAGGATACCCGTGACCCTCGGGTGTTCTGGTACCAACCGGGTCGGCACTGGGTGATGGTATTGAATGAGCGGGACGGCCATTCGATTTATACCTCGAAAAACATGAAGCAATGGACGTACGAAAGTCACATTACCGGCTTTTGGGAGTGCCCGGACCTGTTCGAACTTCCCATCGATGGTGATCCAAATAAAACCAAATGGGTAATGTACGGAGCCTCCACCACGTACATGATTGGCGATTTCGACGGGAAAAAATTCACGCCGGAGTCGGGTAAACACTCGTATACGCACGGGACCATCTACGCCGCTCAGACGTTTACGAATATGCCCGAAAAGGACCCTCGCCGGATTCAGATTGGCTGGGGGCGGGTACAGCAGCCGGGGATGCCCTTCAATGGCATGATGCTACTGCCCACTGAGCTACGGCTTCGTACGACCAAAAACGGTCCCCGCCTCTTTAGTCTACCCGTCAAAGAAACGGAACAACTGTTTACACCAGCGGGTCAATGGACCTCACTACGGGTCGAGGAAGCCCGGGAGAAACTCAAATCGGTGGACGTACAGGATGCGTTTCGACTCAAAACTACGCTCAAACTTTCCCACGCGACGGACGCAGGTATTTCGCTTTTTGGTCAGCGAATCCTCAATTATGATTTGAATTTCAATCAGTTGAATGGAGCCTTCTATTCGCCAGAGGATATGACAAGCATGGAAATTACCGCAGATATCTTCGTGGACCGAACCTCAGTAGAGGTGTTTGTGGATGGCGGTCGGTATTCCTTTTCGCTGGAACGGAAACCCGTACCGGGCAATCAGGAAGGGCTCCAGTTCTGGGGCAATCGGATTGAGGTGAAAGACCTTCAGGTATACAAAGTGAAGTCGATTTGGAAGTAAGGTTGGAAGTAAGGGTAGTTGGGTAGATATAAAAACAAAGGTGCAGAAACGAACCACCTCCGTTCATTTCTGCACCCGTTCGAAAATCCAACCAAGTATTAAATCGCCGGTTCCGCCGGTGTATTCGGGTTCGTCAGGCGTTCCTGATCCGGATAGGGATAGAAGTTTCGCGTGCGTTCGGCCGAGAGCGGTATCGGGTTAACATTCACCGCAGGAGCCGTACGGTTGAAACGGCGACTATCTTCCAGCCGTAAACCCTGCATGAAAAGCTCCGTACTGCGTTGTTTATAAATCTCCGTGAGCAGACTGGCCGCATCAGTACCGCCAGCGTAGGCGGGTAAAGCGGCATTTACGCCGAAGGGATCACCCGTCGTTTGCGTACGAACGGCGTTGATCTGAGCTACGGCTTCGGTAATCGAACCATTACTCCGGACCAGTGCTTCGGCTTTGATCAGACGAATCTCATCGGGCAGATATACCGGAATGGGCTTGGTGATTTCATTGAAAAATCCGGCTACTGAACGCAGTACCTCGCCACCCACAGTAACCTCCGGCGTAGCCGTGTAAAAATTAATCCGGGCATCTCCCGTTTCCAGCAGCGACGTCGGTAACCCTAATGTAGCCCGGGGCTGGTAATTTTTACTAACGACAATTTGCTGGTAAATGGGATTGGGCGATTGCGACGAATACACAAACTGCGACCGCGACGTCAGGTTAACCGCATTCGCCGAGGCTAGTGCATCAGCGTAGCGACCCAGCATCATCTGGTAGCGAGCCCGGTACGCGTTCAGGCAATCCCGCAACTGAAAATCCGTACCCAGCACCCGCGTATTGAATTCCGTCGAAGGAGCCGTGGCCGTAATCAGATCAATGCCCTGCGAAAGTAACGTTACGGCTTCGGTCAGGGCTTGTTGGCGGGGTACAAACGGGGCCTGTCCGTTCTTGTTGGTTTGCGTAGGGAACTGCTCAAAACCCGTTGCCAGTCCGCCCAGAGCCATCGCCTTGAACAGATACGCGTGAGCCAGTACACCACTGCGGGTGGCTTCGTCGGTAGCCAGTACGGTGGGGGCATTGGCGATTAATTCGTCAGCCATGCCCATCACCCGGTACATCCGGGCCCAGAGGTTGAGGACGTTGCCGTTGAAAGAAGGCAGAGCCGTACCCCCGGCTTCGAGTTCGAGTACATTGGTAAAGGTAGTAATGCCTTTCAGCTCACGCGTGGTCGTCCCCGGTGTAATGATGAGAGCTTCCAGGGCCGAGGTCGAATAGTATTGTTTCATCCCCAGACTCAGGGTCAGCATCCCTTCCCGACTGGATAGTACCTGTTCGTCGGTAGGAGCATTGGGGTTGGGAATATCCAGTTTACAACCCGTCAGTAAACCAGCAGCCAGAAAAGAGGCCAGAATGTATGTTTTGAATTGCATGATCTTCAGTGGATTAATGCTTAGAAATTGACACTTACGCCGAACAGGAAGCTACGCGGAATCGGTACTTCCACGAAATCGAAACCTCGCACGGCATTATCCTGACCGGCGGCGTTGGTTTCCGGGTCCCAGCCACTGTAGTTATCAATCGAAAGCAGGTTACGGCCAATGAGCGTAAGCCGCAGGTTCTGCATTTTCCAAAGCTTCGGTGTCAGAACATACGACGCGGAAATTTCCCGGAGCTTCACGAAAGAGCCATCTTCAATGTAATTTTCAAAGATCGAGAACAGGGCCGCACTCGTACCCTTGGGCACATCGCCGCGAAGCTCGGGTTCGTATCCTTTCAGAGAAGCATAGAGGTCACGCTCGCCGACCCTACGGGTGAAGTTGAACACCTCAAAGCCCAGCATGCCGTCCCATTGCATCCGAAAATTGAATTTTCCAATCTCAAACTCATTCGTAAAGCCAACAATACCCCAGGGGTTGGGATCGCCGATGACCTTGCTGAGGATCGTTCCGGTGGGTTGACCGTTGGCATCCCGCTGAACGGTATACTGTCCGTTGGCCAGCTGAGTACCCCGTTCCCGTTGCGGATAGCGATTGGGGTTCGTAGCCGTAGGGGCGGTTAGCAGTAAGGAACCGTCCGGATTGCGGGCAAAAAAGGTGCTGTAATACGCTCCAAGCGGGTAGCCATTGACGGCAGCCACCTGACTAAATCCACCCGCGAAAGGTAGTACGCCGTTGCCTTCCACACCATTGACCGTATTCTTGTTGGACGTATAGGTCAGCGTAGTAATCCAGCGGAACCTACTGGTCTGCACGGGTACGGCTTTCACCATGACTTCAAAGCCTTTGTTAGTCATCGAACCCACGTTGATGAGTCGGTTGTTGAAGCCCGTCGTGGGAGCCAGCGTACGGTTCAGAATCAGATCGGCTACGCTCTTGTTGAAGTACGAAAACTCCACACTCACGCGATCGTTCAACAGGCTGAAATCCGCACCAATTTCGGTTTCGGTCTGACGCTCAGGTTTTACCGTAAAGTTTCCGAACTGAGCGGGAGAGGTATAGCCCGTCTGGCCACCGTAAATGACGGGGCTGTAATTGGTAAAGCGGTCGTAGGCTCCAATGGCGGTCAGGTTGCCCGACTGCCCCCAGGCGGCCCGGAGTTTGAATGAATTGACAACGCGGCCCAGGGCTCCTTCACTCCAGAATTTTTCGTTGGAAAGCACGTACGAACCACTCACTTTTGGGAAAAACTGCCAGCGGTTATCGATGCCGTATACCGACGAAGCATCGACTCGGGCCGCTCCCGTAATGAAGTAGCGATCTTTAATGCCAAAACTCTGCTGAGCGAATGCTCCGAGAATGGATCGCTCCGAGCGGAATTCCGTCGCAATAATGGTTCCGTTGTTGATCGTCTCGCCAAACGCTCCCAGTTGCTGGGCCGTAGCTCCGAAGGTTAGCGTACGATCGTATTGGATCGTGCCGCCAATACCCGAAGTCGAGGTCAGCCAGTCGTTCACTTTTGTATTGTAACTGACATTCAGATCGTTGTTGATCTGGAAAACCGTAGCATCAGCCCGGCGGGCGAGTCCCTGATCGTAGGTCGGCGTGGTGTTTTTCGGTGGAATGTAAGCCGTAGCCGACTGCGTGTAGTTGTCGATACCGACGGTATAATCAATGTTCAGACCTTCGATGGGTTTCAGATTGAAATTGAAATCCGAAATGATCCGGCTCGTTCGTTGTCCAAACTTGAAACGGTTGATGGCTTCGAGCGGGTTCGTCCGTCGTACTACGCTGACGGGAGCGGTGGAGGGATAGACACCCGTGACTGGATCGGGTTCCGGATTGACGGAGTTGTTACTGAAAATGAAGCCCGTTAAAGCCCCATACGCCTCGCTAATACCGCCGTTGGGAATCTCCTTACTGGAGCTGTACACGTAGTTGCTACCCGCCGAAATCGTGGCTTTGTTGCCGATTTTCTGCTGAATCCGCAGGCGAATGCCATTACGGTTGAAATCCGTACTTTTAATAATTCCCTGATTATAATAATTAGATCCCGAAACAAAGTATTTGGTATTAGCCGTACCGCCCGAAAGCGACAGGTAATTTTCGGTACCGAAAGCATTCTGGAAGATTTTATCCTGATAATCGTAACGGGTAACCGGAACCTGCGTCTCGTCCGTCGGCGTGGTGTTCGCGAAAGCAAACGGATATTCGTTGTAGGCCATTTTCTTACGAAGCTGACTGACCCGAAACTGCGTAGAGAACGTAATGGATGGTTTGCCTTCTTTCCCTTTTTTGGTGAAAATCTGGACGACCCCGTTGTTGGCCCGCGACCCGTAAATGGCCGCTGCTGCCGCTCCTTTGATGACCTCAATGCGATCAATATCCGCCGGGTTGATATCCACCAGACGATTTTGGGAGTAACCGCCCAGGTCAATCAACTGTCGGGAATCGTTGTTGACAATGACCCCATCCACGATATACAACGGATCCGATGAACCGACAATCGTGCTCGGTCCCCGCATCCGGATGCTGATTCCACCCGCGGGGTTCCCGGAGTTTTGCGTAATCTGAGCACCGGAGAGCTTGCCCTGTAAGGCGGCATCGAGGGAGGGGGCGGCGGAAAATTGAAGATCTTTCGCTCCTACGGTAGCGATGGAGTTGCCCAGCTCGCGTTTGCTGGTGGCACCCATCGTACCCGTCACTACCACTTCATCCAAACCGAGCACGTCTTCCTCAAGCGTAGCATCAAGGGTTACCGCATTCTGACTGGCGTTTACGTCAAAGCTTTTCTGCTGACTTTTGTACCCTACGCCGGAAAAGATCAGCGTATACCGACCCGGCTTCAAGGAAGGCGTAAACTGGTACGTCCCACTGGCGTTAGTCGTGGTTCCTGTACTGGCCGAACTTAATTTCACGGTAATAAACGGAAGGCCGGACCCACTGGCATCGCTGACCTTCCCCTGCAGTTGTACCTGAGCCGAAACGGAACCCGCCAGGGCCGTCCAGGCAAAAAGAAGGTAAAACAGGAGCTTCCCTGGAAGTACTGATTTTCGCATACGGTTAACTAGTTTGGAGTGTGTACTACTAAAAAAGGCAGGTCGTGGGAAAGCTGTAGCAGCCGCCCGCGTCCCACGAAAAACGTATTCAGGAAGTCGATTTAGAGGAGAAAACGATTAATTCGGGAATGAAATCTTACCCATCGATACGCTGGGAACGCCCTGCCGATTGCCAAAGTGGGTCTTGCCACCCACCAGAGCTTCGTTGGCCAGAGTGGCAAATAGTACGGCTTCTTTCGCATCTCCCGAAATACCCAGTTCATCGGTCCGGCAAAGGGTCATTTCGGGCAAAAGCTCCTGGATATACTGCCAGAGTAAGGGGTTATGCATCCCGCCTCCGCTGGCGTACAATACCCAGGGTTGGGTAGTATCCCGGCTTTTCAGCGAACGGTGCACGGCTTCGGCAATGGTTTCCGCCGAAAATCGCGTAAGGGTCGCCAGTACGTCTTCAGGACTGAGGTCGGTACGCTGGATTTGTTGCTGAGCCGCCTCCAGATATGCCAGACTAAAGAGTTCTGGCCCCGTGGTTTTGGGAAAGGGTTTCTCAAAAAACGGGTTCTGCTTCAACGCGGCCAGTAAGGGTTCGTGTATCGTTCCCCGGCGGGCCAAAGCCGCATCTGCGTCGTAGGCTTTATTGAATTTCTGACGCGTATAGGCATCAAGCAGCGTATTGCCAGTGCCGGTATCGGTAGCGAATACTTCATCCGCATTCAGATTGGCCGGAAGGAAGGTAAAGTTGGCAATACCACCCAGATTCAGCAGAATTCGGTTTTCTCCCGCTTCCGAAAAAATCAGATAGTCGCCGTACACGGCCAGCGGAGCCCCTTCACCACCCGCTGCACAATGTTTCTGCCGAAAATCGGACAGGGTAATAATGCCCGTAGTAACTGCCACGTGATCCCCATCGCCAATTTGTAGGGTAGCGTTGGGAAACTGGTCCAGACCGTGCAGAATTCGGGGGGCGTGAAAGACCGTCTGTCCGTGACTGGCAATCACATCCACTTCCGCCGGAGCAATGCCCCAGCTTTCCAGACAGTCGAGCACCAGCCGCCCGTGCAGGTTGCCAATCCAGGGATTCAGTACGCACAGGTGTTGGAAATCAATGGTTCGCTTGGCGAATACGGTTCGAATTTCCGCTTTAATTTCCTCGGTAAAATCTACCGTCCGAAACTCGCGTACGGTAACCTGCGTTTGTCCGCCTTCCCCCCGAAAAGTACAGAGGGCCACGTCCAGTCCATCCATCGAAGTACCCGACATCAAGCCAATGATGGTACGTTCAGGTTTCTGAGCAATCGTATATAGTTTCTGTATATGTGCGTTCATGGTTCGTTTGGGGTGAATTAAAGGGTTTTGACGCCGAGAGCGAGATACGGCTGCAGACTGGGATGGCTGGCGTCAAGTTCGGTAATCAGGTAATCAAGCGTGGTGACGGGGCATACCCGTAGTTTCATTGAGGTATTCAGTTTTTCGGCGATGGCCAGAATAGCAATAGTCTGAGCCGCCTTGAACATCGCCTTTTTGATCTCCACGGTTTCCCATTCCAGATCGGTAATCCCTTCCGTAGGGTCAATGGCATTCGTACCCATAATGCAAAGGTCGGCCCGAATATCGGCAAGCTTCAAAAACGCATCGCCACCTATTACGGTTTGACTATACGTTGATACTTTGCCACCAATCAAAATAGTTTCAAGGTTGGGCTTGTTCAGTAACGCAATGCAGGTATGCGGATTGACCGTTACGAAGGTCGCCCGTAGCTGATCGGGTATGGCTTCGATGAAGGCCTGTACCGTTGTGCCGCCGCCGATGAGTACAATCATGCCGTCCCTCACAAGGGATACTGCTTTTCGGGCGATCCGCTCTTTGCTGGAGGAGGCGTATCGCAATGATTTTTCGCTTTGGGGACTGAAGTGATTGCCCGCCGCCATGGCTCCGCCCTTGATTTTAATGATGAGCCGCTCGTCAGACAGTTCATTTAGGTCACGGCGAATGGTCTCCTCGGATACATGGAGTAGTTGAGACAAGTCACCGAACGTAACCCGGGAGTGGATGTTGACGTGTTTAAGTATAAGTTCTTTTCGCTCTTTTTTGACCAGCGTAATCATAGCTATTGCCCAGTAATCTGTCTCTCTCGCCTAATCATCTTTACAAATATTAAAAATAATTGTCAATGTTTGGCTGGTAATTAAATATTATTTGGAAATAGTGAAAAAAACTAATTAAATGCATTGTGTTTGTTTTAAATTATGATATTTAATTCTAAAATATTTAATAAATTAAAGGTGATATTTATATAAATAGGGTACTTTAATTTAAGTATTTGATTATTAAATTGTATAAAATAAATAAATAATATATATTTTTGAGATAGTGAAAAATTTTGGAGTTGGATAGGGTATGCGTTTCGTTTGTGTAATGGATATACTAGTAAAGTATCGGTTCTTTTTTAGAAGAACAAGACTGTTTCCGGCACGTAAGTACGGCTGATTTTTAGTCCCTATGCATCCCATGCCGGCACGCCCACCGCTCTTTTCATTTTGCTCAGGGCCACCGCATTGCTGAGGGAGCCACCATGGAATGGCAACTGAACGACCTGCGACAGCCGCAACGCGGTAGCCAAAAGCGAGCTGTCGTTAAGCGTGGGGAGGTCCAGCCTGGAAGGCTTACGGGCTAACAGCCGTATTTACAGGACCAAACCCAGTCTAGGTGAATAACGAAACGCTAAATGCAGGATATATCGCATACATCTACGTCTAGCTAGAACCGTAACTGGCCGTAATCCACACAATTGTTATACGTAAGCGACTAATCATTGGCGTTTTCTTAGTTTCTTTACCACCGTTAGAATCCTCTTACGCTAAACCTATGATCAGAAGACAGTTTATTCAACAGGTACTGCAAGGTGCCGCTTCTACGGCTGTGCTCAGTACACCCTGGGTTGCCGCAGCCGCTGACTGGCCTGCTGCCGCCGATCTCCAGAGCCATACCATTGCGGACATCAGCTATACCGAAGTACAACTCAAATGGCCCCGGTTTGTGGGTAAAAATGGTCGGCGGGATAACCACGGTTATGGCCCTAAAGTGGGCGTTTGTACACTAACGACGGATCAGGGAGCGAAAGGCTGGGGGATGCACGGGGGGCGAAATCAGGAGGCTATTGCCTACCTGAAGGGCAAACGGGTTTCGGAGGTGTTTCAACCCGCTGTCGGGGTTACTGACCCTAAAGTTTTGGCTTTCGATGTGCCCCTACACGATCTGGCCGGTGTGATCCTGAATAAGCCGGTTTACGAATTATTGGGACAGAAAAAGCCCATCCTGACCAAGTGTTACAGCGGGATGATTTATTTCGACGAGCTGGAAACGAATGAAGGTCCCGTAAAGACGGCGACCGGGGGACTGGATAAACTGATCGAAAACTGTAGACACGATTATGAACTGGGGTATCGGCAACTCAAGCTTAAAATTGGTCGCGGCAATATGTGGATGCCGAAAGAAGAAGGGCTGAAACGTGATATTGAGGTGACCAAATTGGTGGCCAAAACGTTCCCGGATGTCGAAATTCTGGTGGATGCCAATGACGGCTATACCGCCGATACAGCGATTGCCTACTTGAAAGGCATTGGTGATATTCCCCTTTTCTGGATGGAAGAACCCTTTGCCGAAACGGTTGCCGACTACCAGAAACTGCGGTCCTGGACCAAAGCTAATAAGCCTAAAATGCTGCTGGCCGAGGGCGAAGCCAATCCCAATCAGGAATTATTACGCGAGTTGGGAGAGAAAAAACTGATCGACGTCCACCTGACTGACATCATAGGCTACGGATTTACTCCCTGGCGGAAACTCATGCCCGAACTTAAGAAAATGGGCATTCTAGCCTCACCGCACGCCTTTGGTGAATTACTCAAATCGTACTACTGCACGCATTTGGCGGGTGGACTGGGCAATACAACGACTATTGAAGGCGTACCCGCCACGAGTGAAGACATTGATTTTGGTAAGTATAAAATCGAAAAGGGAAAATTCATTCCTTCTCCGGATCCTGGCTTTGGTATGACTTTGCTTAAAAAGAGCTGAAGGACGGGAGGTTTGAAAGAGTTTAAGGTTTGAAGAGGTTGAAGTAGTTTCAGGTTTAAATCTTGCGTTGTAGAAATTGAGGGGAGAGTGAATAAATGAATTGTGAATCGAGTGCTCGGATAGGGTAACCCATGGGCACAGCTACCTGAGCACTCGATCTGGACTAGCGTTTACCAGGGGCTTATACCCGTTTCCGGAGCGTTGTCATCACTGAAGAATTGACTGGTTGGACCATCAGCATCCAGCAGAGCCGCTTTTACCACGCGACTGGCAGCATCTGCCACGGTACCGGTACCGTTGTGGTGATTGAAATCCGTGGCCGTGTAGCCCGGATCTACGGCATTTACTCTAAAAGCCGTATCCCGCAATTCATGTGCCAGCACAATGGTGTAGGCATTCAGGGCGGCTTTGGAAGTCGTGTAATAGGCTCCCTTCACGGCATAATACTTCCAGCTCGGATCATTATGCAGCGTTAGTGAACTTAAACCTGAGGTGACGTTCACAATCCGAGGTTGCGAAGAAGCCCGGAGTAAATCCAGAAAAGCCTGGGTGGTTTCGATGACGCCAAAGAAATTGGTTTCGAACACTTGTCGAAAGGTATTTATATCCCCCTCTGCAGCCGTTTGAGGAAAGCCACCACTGATGCCCGCATTATTGATGAGTACATCCAGTACCTGCGTTTTTAGTCCGAGTACCTGACGAGCAGCTTTAATGGATTCCGGCCGATCAACATCGATGGTAATCGCTTCAACTTGGGTTAATCCTTCGGAGTTAAGCTGAGCGACGGCCTGCTCACCTTTCTGAGCATCGCGACTACCTAGATACACGTAATAGTCTTTTTGTAAAAGTTGTCGAGCGGTTTCAAATCCAATACTTTTGTTAGCTCCAGTAATGAGTGCAGTCTTCATGTTTTAGGTGTTTTCTTGTTGGGACAAAGGTAGAATAGCCCCTTCAGGCCACTGAAACACATTTTGCGGTATTACTGGTACATTCTTCGGGTAGCCGCCCGATACTCGGCTGGGGTAACCTGCGTTTCGCGTTTAAAGAAGCGACTGAAGTACGAAGCATCCGAAAAACCCAGTCCAAACGCGATTTCCTTCAAGGACTGTTCGGAATGAAACAACAGGCGGCGGGCTTCCAGTACTAACCGGTCATGGATATGCGTAATGGCTGATTTACTGCTTTGGGCTTTGATAACTTCACTTAGATACCCCGCCGATACATGCAGCAGCGACGCGTAATCACTGACCTGATGAAGTTGATGAAAATGCTTGTTTATTTCCGCCTGGTACTTTTTCAGAAGTTGAGTTTCCGCTGAAAAAGTCTTACGCTCAAATTGTTCCGTGTACAATCGGCTCAAATACGTCAGCAGAACCTGCAGGTAGGCCGACAGCATTCGCTGATGCCATACGCCCGCAGTCAGATACTCGGAATAAATTTTATCCAGCAAGTCTTCTACAAACATAACATCTGCTTCAGACAGAGCGAGCTCGTGCCCATTTTCCGGATTTTGGATCATCGGAAGAGTCCTTAACAGTGTGTTTTCCTGCAAAGCCAGAAATTCCTGCGTAAAGGCAAAAGCGGTACCCCAGGTGGGCAAAGGCTCTTCCTTGACCGTAATCTGTTGCGGAGCAAAAAAATAGAAAGTCTGATCTTTCGGTTCGTAGGGAACCATATCCACCCAGTGCCGTCCGCCACCCTGCCGAATGAATCCAAGTAAATAGTAGTCTTTTCGGTGGGGAATGAGAAGTTCGGAGTGATGGGTAACCGTTCCTTCAAAACGGGACATACTGAATAGCTTGCTGCCTAAAATGGGGTCCTGCTCTAGCGTGTAAAGGGGAATGGGTGGATCAAGGGTCGTAAGATTCATTGTTAAAAGTACAAAATTTCCGTTTTCACTTACGCCTAATTGACAAACGGTGGTTGACTCAACTTGCCAGCGTTTCGCAGGGACGTAAGGGATTATGCCTCCCTCTACTCCGTCAAACCATCCATTCTATATATTACCAAAGTAATGCCTGTACGAACAGACACATCTTTTTCTGGTACTACTCATGCAAAAGATTTACGTCCTAAAATGCTGGTAAATGAGCGAAAGCCAGAATTTAAATGATTCGCTTTTCCAACCATTTAGTAAGAATGGAGTTATTCCAATACACTTTTGACGAATGATATGCCAGGTGAGAAATTCCCCCATGCAGGGTCGCTTCGAGAGCGTTTAGATATTGATTTTGCCTTAACCTCGGCGGGTTTGGGCGTTTGGGAGTTAGATCCTATTTCCAGACAGGTACTCTGGGATGATCGTTGCCGGGAGCTGCATGGCTTAGCTGACGATAATATTCTTCCCTATGAAAAAGTGATGGCCTATATCCACCCCGATGATGTGGTTCGCGTGGATAAGACGGTTCAGGAAGCTTTTCAAATACCCTCTGGGGGTAATTACGATGTGACCTACCGTACCATTGGGGCAAATGACGGCAAATTACGCTGGGTACGCTTTTACGGAAAAGCCTATTTTAATGAACAAGGAGACGTGTACCGTTTTGGCGGCGTTGCTCAAGATGTAACCCGTGATATGGAAAGCCTGCAAAATCAGCAGGCCGCTCAGCAACAAATGCTCGATTCATTTGAAGCGTCACCGGTAGGAATTGCCGTGATTGATCGCCATGAACTGACCTTTCTGCGAGCGAATGCCTTTTACGGAGAATTAGTGGGCCGAACGCCCGATCAAATCGTAGGTAAATCACTATTAACCGCTTTGCCAGAGCTGGCGGGGCAAGGCTTTGATGACCTACTACAAGGCGTGCTAGACACGGGTACACCCTTTATTGCGAAAGAAGTAGCGGCTACACTGGTTCGAAATCAGCTTTTAGAAACGATCTATGTCGATCTAACCTATCAGCCCCAGCGGCCTCCCAATCAGACCGAAATTACGGGCATTCTGGTGATTGCCACCGATGTAACGCAACAGGTACTTTCCCGAAAAAGAATTGAAGCCAGCGAAGCCCAGCTCAAAGCGATCATCGCGACGGCTCCGGCGGCCATGGGACTGTTTGTGGGCCGCGACTTGATCGTCGAGATGCCTAATCAAGCCTTTATTGATATTGTAGGAAAAGGGCCAGACATTGAGGGTAAGCCGTTGCGGGAAGTAATGCCAGAATTGGAAAATCAACCCTTCCTGCAAATTCTGGATGATGTGTATACCTCGGGAAAGATGTTTCAAAGTGACGGCTCTCAGGTGAACATTGTTCAGCATGGCGTGATGACCCATAACTTCTACAATATTACCTATACGCCATTAGTTAATGAAAAGGGAGAGGTGTACGCCATTTTGGATATTGCCATTGACGTAACGGAAAGCATACGCGTACAACAAAAACTTCAGGAAACTCAGGCAAAATTACAGGAAACCATTGAACTGGCCGAACTAGCCGCTTGGGAGATTGATTTCAATACAGGGGTGGTGACATATTCCGACCGTCTACGCGATTGGTGTGGATTCGAAAGAGAAGAGCCTTTGACGATCGAACGGGCTTATGAGGTAATGGATTCTCAAAATCGGCTGATTGTCAAATCGGCAGTGGATACGGCTCGTCAACCGATGAATGAGGATCGGTACGAAGCTGAGTTTTCCGTGAATTGTCTGAAGACAGGACAAAAACGAATTCTACACGCCCAGGGAAAGTTAACCCGGGATGAGCAGGGTATGGTTTGCGGGGTTACGGGAAGTTCCCAGGACGTTACGCTGCAGCGTCAAACCCAAGCCGCCCTGGAATTATTAGTACAGGAGCGAACGGAAGAATTAGAATCGACTAACGAAGAACTCTTTGCTTCCAATGAAGAGCTGGCTCATATTAATGAGCAGTTACATCAGGTTAATGATCAGCTGCTTCGGTCGAACAGCAGCCTGGAACAGTTCGCTTACATTGCCAGTCACGATTTACAAGCCCCCCTTCGTAAGATTCAGCAATTCATCGATATTTTGGTGAAACGTCATGAACATACCTTGGCCGAAGACAGTCGATTGCTGGTTCGGATCAAGGAATCGGCTCATCGGATGGGGCTGCTCATTAACGATTTACTTACTTTTTCGAAAATTTCGAATGGACGAGCGGAGACCCAGCAAGTCATGCTGGCGGAGGTGGTAACTCAGGCCATCGATAATTTGTCGGTAGCCATTGAAGAAACCGGTGCTAACATCAGCTTAGCTCAGCTACCTCCATTCAGGGGCGACGCCCGACAGTTAGAGCAGCTCTTTCAAAATCTACTCTCCAATGCGATTAAGTTTAGTAGTAAGGATTTGCAGGGGAATACGACCCTTCCGTCGATTCAGTTAACCTACCAGTTACTGGAATCTGGGGAAATTCCTTCGATTACGGGCTGGACCCCCGTACACGCCAGTTACCACCGAATCTGTATTCAGGACAATGGAATTGGTTTTGAGGAACAATACGTGGACCGGATTTTCGGGGTATTTCAACGCTTGCACGGGAAAAGTGAGTTTGAAGGGACGGGCGTGGGACTGGCGATCTGTCAAAAGGTTGCTTTGAATCACGAAGGGTTTATTCAGGCTCACGGTGAACTGGAGCAGGGGGCCACCTTTGAGCTTTATCTACCCGTTCAAACGTAAGAGTACTACGAAAAGTCGATTACGCTAGCGTCGGAAATTTACTGGGTAGTACTCTCTTTTTTTAATAAACCCGTGGAACCAAGGGGTCCTACGGAATGTAAGCATTTAGTCCATTTAGATTAAAAAATGAACGCTTAGTCGCATAAATGAAGGAGTCCTCCGATTTGATTCATAATTTTATACCTTGATTTCCACAAGAACGGTATGAATTATTCGATTTTATCTCGATTCTGTCATTAATGACTTTACGAATAGTAGGAGTAATCCTCCTAGGCTTATTTTGCTTTTCTTCCCAAGCTCAACACTTCATCAAAGGCCGCGTTAAAGAAGCTCAGTCTCCCCAACGCCCCCTGGCAGGAGCCAGCATTCAACTAACGGGCACAACTCAGGGAACCGTATCTAACGATGAAGGGTATTTTGAACTACAGAGTACGGCTTCGTCGCCATCTATTACCGTGAGTCACGTGGGGTACCAAACCCAGCGAATTTCGCTTACGGGAAACACCACTCCCATTGAAATAAATCTGGTTGCGGCCACCGCACAGGGACTCAAAGAAGTGACGGTTACTTCCCGGTATTACAAGCCGTATCATCTGAATACGGTTTCGAGTGCCTTGCGTCTACAGACACCCCTGATTAACCTTTCCCAGAATATTCAGGAAATCAGTGCGGAGGTCATTTATGATCAGGGAAGTTTTAACATGACCGACGGGATCACCCGGAATGTCAGTGGCGTGATTCGACAGGAAGTTTCCAATAATCTGGGACCCTACATGTTCATGCGGGGCGGTCAGATTTCGACGCTTCGCAATGGAATCGACCTGACGCCCATTTACCGCGGCCCCGTTCCCGAAGACGCCGCCATTATTGATCGGGTCGAATTCATGAAAGGCCCTTCGCTCTTCATGAATAACATTGGCGACCCCGCCGGCACCTTCAATGTGCTAACCAAACAACCCACGGGTACGCCGCAGTATTCCGCTACGGCGATGCTGGGTAGCTGGAATTTGTACCGGCTAGCTGCGGATGTGGATGGCGTGCTGGATACCCAAAAGAAGTTTCAGTACCGTTTGAATGTGATGGGAATGACGAGTCAATCCTTCGTCAAATACGATTTCAATCGCCGCTTGTTGGTGGCTCCCGTGCTGAAATACCAGATCAGTGATCGTACTTCCCTAACCGCTGAATACAATTACCAGCAATTCAGCTATGCATTGTTTAGCCCGATTGTGATGTCACCGAAGGGGTATGCAACCTTGCCCCGCGATTTCACCATTCACGAACCAACGCTGAAGCCGTACCACGTTCGCGACCATACGGCATTCTTAACCTTTACGCATGCTTTCAGTAAAAACTGGTCGCTAACCGCTCGGGGAGCCCTGATGCAAAATGATTACGAGGGCATTTATATGTGGGTCACGGGCGTAAATGCGGCCAATCCGAACATTCTGCTTCGCAATCCCAAATACGATTTGGCCCGGACACAGGTGTACTCGCAGCAGGCGTTTATCAACGGGAAAATCTGGACGACGGACTTAACGCAACAGATTCTGGCGGGTGTGGATGTCAACCAGAAGCGGTTCCGGGCGGATAGTTACGTAACCTACGATACGTACACGGATGCCGCCGGAAAAACGCAGCCTACGTATTACCCGCTGACTATTGATGCCCCCGAATACCGGGTCGAAATTCCCAATTACCATACGCCGGGTGGACTCGCCAAGGGCAATACCAAGCAATCCATCGATTATTATTCGGTGTATGTCCTGGATGAATTGACGTTCTGGAAAGAGAAGCTGCGATTGACGTTGGGCGGACGGTATACTTCAGTGAACACCCACAATAACGTATCCTCTGTACTGACTTCCTCGAAAGATCAGCTATTTACGCCACGAGTGGGGTTGAGCTACAGCATTCAGCCCACTTGGTCGGTGTACGCCCTGTATGATCAAACGCTGATTCCGCAAGCTGGGATTCTAGCTACGGGGGAGGCCATTCGTCCGTTGGAAGGTATCAATCGGGAAATCGGTATGAAGAAAGACTGGCTGGACGGCCGCTGGAATACAACACTTTCGGTGTACCATATTCACCGCAGTAACATCGTCGCTACCGACCCCAACAATGCCTTGTACCGACTACAAGTGGGTAAAACGCATGCCAAAGGCATTGAACTCGACGTGGTTGGCGAAGTACTGCCGGGCCTGAACGCCGTCATTAACTACGCCTACAACGATTCGAAAATCGATTCTGACGTCAATCCCCAGCTCATTGGAGCCCGTACACCCATGTACGTGAAGCACGTACAGAATACCTGGCTGAATTATCACCTGCCCGGCTCGAAGCTTTCCTCGTTCTCCGTATCGGCGGGTTATCAGTACCAGGGTGGACGTGGTGAGCGTTATACTACGGCGACCCCGCATTCCAGTCCGGATTATTTCCGCCTGGATGGAGGCATTGGCTGGCATCGCAAACACTTGAAGGTTAATGTTTTAGTGAATAATATTTTAAATAAAAACCTGATTGCGACGCCCTGGTTTCGCAGTGGGTTATACTATTGGGTACCACAGGCTCCCATCAATGCCCGCCTGAGTATTCATTACGTACTTTAGTCTTTTTCCCATGTTAAAAGCAGTTAACCTAACCAAAGCCTACGGCTCGCATACCGCTCTGGATCACCTGAACCTGGAAATACAGGCGGGTGAAATCTATTGCCTGCTGGGCTCGAATGGGGCGGGAAAGTCAACCACGATCAACCTGTTTCTGGGTTTCATTCCGGCCACGAGCGGTCAGGCATTCATCGATGGGGTAGAAGTTTCGGTGAATAATCAGGCTACCCGCGATATGGTAGCTTACATCCCCGAAATCGTAAATCTCTACCCGACGCTTTCCGGGATGGAAAACCTGGAGTTTTTCAGTGGACTCTCCGGCTTTCAGTATACCAAACAGGAGCTGGGCCGTTTCATGGAAGTAGCGGGTCTGCAGGCTTCGGCTTTCCATAAACGGGTGTCTTCGTACTCCAAAGGGATGCGGCAAAAGGTAGGTATTGCCATTGCTCTGGTAAAAAAAGCAAAGGTCCTTTTTCTGGACGAACCCACGTCTGGACTTGATCCGCACGCGAGCAATGAATTTTCCGAAATCATTACCCAGCTCAGCTTACAGGGCGTTAGTACGCTCATGGCTACGCACGACTTGCTCATAGCCAAAAACCTCGGTCACCGCATTGGCATCATGCATGAGGGAAAGCTCAAACAGGAGCTGATTTCTGACGAGGTATCGCACGCCGATCTGACCAGAATTTACATTGATCTGGTAAAAGAAAAAGAGGTTCGGGTGTAAAGCTGATCGGCTGAATCCTCATACGCAAGCCAGATTCAGTTTGGAGTAACAACATACAAACCCTGACCTGACAAGCCCTTATCCAGCATGATTCAACTCGTTATTCAAAAAGAACTTCGGGAGATTTTCCGGACTGCCAAGGTCCTCTGGTTGCTCATCGGCGTTCTGATCTTGATGGGTTTAGCCTTGTATAATGGCTATTCCTATTACGCATCTCACAGTGCCTTGCTGCGGGAATCCCAGAAAGTGACGTATCAGCAGTTTATCTCGCAGGGCGATAAAAATCCTCACTTGGGGGCTCATTTTGGCTTCTATGCTTACAAGCCCACGGCCGAACTGGCCATGATCGACAACGGTATCGAAGATTATACCGGTAATTCCTTTTACCTCGAACCGCATAAACGCGGCGTGGTACGCTTTCGGGAAGTGACTGATGCAACGGGAATCCGGAGTTTCGGTTTCTTCAATGTCGGTTATTTCTCCCAGTTCATTCTGCCGCTGTTCATCTTTCTCATTGCTCACAATATCTTTTCGAAAGAATGGGAAAATGGGACCATCAAAATGATCTTAAGCTCAAAAGCCACGACGCGACAGATTTTCATGGGTAAGTTACTGGCCTGTCTGATTCTGGTTTTTGCTCTGTTAGTATTGCTGGGGATCGCCTCGCTGGGTTTGTTGAGTCTGGGACCGGACTCAATCCATTTGCCGCGGATACTAGGGGCGTATGGTCTGTACTGGCTGGGTTTAACGGTCTTTAGCCTATTGATTACCGTCATCGGCGTGTCCGTATCCCTGCTCACGCGGAATTCTTCGCTTTCCCTGGTAAGCCTGTCTGGCTTCTGGTTACTGGGTGTGTTCCTGATTCCCCGGTTATCCAGTGAGGTTTCCAAGCGAATGTATCCATCCATTACTTCGCTGGAATTCGAGAATACGACCTTTCATGATAAAGAGTACGGGGTGGATGGCGAAGGTACGAAGGATGAACGACGGGCCACTCTGGAAAAAGAGACTCTGAAGAAATATGGCGTAACCCGGCTCGAAGACTTACCCGTTTTCTACATTCCCATCACCATCGAACACTTCGAAGAATCGGATGGCAAAGTCATGGATCGGGCGTACGAGGCCGTGGAGATGAATGAGAAAAAACAGAATGCCGTCCTGCTAACCTCGTCCGTATTGTCTCCCTTTCTGGCTTTCCGGGATTTTTCAATGCGGATGACGGCGACGGATATGCATACGCACAATGATTTTGCGGAGAAAGCGGAGCTGCACCGCCGGAAAGTAGGCGTAATCGTGGATGACTTTTACCAGAAAAACACCGTTGCCGGTAATGATTTCTGGAAAACTGTCCCGCAGTTTGCGTATACCGCTCCGGGGATTAGCTGGCGACTGGCTTCGGCCGCCCCAGCCATTGCTATTTTGTTCGGCTGGACGCTCGTATCCGTGCTGCTAATGTTCTTCTCGTATCGAAAAATGACCGTCTAGGTTCTCATGGCTAGTGGAGGTAAACGCATGAAATTATCCATCGTTCGGGTCATCTGGAACCTGGAATTGAAAATATTATCCCGGAATAAAGTACTGGTGGCTTTGTTTGCCATCATGCTTGTGATGCTCCTTTCCGCCCTCTGGATTGGCAACAGCATGTACCGCAAACAGGAACAGACCATCGGCAAAATTCAGGTTCACGAAGCCGAAATGCTCGATAGTCTTAAAACCCGTATCCGCCGGATTGAAGCGAACCACATGGTTCACCCCGGCTTTATCTGGGACGATCCGACCTTTGCCTATAACACCGCCCGTAACGAAGGACCCAAGTTTGCGGTTAAGCAACCCTTTGTTTTACAAGCTCTTAATGTGGGGCAAAGTGACATTCAGCCCTTTTATTACAAAGTGTACATCAACAAGAAGCAGTACCTGACGTACGAAGGGGAAATTGATAATAGTCTGCTCCAGTTCATTGGGAACTTTGATTTTGCCTTCGTAGTCATCTACCTGTTTCCCCTGTTGATTATCGTATTTACGTACAACGTATTATCGAGTGAAAAGGAACAGGGAACTTGGGTACTGCTCAAAACCAGTAATCAATCCATTGCCCGCTTGATTCAACTACGGGTTAGTATTCGTTACGTGCTCTTTACGGGTCTGTTCTGGTTGCTGGTCATTCCCATCATGGTGGCTTTGCTGGGCAGCAGCTTTTTAGCCACTTCGAACTGGTGGTGGACCTTCGCCCTGGTTTCGTTGTACTTCGGATTCTGGTTTGTCCTTTCTTTTCTGGTGAACAGTTTCTCGCTAACCTCGACCGTAAATGCCATGGTTTTGATTTTCCTTTGGCTATTTACGGGGATCCTGATTCCTAATGTATTACAGATTGGTCTGAGTCAGGCATATCCTATTCCCAGCCGGATTTCGCAGACCAATGAGGAACGGAAAGCCGTCAACAAGTACTTTGAGAAAGACGGACAGCTCCTGACGAAGGAAGTCTTTAGCAGTCCCCGGACTCTGATTCGGCAGGCTTCGATTGTCACGCCCGGTATGGTGTATGGGTATGGCGTAATCGTTTACAAGAGTCAGGAAATTAAAGATGCGGCGGCAGAGGTAGCGGAGCGGAAATTGTACGGGCAAATCGAAAAACAGCAGGCGGCCATCCAAGCTTTTCAACTGCTTAGTCCGGCCCTAATGATGCAGGAAGAGCTTTCCGCTTTGTCGGGAACGCACTGGTTTCAGTTTAACGCCTTTAGCCGCGATGTGGATCAGTTCCGCAAACGCACGCAGCAGTTTTATTACCCGAAAATGACGTATGAATCTACCTATCGCACGTTTTCGGTAAAAGACGCTGAGGCGATTCCCACCTTTACGCCCCAGTCGTATCATGATTATAGCTGGAGCAAAATTCCGCAGGCGTTTATCAGCTACCTGGCTATTATGGGACTGTTGGGCTGGATCGGGCACCGTAAGTTACTGAACGCTCAACGGTAGAAATAGATAGATGGGATAGACTGGGTTATAGTGTAGGCCCACTGTAACTCATTTTTTTAGAAGACGTATCTGAAAGTATTCTTGCTCTGGTAATCTTCAGGAACGACTGTATTGTTTCGGTTTCGTACCGATGTGTTCGTGAAACACCTTGGAGAAATGACTCAGGTTGGTAAAGCCCAGCCGGTATCCCACCTCTGCTACCGATAGCTTTTCTTCTTTCAGCAAGCGGGCCGCTTCTTTAATTCGGAAGGTTTGGTAATAACTAAAAAGGCTGTCGCCGAAAATCTGCCGGAATAGGCGTTTGAATTTGGAGGAACTCATGTGGGCCTGCCGGGCTAATTCTTCAATAACCGGCGGCGTTTCTAGTCGGGCAAGCATCTGATCCCGAATCGTGTAGATGATTTCCAGATCGTGTGGATTCAGGGCATACAGCGGCGTCTGATCCCGCTTTTTTAAAACCATCAGTAATCGGCAAATCAGCTCTTCTACCTTGACTCGTAGAAAAAATAGCTTAAAGGTTTCTTCGACGGGTTCGCTAACAATCGCGTCCACTAGGGTCTGTAGCGACGGGAAAATCATTTCTTCAAAAAGCAAAGGCTGCGTGTTTTCGATAAGGCTTTGCAGAAGGGGCGGCAGGTGCGAAGTATCCAGCAAACTCTTTAAATACTGAGCGTCTATTTCGATGTTGAGGGTAGATCGATGGGAGTGAATGGGAACCACACCATCGGTTTGCATGTGGCTGGTAGCAATCAAAACCGAAGGTCTATTGGCACCTTGGGTTTCGGGAATGACGTTCTGAAATTTGAAAAGAATCATTTTTCCGGGAGGCATGACCTCCGGACTCTTAACAATCAGATCTTCGCGGAGGTCGTAATTCAGAATCAGTAACCGGATATGCTCATTGAAAACATAGCCGGAACAGGTACCGCTGCCAAAGGTCTCCGGAATGACGACAATTCGGTTCTGAATGACTGTACTTAGTCGTTGTGCCAGTAAAGGTAGAATTTTAGGTACGGTTGAATCTGGGCTCATGGATGATCGTTTACGACTGTTTTTAGGCCTAAGGTAGTTATTTTATCTTTGAAAGGTCGCCGACTTTTGTACCATCATTAATCAAACAAGAAGATGGTACTCAAGGATAAGAAAGTAGCGATCATTGGTGCGGGTCCGGTGGGCCTGACCATGGCCCGATTACTCCAGCAAAAAGGCGTGGATGTAAGGGTGTACGAACGGGACCCAGATGCCAACGCCCGAATCTGGGGTGGTACGCTGGATTTACACTGGGAATCGGGTCAGAAAGTCTTTCAACAGGCGGGTTTGCTGGAAAGTTACCTGGACAAAGCCGTACCGATGGGACGGACGCTGGCGGATGAACTGGGCCGTATACACTTCACAAAACAACCTACGCCCGAAAACCAGTACAACCAACCCGAAATTAACCGGAATGTGCTACGGGAAATTCTGCTGAATAGTTTAGCCGACGGGACGGTGATGTGGGACCGCAAATGTACTAGTCTCGAAGTAGCGGAGGGGAGTTGGGTACTGCATTTTGACAAGGGGCTAAAGGCCACGGCTGATGTAATCATTGGAGCGAATGGCGGGATGTCTCAGGTAAGAAAATGGGTAACGGATCGTGAAGTGGAAGAGACGGGAACGCTGATGATTCAGGGGGAGGTGGTCAATCCCGCCGTTGAATGCCCGAATTTTTATGAATTATGTCAGGGTAACATCCTGATGAGTGCTTATACGGGAAAGGCCCTGGTGGCCAATCCCAACAACCGGGGCGTGTTGACGTACAATGTCATTCTGCCGAATAAAGGCGATACTTCCAGTACGGAAAGTATGCGGAGACTGATTGCCGATCAGTTCAAAAGTTGGGCAGAACCCTATCAGCAGTTATTTCGGGCTACCTCGGTTTACTGGGCATTACCGACGCGGAAGTTACCGCTCGATAAAGCCTGGAAAACGAATCGTCCCTTACCCATCACGCTCATCGGCGATGCCGCCCATCTCATGCCGCCCTTTGCGGGTCAGGGGGTCAATACGGGTTTGATGGACGCTCTGTTATTGGCCGAAAACTTAACTAGTGAAAACTACGAAAGTGTATCAGCGGCGATTGCTGCGTATGAACAGGAAATGCGGGTTTACGCAACGAAAGCCCAGGAGGAGTCGGCCCGGAATGAACAGCAAATGCGGCTGCCGGACTTTTCGTTTCATGCGTTTATTCGTAGAAACGATTAAGGATCATTGGTAGAAATACAGAGCGGTGATAGAAGACTAGCTACCTGATCATAGTTAACAAAAGATGCATAGACCGTAAGCTGCTTTGGCCTTTTAAACAAAGTTAAATCGGCCTTTTAAACAAAGTTGAGGCGTAAAGCAGCTTATACCTTTGTTTCAATCAAACGAAACAAGTATGAAAGCTATAACATCACCTACCAATTACGAAGGCCAATGCCAAAAACCACTGGGTTCCGGGTTCAACTCCCAATCTACTGCTAGTGAAGTCATGCAGGGAATTGACCTCACCGGAAAAATTGCCATCGTTACGGGTGGGAATACGGGAATCGGCCTGGAAACCACCCGGGTACTGGCCGCTGCTGGGGCAAAGGTCATTGTAGGGGCCCGGGATATTGATAAAGCCAAGAAAAACCTTCAGGGTATGCCGAATGTAGAACTTGAAGCACTGGATTTAATCGATACTGACTCCATTGCTGCCTTTGCCGAAACATTTCTGGCTTCGAATCGTCCCCTTCACCTGCTCATTAACAACGCGGGCATTATGTGGGTACCTTTGCGGAGAGACAGCCGGGGTCTGGAATCTCAACTCGTTACCAATTACCTGGGGCAGTTTCAACTGGTTGCCCAGCTTTGGCCCGCTCTAAAAAAGGCCGTTGGGGCTCGGGTGATTAATGTTTCATCGCAGGGTCATCAGTTTGCTCCGTTTAATTTCGACGATCCTAATTTTACGCATCGGGCTTACGAAACTTTACAGGCGTATGGTCAATCCAAGACAGCTAGTAATTTGTTCGCTTTGGAGCTGGACGAGCGGGGGAAAGAATTTCAGGTCAGAGCTTACTCGGTGCATCCGGGTTCCATTCATGGTACGGAACTGGGCCGGGAAGCACCCCGGGAGCTATTTCAGCAAATGGGCTTCTGTGATGCGGATGGTAATCTGTTACCCGAAGTACGGGCTTCCTTAAAAACGATTCCTCAGGGTGCCGCAACGACGGTCTGGTGTGCTACCAGTCCTTTGCTCAACCCACTGGGAGGCGTCTATTGTGAAGATGCGGACGTGGCTGAATTAGCTATCGATGGGCCGGGAAGTAAAGGTGTACAACTATATTCGCTAACGAAAGAAAATGCCAAACGACTCTGGGCCTGGACTGAAGCAATAACGGGATTAGACTTTCCAATCCATTGAACATCAGTACGGAAGGCTGGGGAATACGTAGCCTCCCGTAGTCATTTCTAAAACCGGACGTTTCTGGCCTCTTACCGCTGAATCAAATGGAGCACCTTTCAACGTATTTGACCCCTGAGATCAAACTTTCCTGTTACGAAGACAAATTTTTTAAGTCTGACGTCGTGTTTGATCAACATATGCTGATCTGGTTCATTTCCGGTGAAACCAAAATTATACAGGCCGAAACGACGCATGTCTTCAAGGCTGGAGATATTTTCTTGATTCCCCGTAACAAACCGTCTACTATCATCAACTATCCCAAAGATGGCTTGCCCCATAAAACGGTTGTCATGCTTCTGACGACGCCAATCCTGCGGGATTTTTATCGAAATCAGTCGGTTCATGTCACTATTCATCCCAATCCTACCATTCAAAGCTTTACAAATCATCCCTTACTCGAAAGTTGTCTGACTTCTCTGATTCCGTACTTCCAGCTACAGGACCCCTTCCCAGCGAGCCTGGCCTCCCTGAAAATTACCGAAGCAATCAGTATTCTGAGGACCATCGATCCGACGATTGACCGTGTACTGGCCAACTTTGACGATCCCTACAAAGTGGAACTGATTCGTTTTATGGAGCAAAACTATCAGTTTAATATGCCTCTGGAGAAGTTTGGTTATCTAACGGGTAGAAGCTTAACGACATTCAAGCGGGATTTTAGGAAAGCCTTCAATACGACGCCTCAGAGATGGCTGACACAAAAACGCCTGGAACTGGCCCATTACCAACTCGCCGAGAAAAAACAGAAACCCATTGATGTCTGCTACGAAGCAGGATTTGAAAACTTATCACACTTCTCGTACGCATTTAAAAAACATTTCGGGTATACCCCTTCAAGCTTACGGTAAAGGTTACTCTAAAAAGGCTACAGTTGCGTAGGTTTGGTACCACGGATGTATCAGTAACTTTACCGGAAAGAAACGTGGTTTATCCATCGTTTCTGGCATTTATACCGTACTCTTTAGTGCGGCTTTTCTTGCTCAAAATGCTAGTTTTCCGGAAACATCTTTCAAACTTTTTACCTTCTGGGGATGTGTTATGAATACATATCTAGTCATTCGCTTACGTCTCTTTAAAACCATATTGATCTGGCTTCTTCCATTCGTAGTTATAGAATGATTAGTTATGCATTACTAAAGCTCACGTTCAGATAGGGGTGTACCATCGAGTAGCTCTTCTGGCTCTGTCTCGGAGCTACCCAGTACACTCATGATCGTATTTACTAGAGATACGATAAGATCTCAACCCGCACCCACTAAGCGTTCTAGGAAAATCGCTTTTTTGTTTTTTCGATCTAGTGTTGCAAGTCTACTAGTATCTGAGCAATCATCATTTCCCGTATTACAAACCCTAATCAAACGCGACCCTTGTTGACCAGGGGTTTCCAGTCAGGTAGAGGCAGTAACGAGGCAGAGGATTTACCTCACTCGTTTACTGCCTTTATTTTTGAATGGGTCAAATGCTGTCTTACATCCGGGATGCCGTAGTGGATGTTCCACAATCTACTTGGCTTTCCAACTCTATTTACTGATTAGGGGTAAAGGTTTAAGGCAAGCCCAATACCTATTTGCACTCGAATCTACCAAGGTTCGGTTCTTTCCTACCCGCTTTTTCAAAGTTCACCGTATTGAAGTTCATTTCCTTGCTAGTCAGATCAATAGGCAAGTTACGTACCCGCTGCTTCTCGTCAGTAAGACTATCTAACTCAAAACTTATTGCTATTATTATTTGGACTTAGTATAAATAAAAATAAATTTGCGGTCAGAATCCTTCTCCCATAGAAACTACTTTACCTTAAATGCTCGATCTGAAAGGGGCGTTTAACTGTCACATGTTACCGATGTATTTTAGACAACTTTTGCTGGTGTGTTTATGCACCATCGCTCTTTCTTCGCATGCTCAACGTCTAAGTTCGATTCGAGGAGTTATCCAGAACCAGACCGGTTCTCCTTTGCCAGCCATTACTGTTCGTATTACTGAACTGAACAAGGTTACCACTTCCAATCAGGGAGGAGAATATCGTTTTTCGAATCTTACCCCAGGGCATTACACGCTGGTCTTCAGTAGTATAGGATTCAAAACGCTACATAAAAAAGTAGAACTGAAAGCGGAAGAGGAGAGTCACATCGAAGTCACCTTGCAGGAGAGTACGGTTGATCTCAATACGGTTACCGTGGTGGGTCGCACGGAGGTTCAGGAAGTGAATCGCCAGGCGTTTAATGTTACGGCTATTGATGCCAAGCAGTTGTACAACTCGACGCTGGATCTGAGTAGTGCCCTGGACCGGGTATCCGGCGTACGGGTGCGGGAGTCCGGTGGTGTGGGGTCCAACTTTAACCTTTCGTTGAATGGTTTTTCGGGCAATCGGATTCGCTATTTTATTGATGGGGTACCGATGGACAATTTCGGTTCCTCCTTTCAAATCAACAACATCCCCATCAACATCGCGGATCGGCTGGAAGTGTACAAAGGAGTTGTACCCATCTGGCTGGGTTCAGATGCTCTGGGTGGAGCGATTAACATTGTTACGGGGGACCGATTCCGGAATTATGTAGATGCTTCGTATTCGTATGGTTCCTTCAACACGCATCGTAGTGTAGTAAACGCCGCTTTTACGACCAAAGGGGGATTCACCTTCCGGTTGAACGCTTTCCAGAACTATTCGGATAACAACTACAAAGTAACCGTGGATGCCGCTGACATCTACACGGGAGCGTACCAGCGTAATGCAGTCCTGAGACGTTTCCACGACACGTACCACAATGAAACGGTTGTAGCCAATGTCGGTGTGGTAGGTAAAAAATTCGCGGATCAACTGCTTTTGGGCATAACCCTTGGAAAAAATTACAAAGAGTTTCAGACCGGAGCCCGGATGGTAGCGGTATTCGGCGGCTGGCACCGACGCGGTAACATCGTCATGCCCACCCTGAAGTATCGGAAAACCGACCTGATCAAGGGGCTGGACGTGACACTGAACGCCAATTACAACCTGGGTCAGGAGCGAAACATTGATACGCTGTCGGCCCGGTTTGACTGGTTTGGTAATTCCAAGCCGAATGTAAGTGGGGAAGGTCGCGGACGAAGCCTATCGAAATACTCCAACAATAATGGTCTGGCCACGGCGACGGTTAATTACAAACTATCGGAGCGGCAGGCCCTGGCCCTGAGTAATGCGTTTAGTACCTTTAATCGGAAGGGATCGGATGTGTTTAATCCAAGTTTTACCCGTGGCGATGTACGGCCCCGCCTCAACAAAAATGTACTGGGCCTGGGATATACCTATGACGAAAAAGACAAGTGGAGCACATCTATTTTTGGCAAGTATCTGTATCAAAACACCGCCGGACAATCCTCGTTTAATAAGCTGGGCTTTGGGGCGGCTGTCAGTTATTTCGTTACGCCTACGCTTCAGTTAAAAGCTTCCTACGAGCGGGCCAATCGACTACCCGAGGCGAATGAACTGTTTGGCGATGTTGAGTTAGTAGAGGGTAATCTTACGCTTAAACCCGAAGAAAGCCAGAACATAAATGCCGGGCTTAGTTACGGTTTCGCTGTTAAGGAAGATCATCGCTTCCTGATTAATGCCAACGCCATTTACCGATATTCCTATAACTACATCTACTCTAGATTCAACCAAAATCAGTCAGCCCTGGTACTCGATAACCTCGATGGCGTCTTTACCGTCGGCGGTGAAGGAGAAGTGCGGTATTCCTATAAAAAACTCTTCACGCTCGGCACTACGCTAACCTATCAGTACTTGCAAAACCAGCAGGAATACGTACTGGATAATTATGGTAACTGGGTGAAAAGTCCGGTCTATAAGGATCAAATGCCTAACATTCCCTTCTTTTTCGGCAATGTCGATGCCTCAGTCACCCTACGCAATCTGGGCCAGAAGGGGAATGTCCTCAATATTGGCTACAACATGCTCTATGTCCATTCTTTCTGGCTATACTGGCCTAGTCGGGGCATTGCTAGCGATATCACGAAATCCGGTATTCCTATGCAGTTGACGCACGACATGAATGCCGTCTACAGTCTCAAGAACGGACGGTACAATATCGGCCTGGAAGTAAGAAACCTTACCAATAGACGTCTATACGACAACTTCAGTTTACAAAAGCCCGGTCGTGGCTTTTACCTCAACGTTCGCTATTTCTTTAATTCCTTTAAAATTTAATTCTATGCAATTGAGATCAACGCTCGCATTGGCTGTGGCAGCAGGTATGCTGGCATCCTGTTCTAAAAACGAATCCGGTCCGAGTAATCCGGGTAACTTTATATTGACCGTTAGTCCGGCCGCTACGACGGGTGTGGCCGATTATCTGCTGACCGCCCAAACGCTCGATTCTGATACTATTACGACGAAAGGGAACGGCGTAGAGCAGGATGGAACCTACCGCTATTATGTCACGCACAATGGCAAGTTTTTTAGTATGCTCTACGGCCAGGGCAACCCCGGAGCCGTAACCGCTTATAATATCCAGGATGGCAAGCTGAATAAACTCACCAACTTCCAAACGGAAACGGTACAGGCCTTTGCACCGGTAAATGATGACTTACTGCTGTTTAAAATTTCAAGAAACCTGACCGCTCCAACATCTAGCTGGTACAAGGTGAATACCAATAGCCTGACCATCACCTCCGAAGGAACGGTTAATACGCTGGAGATGACGAAGCTGGGCGAGCTGGCCCATTTTACCTGGCTGAAACAAGTGGGTACCAAAGTGTTTGCCCCGTATCAAACCATTCTGGATAGAAGTTTCAATACCAAGTATCCGAACCAGGCGTTCATTGCCATTTTCAACTACGCGGATATGAAACTCGAAAAGGTAATCACGGATGATCGGGCGAGTTTCATAGGTAGCTACTTCCAGGATGGTCTGTCCGTTCAGGAAAATGGCGATGTGTACGGATTCTCTCCTTCAGCCGCAACAACGGATAATAAAATTTCTTCGACCAAACCTTCGGCGATTTTGAAAATCAAATCCGGTACCACGGAGTTCGATCCCAGCTATTACTTCGACGTAGAAGCGGCGAGTGGAGGGATGAACATTACGTCCTGGCAGTACTTGGGAAACAACACCTACATCGTGCATTCCCAGTCAAAAGCTGAAAAAACTTCTTTTCCGGCTGGATCGCGAGTGGGCATTGTGAACGTCGTGGATAAAACCTACAAAACCGTAACGGGACTGCCGAAACTGGAAGACATTGCGGATCTGACTACCAACAACTACACGCCCAAAGACGGGAAAACGGGTTACGTAGGCGTGAACCTGAAAGACGGAAACAGCTTCGTTTACAAGATCGACGCCAGTACGCAAACCGCTACCCGTGGCCTACGAGTGGAAGGTGGATCCATTACGGCCATCCAGTACCTGAAATAAGATACGCTACTAAACGAACCGGGAGATGCGAAGCTCTTCCGGTTCGTTGGTTTGTAATTATTATCCTGAATGACTTATGATTAGCACCTTGTACCTGATTCAGTTCATCGCTTTTTACCTCTGGCAAATTACATCGGCGTCGAATAAACGGCAGGCTCCTACCGGTTTGATGGGCTATGCCTTCACGCACAAAGCCCAGACTCGTCTCGTCGGGGCTTTTCTGGGGCTACTGGCCATCGTGGGCTTTATCTGGTTTTGGGGCGTGGCGAGTGGCCTTGTGGGTTTTGTTGTGGGGCTGATGGCCGTTGGTTGTCTATCCGTAGTGATCGAGCCTTTCCAGTACCTCCGCACGCCGGGTGTGGCGGTCATCTATGTTTGTTGTGTACTCCTTGAACGATTCCTCTGACGATGCCTGCTAACAAAAAATACCTGACCCAATCACCGTGGATCAAACTATCTAAGATACTGGCAGGCTCCGTGGGAGGTTACCTGGTTACCCTCAGCTTTCACGCCGCCCTGACCCGATTGATTCCGAAAGAATATGTGATCGTGACTTCATTCATTACCGGCTATCTGCTTTGGGCAACGCTTTTGCTCGTGGCTTTTCTCATTCCCAAAGCGTGGAAGACCTGGGCTCTGTATGTGGTGTTGATCGGTATATGTACGGGTATTTACTTGATTTAAAACGGCTATGGATAACCGGAAATACAATATCTACTTTAACACGCACACCGTCAGCGGGATCATCATCTGTGCGATTTTGTACGTCATGTTTTTTGCGGGTTCATTCTCTTTTTTCAGGGACGACCTGGCAGCCTGGCAAAAGAATGAGTCATACCTGAGCCAGAAAGGTCTAATTAAAAAAGATTTCAACTACGTTCTGGATTCGCTTTCCCGTCATCATACGCTCAAAGGTCGGGATGTTGATTTTACCATCCAGCGGAACGTACCGGGAGCGTATGTTTCCATGACCGCTTCCCACGATCCCGAGGTACAAAAACTGAAGTCTAAGAAAAAACCGGAGGCCAAACGCGGCGGTCGGGGCCGGAGGGGCGATGGCGACTCGGCTTTTTTTACTTATGATTTCAGTAAAAAGAAGGAAGCCGACTACGCCACTTCCTACACTATGGGCGAATTTCTGTACCGCCTGCACTTTTTAGCCCAGTTGAATCAGGTTTTCCCCTTCCGGTTGGGCGTTCCATTCGGATACTTGCTGGCGGGAATTGTTTCCTTCATTTTCCTTTTTGCCCTGATTACGGGATTGCTACTACATTGGGATAAGCTCGTCTCTAACTTTTTTACCTTCCGACCCTGGACTAAATGGAAGACCGTCTGGACCGATCTTCACACGGTACTCGGCGTCATTGGCTTTCCCTATCAGCTCGTTTTTGCCTTAACGGGTGTGATCCTGATCTTCAATTCTTTCCTGATTATTCCGTACACAAAATTGTTTTACAACGGTAACGAAGAGAAGATTTACAAGGATTTAAATTATGGCGTCAAACAGGAATTTCCCTACGCTCGTAAGCCCTTACAATCCTCATTTGACATCAACCAATTGGTAAGTCAGGTACAACAAAAATGGGAGAGGAGTGACATCAGTCTGGTAGCCATTCGGAATTACGGCGATGAAAACATGCACGTGATCATTCAGGGAAAAGCCCATACGGATGCTCAGCTCAACGGACAGGGAGAATTCATTTACCGCGTCCGTGATCAGAAAGTGATGGCAGAGCATTCGCCCCTGGATACGCCGTCGTATATTGATACCGTTAAAGGGTTCATCTACCATCTGCATTTTGGTGATTATGGCGGACGGCCGTTGCGGGTCATCTATTTTATGTTAGGAATCATGGGTTGTCTGGTCATTAATTCAGGCGTGATGATCTGGCTGGTTGCCCGGGATAAAAAAAACATCCCCGTCCGCAAAAGAGCATTCAATTTCTGGACGGCCAATGTCTATATCTCCTCCAGTTTAAGCATGCTGCCGGTTACTGCCTTTGCCATGATCGCCCTGCTCTTTCTGGACAAACCGGGTCAACCCGAAATTTACCACTGGTACTTTTACCCCTGGTTGGTGTTAAGCATCTACTTTCTGATTCGGAAAGATCTGGATCTGGTGAATCGGCAATCCACCTTCCTGGCAGCGGTGACCTGCTTTCTGCTGCCCGTATTGGATGGCGTGGTTCGCAGCAACTGGTTCTGGAACACGCTGAATCGACAGGCGTATGATATTCTGTTTATCGATGTACTCTTTCTGATCCTTTCCCTGTTGAGCGGAGTAATCTGGTGGAAGATGGAACAAAAAAGGCGAGCAGAGCCCAGTGCCGTACTAACCAAAGAGAAAGTCGGTCAATTGGGGCAAGCCTGATTGAAAGGTATTTCTGCGAATAAAGAATCACGCGAATACCTCACGCCAAGTATGGAGGAAGTACGAAAAATACCTGGGTTCATTTTAATCGGTTAATGCCTATTTGCTATGAAAAATTATGTGGTATGGGGCGTATTGAGCCTATTTGTGCTTACGAGTTGTAAGGATGATAAACCCGTCGTTCCCGACGATTACCTGACGTCGCACATCGACAAGGATCAGGTTAGTACAAAACTCATGAACGATCTGGTGCCTCAGCTTAGAGGAAAATGGCTCATTAAACAACTTAAGGTCAAACCTCGGAATGATACCTTCCATAGTGAAATAGGCATCAAAAAAGATACCGTACTGACTGATTTCGCCAAGCTTACGCTGGCCCCATCCACTGTGCAATATTTCCAAACGTCAACTCAGTACGAAGGGCATATTGAATTTGCCGGTAAGACATACCCCATCCGGTTTGAATTAAGGGCTACTTCCAATTGGATTTTTAGTAACGAAATACCGCAGGCTTTTTTCTTATTAGAATATAATTTTCCCGACGGCTATTCGGCAGTTACCACAAAAGAACAATATTACCTGCAACAGATAGGCCTATTGTTAGACAACTTTACCCTGGAAACCACCATCGGTCAAACTCAGATGACCTGGAGAGGGTTAAACCGAGGAATTGACCAGGTAATTCTGGTTAAGCAGTAGCCTGTTACTAACACCAGAGGGGATTTTCTCTGGGGGAAAGACGTTAGCGACAAGTATGGAAAGAACCGTAGTGTATCAATGAAAGGCTCAGAGATCCCTGAGCCTTTCATTGATACACTTTCTTTTAAGAGGTAACTCTATTGTACAGGCATCATGGCATGACTTCACGGGAATCCTCATTCCGAAAAGGACCAGGTCTCCGCTGTAACTTCGTTCGGAGCCTGACTTACCATTTGAAGGGAATTATAAACATTGAGAAAATGTGATTTTAAATTGATTCGGGTAGATCATATGGTTTTCGTTTTAGGCTTGACCTTCGTAAAATCTAAGAAATCATATGAGTTATACTGCTTTTCGATTAAAAATGAATCACGCCCGTCTGGTAAGGCTGCTGACTACTGCGATTTTAGGGGCGGTAGTTAGTACCGCCTTTATTACGCCTCCATCCACTCAAAAAACGGTTGCCGCGAAGCATCGCCCGAGAGAAGCCTGGGTACTCCGATCCGTATTGGATGGTCGGCCCCGCATGTTGAGTGTGGCCTTAAACGACAAACTCTGGTTAGCGTACAATACCCAAACCGCTTCCCTGTACAAGGCCTGGCTGGGTACCATCAATTTTGGCGGCCCGGTGTATACTTCGGCTCACGGTCCGCAGCCCGTTTCCTCGGGTGTTGCGTACATGGAAGAGCCAGCGGATAACCCCTGGCGTATCGTAGAAAATGCGAAAGAAATAACGCCCACCATCACGTACAAAGGGCACACCATTCACCAGAATCGCTTGACGCTGAAGTACGAACTGGATTACCAAGGTAAGAAAATTCAGATTGAAGAAAATCCCGAGTTTTTCGATGCTTCCGGTAATAGGGCCGGATTTGAGCGAGCGTTTGTAACGAAGCATGTACCTACTGGGGTACAGGTTACGCTGGCTATGCACCTGAATTCGCTTGCCGCCGCCAGCGATTACCAAACCGACGGAACCTTTACCGTTAGCGAAACAGGCACGGAGCAAAGTGGAGACAAATCTTTTCAAACGGTTGCCGGAAAATTACAGCTCAACGCCAACGGCAAGACTACCTTTAAAGTCAGTTTTACGGCGAAACCCGCAGTAAAACAGGCTAGCGAGCAAAAAAATCAGGAACAGATGGTCGCTGATCTTTTTGCAAAAAGCGACTGTAATACCTGTCACAACCGTGATGTAAAAACGGTAGGTCCATCGTACATGGCCATTGCGGAACGCTATGATCGTACGGACAAAAACCGCGAAGCACTGATCACGAAAGTAATTAAAGGAGGAGCGGGTAACTGGGGTCAAATTCCGATGACCGCTCACCCGGACCTGAAACGCGAAGACGCGGCTACGCTAGTTTCCTACATTCTGGATCTGGACGCTGAAAAAGAAAGAAAGCGGGAAGCGGGTAAGCTGATGCCTAAACCGAGCTACCCGGTTACCTTTAAGCCCCTCAATCCTGCCAAAGTAGCCGCCAATACGGAGCTGCCGGGTATGGCCGTCAATGTGTATCAGTTTAGCAGCACTCTTTCGACGCTTCCCGAAATCAACGACGAAATGGCTCCCATTCAGTCGGGATCGATGAATGCTCTGCACTGGGAGGATAATGATTTTGGTGCATTAAAGACCAATTTCGTCATGCATGCCAGTGGGATACTGAACATTCCCAAGACGACCAACGTCGTGTTTCGTCTCGTATGCGACGATGGCGGCCGCTTGTTTATCGATGACAAACTAGTCGTAGACAACGGGGTGAATCATGGCCTGAAACCCACCGACGGGGAGTTGATTCTGAAGGCGGGAAAACACGCCTTTCGCCTGGAATACTACCAGGGTGAATATGGGAAAGGCGTTTCCCTGCAATGGCGGCCCTACGGTAGCAAAGCTTTTGTAGTCGTGCCGCCCAGCGTATTTACGTTCAAAGGAAAGGATATTAAACGGACGCAACAGGGAGCAATTGAAGTGACCAAGGACGAAGTGCCCGGTGATCAGTCGCCGCTAGTTGCCGTACATCCCAGCTTTACGTTAAGCCAAGCCCGACCCGAGTCGTTTAAACCTAAAGTCGGCGGTATGGATTTCCTCTCCGATGGTCGAATGGTGGTCAGTACCTGGGATTCATTAGGTTCCGTGTACTTAGTTGATGCCCGGAAAGCAAGCTCGCCCGAGCAGATTCAGGTAAAACGAATTGCCTACGGTTTGGCAGAACCCCTGGGTCTTAAAGTGGTGGATAATGAAATCTACGTCATGCAGAAACAGGAACTGACCAAGCTAGTGGATTCGGATAAAGATGACCTCATCGACGAATACCAGACCGTATGCAACGGCTGGAAAGTATCTGCTAATTTTCACGAATTTGCCTTCGGACTGGTGTACAAAGACGGGTATTTCTATGGTACGCTGGCAACGGCTATCAACCCGGGAGGAGCCAGTACACAACCCCAGATTCCGGATCGTGGCAAAGTAGTAAAAATCAATCGGAACGATGGGTCGTTCTCGCTCATTGCCTCGGGCCTGCGAACACCCAATGGGATTGGACTTGGTGTAGATAATGAAATCTTTATTGCGGATAATCAGGGTGACTGGCTACCGGCAAACAAGATTGTTCATCTACAAACGGGTGCCTGGTATGGTTCACGATCGGTTGATTTTGCGGGTACAGCGAATGCCAAGGAAACCTTACCGGTAGTTTGGTTAACGCAGGACGAAATCGGTAATTCGCCGAGCCAGCCGGCTACTCTGAACGTCGGCCCTTATCAAAATCAGATGATTCACGGCGATGTGACGCACGGCGGGTTGAAGCGAGTATTCGCTGAAAAAGTAAACGGTGCGTACCAGGGCGTAGTGTTTCGGTTTACGCAGGGGCTGGAAGCCGGCGTGAATCGGCTAGCTTGGGGCCCCGATGGGTCGCTGTACATTGGTGGCGTGGGTTCTACCGGCAACTGGGGCCAAACGGGCAAGTTGGGCTATGGACTTCAGAAACTGACGTTTAACAACACCCCTGCCTTTGAAATGCTCGCGGTACGGGCCAAACCCAAAGGCATTGAAATTGAATTTACCGAACCGTTGAAGGAAGGCAGTGGACAGTCAGCCAGTGACTATACCATCCGACAATGGTGGTTTAAACCAACGGCCGATTACGGTGGACCCAAGCTGGATGATCAGCGACTGGCCATAAAAACGGTACAGGTTTCTGCAGATCGTAAGAAAGTCTTTTTGGAGCTACCGGGTATGCAAAGCAAACATGTCGTGTATGTGCGACTGAATCGCAATACGATTCTCAGCACCACGGGAATGAAGCTTTGGACGACCGAAGCCTGGTATACCATGAATACCATTCCGACTGGTTTGGCTCAGTAAATTTCTCGCTTTACTTAAACACGAAAAACAAGCCCTCGTACATGAAGTACGAGGGCTTGTTTTTTTCGTCAATGTCCACATACTACGGCTCCACCTAGAAAATGAATGGCAACTTGATGAAAGGTTCAGCGAAGCTGCTTCGCTTGGCATCTTCCGTAGTGAATGGAAAACCGTATACCGTTTGCTTAACAATTACGAAGAAAATAGCTACGGAATGTTAAGCATCTACTCAGATTAGCTCAAGGTCAGAAACGCGGGTGCTTAATCATTTTCACTCGTTACGGGATATAAAGGAAGTAGTCAACAAACGTGCTTTTTATTGATATGATGGACCCGAAAAGATGAATGATAGCCTATACGTTGAGCGAAAATCAGAAAACCACGTCTATTAATTCGTAGAGTCTAGATGGCAAAGCTTTTTTAAAATAAGCCTTAACAAATGATCTTACTACTTACATTTACGGGGGAATCACCTACAGAAAAGCGTACAGTACTTAGGCCTCTCCATTGCTCTATTATCGTCACCCTTGAAATCAATGCACAACACCCAGTACTCATTTTTAGGTCCGGGCGGGAAATCAGGGCAACGGATTCGTGCCTATGATTGGTCGAAAACCTTGCTAGGAAATCCCGAAAGCTGGCCGCTGAGCTTAAAGTCTATCCTTGGCTTATTACTAAATGCAGAATGTCCTTCCTTTTTGTTTTGGGGAAACGAATACGCTTGTTTTTACAATGATGCGTACCTTCCTATTTTAACAAAATTGGGAAAATTCGTGCTGCCGGGCCAATCGGCCGCTGAGGTCTGGGGAGAGTATTGGACTGATTTTGAACCTTTTCTACAGGGTATCAGGACGGTAGGAGAGGCTCGGTGCGATAATGACGTATTCACGGACCGACAGGGACGGGGAATAGAAACCAGCGGTACGTTTTGCTACAATCCTGTTTATGATGAGTCAGGACATACCGCTGGCGTATGGGTTACGCTCACGTATCCAACCCAGAACCTACAGGAAAGTGAAATCCACCAGCGATTTTTACTTAAGCTAAGTGATCGCCTGCGTTCCCTGACGGACCCAGCCGAGATTCAGTACGAAGCAGCTCGGGCTTTGGGTGAACAGTTGGCCGCGAACCGGGTTGGATACGCCGAGGATCAGGGCGATCAAACCCATATTGTCGTCACTCGGAATTACGTAAATGGGGTATTTAATTTAGAAGGCCTGTATCAATACGTCGATTACGGCCCCAGTTTGCTCGCCGATTTTTTGGCGGGTAAAACGGTTGTTCGCCCGGATATTGCTAACGATCCAACATTGACGGATGCTGAGAAAGAGGCTCACCGGGTTTTGCAGTTAGGAGCAACGGTGAATCGACCCCTGATGAAGCAGGGCCAGTTGATTGCTGTCCTGTTCATTCATTATGAACAACCCCATGCGTTTACTCAACTGGAATTAGACTTACTGGAAGAGACGGCTGAGCGAACTTGGGAAGCGGTAGACCGGGCTCGGGCTCATAAAGCTCTGCGTCAAAGTGAAGAACAGTTTCGGCACCTGGCTAATACCATACCGCAGGCCATTTGGGAGACGAATGCCGAGGGTGATTCGACGTTTTTAAACCAATGGTGGATTCAGTACAGTGGTGTTCCCTATGAAGCCACTACGGCGTGGCAAATCGCTACGGATATTTTGCATCCCGAAGATGGTCCCGTACTGGTAGCTGCCTTTAAGGAAGCCATGCGAACGGGAAAAGGCTTCGAAGTCGAGCAACGGAACCGTTCGGCCTCGGGCGAGTACCGCTGGTTTTTAAATAAGGGAGCACCGTACCGTCATCCTGAGACGGGGCAAATTATTAAATGGATTGGAATTGGCGTCGATATTCACGACCGTAAACTGGCGGAGGAGCTGCTCCGGGATAGTGAAGCCCGTTACCGGCAGCTGGCTACTCATTTAGAAGAGCAGGTTCAAAAACGTACGGAAGAATTAACGGTATCCAATCAGGAGCTAGCCCGTACCATTGAACAGTTGAAGACAGCGAATGAAGAACTGGAAGAATCGAATCGCTTGTTATTACGGTCAAACGAAAACCTGCAACAGTTTGCTTATGTAGCCAGTCACGACCTACAGGAGCCTTTGCGTAAGATTCAGTCCTTTGGAAACCTGCTCATCCGACAACACGCTGCGGAGCTGGGTAGTGGCGTAGATTATGTGGAACGGATGCAGGCCGCAGCCTCGCGTATGTCTATTCTTATTGAAGACTTACTGGCATTTTCCCTAATTTCTACACAACGCGAAGCCAGCGATCCGGTTGACCTGAATGTCGTGGTGCAGACCGTACTAAGAGATCTTGAATTAATTAGTACGGAAACGTCGGCTTCCGTTGAAAGGGATGACTTACCAACCATTGCCGGGAATCGCTTTCAATTAGAACAGCTCTTTCAGAATCTCCTTTCCAACGCCCTGAAGTTTAGAAAACCAGGGGTTGCTCCGCACATTCACATCCGGGCACAGCAGATAACTTCCAGGGAATTGCCAACGGGCGTTCGGCCCCTGGGTACGAGTGAAGTCTACTACTGGATTTCAGTTGCCGATAATGGAATTGGTTTTGATGACCGCTATCTGGACCGCGTCTTTCAGGTTTTTCAGCGATTACACAAACGCAGCGACTATGCAGGAACGGGTATTGGATTGGCCATTTGTGAAAAGGTGGTAGCCAACCATGGGGGCGTAATTACAGCCCATAGCCAGCCTAATCTTGGTTCTACTTTCGAAATCTATTTACCCGTTATCTGAATCAATCGATACGAGCCAGTAACGCACTCGTTTCCAAATAAAAAAGAATGATGGCTACTACTCCTGACATAGGGCTGTCATCAGTCCTTTTTTTCTTTACGGTGTCAAGCAACGTTTTAAGTGAACGACGTAAAGCATGGAAGAAAATACGGTAGAAACTTTTTGCCCCCAGAGCCCACAGCACTGGCGGGACTGGTTACACGAACACCACGCCACCCAGCAATCAGTTTGGCTGTTGTTTTATAAAAAGAAGTCAGGACTATCCACGCTGACCTGGAGTGAAGCCGTGGACGAAGCCCTGTGTTTTGGCTGGATTGATAGCATACGCAAGCCAGTTAGTGAGGAGGCCTTTCTGCAATTTTTCAGTCGAAGAAAAGCTCGCAGTACCTGGTCGAAAGTAAATAAAGAAAAAATCCGTGTATTGATGGAACAGGGCCTGATGATGCCAGCTGGCTTCCAAAGCATCGAAATCGCCCAGCAAAATGGCTCCTGGACTATTTTGGACGAGGTAGAAGAAGGCATCATTCCTGAAGATCTGCGAGTCGCTCTGGAAGAAAAACCCCGAGCCTTAGCCTACTTTTTGCAGTTAAGCAAAACCGACACGCGGAACATTTTACAGTGGCTGGTACTGGCCAGACGAGCCGAAACGCGGCAAAGTCGCATTGCCGAGGTCGTCGAACGAGCAGATCAGCGACTGAAACCCAAGTTCATTCAGGGAACGAAAAAGTAGCGTATCCATCCATGCCCGATTCTGAATTTACCCGTCTTTCCCGCCTGGTATCTCTTTTGACTCTCCTGCAAAGCAAGCGGCTACTAACGGCCACCGAGCTGGCCCAGCGTTTTTCAGTCAGTACCCGCACCATTTACCGGGACATGCGTACCCTCGAACAGGCGGGCGTACCGCTCGTTACGCTCGAAGGCAGAGGCTACACACTGCTCGAAGGCTACCGATTACCGCCCATTCTTTTCACCCGGGAAGAAGCCATTGCCCTGTTAACGGCCGAAAAGCTGACCCGCCAGCGAACCGACGCAGTTACAGCCGTACATTGCCAGACGGCCATGGACAAGCTACGATCCGCCCTGAAACGCAGCGACCGGGATCATCTGGAAACGCTGACGCCGCTCATTGAGGTGCTGGATTCTGCCCGGCCCTTTAGTTATCCCAACACCTATGAGCCTTTATTGACGGCCATCTCGACGCACCGGGTGGTACATTTGCACTATCAGGCTGCGGAATCCGGAAGTACTTCCATTCGATCGATTGAACCCATTGGGCTGTATCTAAGTCAGCACTGGCATGTGGTTGCGTATTGTCGGCTCCGGCAGTCGTTTCGGGATTTTCGGCTGGATCGTATTCAACAGTTAACGCTGGCTACTGAAACGTTTTCGGCTCGTCCAGAAACCTTGCAGGACTACTGGGCAACGGAAGCTAAGCGGCGATCCAAAGAAAAAGTAGTGATTCGCTTTCGGCGTACGGAAGTATTGCCCGCTCTGGCTCAACACCTGCTGGACACCCGGCACCAATACGGCTGGATGCACGATCAGTCCCAGACAGACGGCAGCGTTGACATGACCTTTCTGGTAGGTTCTTTACCGTACTTGGCGACCTGGTTAATCCCCTACGCCAGCGGCGTTACCATCCTCGAACCGCCAGCCCTGCAGCAGCACCTTCGCGAGTTAGCAAAACGGGTGTATGAGCATTGGTGTTAGAGAAGAGTTTACCTAGGTATTTTATGAGGGACATCTCATGCTAGCAATCGACAGCTATTAACTAGTCTAATAGGATCACTATTTCGTCCTGCTGAGTTGGCTGGTCATTTAGTCCATATCGCGAACGCCACTCTTTTCATCCTGCTCAGGGCCACCGTGTTACGGATGAAAAAGGCGGCTTTTCGCGATAGGACGGGGTTCGGATTTAAGCCGTCCATGAAGGCCTTCGACTATAGTTTAATAACAATAAACTATCAACTAATGAAATGTCAGAAGAAGAAAACCTCCCCGCCCGTGAGCAACGGAACGACCTACGACAGCCGCAAAGCGGTGGCCCAAAGCGGGCTGTCGTGAGGCGTGGAGGGGCTCACGGGCTACTAGTCGGTCGTCGCTAAAGGACCGAACTCCGTCTAGGTGGATAACGAGATTTTAATGTAAATACTATACCCCTGCAATTCAAAACTACCTTACTTATAATCCAACAACGCCGTCGCCGTACAATTCTGATCCGTTTTCAGGCGAATCCAGCGGGCCTGAAATGCGTTTGGAAAGCTATGCTTGATCGTTTTCCCCGCGGGTACCGTAAAGGTTTGGTAGGGCATCCATACCCCCGTACCTACGGGGTCGGCTTCCAGTGTAAAAGTGACCGACTTGGACGACTGATGACTCAGTTGCACGCTACGCTGGTCGTAAAAACCAATCAGATACGGATCGGAAGGCTGCTGAGTAGCTACCGAGGTATTTTTCCAGGGGCCTCCATGTCCTTTCGGTTTGCCCAGTTTCCAGAGATCATCGATCGTACCCGCCCAGACGGCGGCCTGTTGATCTTCCGAAATGATAATGTGCTCATTTTTCGAGGCTCCAGCCAGATCAATACCCGTGAGCAGCAACAAACCCCGATAGGAAGCAAAATCATGGATGCGGTAGTTATGTGAAGACACCGGTCTGATTTTGGCAAAGCCGTCCGCGTTTTCGGCGGGAAGTTCATAAAAGGTACCGTGACAGTTGAATAAATCACGTTCCGTGGCCACTTCCCGACACAGGCGTAAGGCTCCCTGATTCGTTAAATTCGTAAAAGCATCGGCACCCAGCGGCAGTCGCCAGCGTCGGTTCTGGTCATCCACGATCAGCACGCTTGATTCATCGACGGTAACGACATTTTTAGGAATGGCGAATTTGCTGGTAATAAACGACTCCATCTTCGGATTCTCCTTCCGTACCAGTTGCATCTGGTCATTGAATTCGTAATACCCCGTCGTGACGGGTTGTTTGTTTTCGAAACGTACCGCTGCCATGCCCAGCGTTTTAAGATCGTTTCCCAGCCCATACAAAAGCCCCCCTACGGATCGATCCGATTGTACGGTACTCAGACCCGTAAATAAAGCCTGGGGTTTTTCAGGGCGGGAATCGGGCGTTGCGTACGAAAAATGGGCCGTCAGTTTAGCCTTCGTACCAGGCTGAATACGAATCCATTCGCCGGCTTCTTTTTCGGCGAACGTCAGGTGTTTCGAACCGCCTGGAGCGAGTACGACCTTTTGCAGCGTGGTCCAGGTATTTGTGCCTTTCTGATCTACTTCAAAGGTCAGCGTCACCTCCTGCGAGTCGTGGTTCTGTACCCAGGCCGAGCGGTGTTTCCAGCCCGCAAACAGAAAGGGTTCGGAAGCCGAGTCCACAGTTTCCGCAATCCACACGGCTCCTTCGGCGGTATTAGGCCCCAGCTCATCGGGCATTTGCAGCGAAGTAAACCACAGGTTGGAATTGGACTGGCCGGGGCCTTCGATGCTGCCTTTAACCTTTCGTTTATTTAAAAATTCTTTCTGAGCCGAATCATCACATCCAAAAACCAGCTGATTATTCCAGCGAGTGTAATCACCAATGACTTTCAGATACGCCGAACGGGGACGAATCCCGGCCGAGTTAGCCGTAGTAAACGTCGCCGGAAACCGCCAGAATAGCCCATGCATAGTCATCAGGTAATCCGATTGCTGAGGCGTACCAACATCCCGGATGCGGGGCCATTCCGTATTCCAGCCGTGGGCTCCGTCGTAGGAATGGCTGGCTTTGGGTAGCCGGAAAAATTGCCAGCCCGTTTGCGGATTCCGCACGCCCAGCAAAACGGATTTATGGTCCCAGCCCGTCGCCCAGATCGGGTCCGCCTGCGGGTTTTTATTGCCGTAAATACCTCCGGGGCCCGTTACTTCCACGAATTGATTGCGACGAACGACTTTCCAGTCATGACCATCCCACTCGGAGAGCGAACCCGCCGGAACATCGAACTGCTCAAGAGCCCTTTTGCCGGGTTCACCGTTGTTGGAATAGACCAGTACGCCCTGCCCCGAATACAATCCTTTGCCGTGAGCCCCGGGAAGCAGGGCATTCTGGAGGTTGTTGGATTCATCGGAGTCTTTCTGGCGATTTACGTTTCCGTCTTCGTATAAGAGCTTGGGTTTGAGCGTTTTTACATCCACTTCGTAAAAACCTTCTTCCATGGTACCGTAGTAAATCTTGTGGGCGGGATCGGTAAGGTGGCGGGCATTACCCGTATGCCGACCAGGCATGGCCGTGTACGGAATGGTCCGAACCTGTCCCTTCGCGTCAATCGCGTAAGGTCCGATGAAGAGTTGATTGCTTTCCGGGTGAATCATTCGATTGGCGGGCGTACCGCCGATGCTTTCCGAACGAATCGTTTGCTGCAAATCCGGACTGATGGCGTACAATTTATCCGAAGAACCAAACGGTAAATGCGGACCGTAGGTGATGACCCACAGCTGATTGGCCCAGGGGACGACGGCTCCCGTACCACATTCGCCTTCGCGGTTGTACATGGCCAGATGCGGATATATGCCACTGAACGAGGGGCGGCGGAGGGATTGGGCCCCGCAGGAATCCGCGAGTAGTACATGAGCGGCTACGCAAGCCGAAAGAAAAAGTTTCTTCATTCGAATCGAAAAATGATTTGGGAAAGGATAGATCAGTACGGAGATTTTAGTAACCCGGATTTTGAGTCAGTTTGGGGTTGACGCGGATCTCCAGGGCGGGAATCGGCCAGAGGTACTGACGGCTGGCGTCAAAGCTGCGTTGAGCCACGATTTTAACGTCAGTGCCAAAACCGGAGTAGTCCGCCAGTCCATCCGTATCGATGGGAGTAACCCCGGGGAAGGGCCATTTCGAGCGGTTCTGGGCCGCCGGATCGGGTAAGCCAATGACGGGTCGGGTGAGTGCCTTTTCCGCCAGTCGCCAGCGGATGAGGTCCATGTATCGCAAGCCTTCTTTGGCAAATTCCACCCGACGCTCCCGACGAACGACTTGCCGCAGTTCGTTCGCGTTGGTAGTTGTAATGGCCGGGTATGCCGCCGGATCGTCTACCCGCACCCCGTAAGCCCGAGCCCGTACTTGATTGATGGCCTGCAAGACCGTCGGGTCGATTTCGCCGAGCTCGATTTTCGCTTCGGCGTAGGTAAGCAGTACTTCCGCGTAACGGATCAACAGGGCATCGGCGTCTTCGCTCTGCTTGTCGGCCCAGCTTTGATCGATGCCTTTTTTCCAGAGAAAACCTGTAAAACTGGCAAATGCCGCGACGCTTCGGGTATCCTGATTGGCCACTCGCCGATTTTCCTTGCTACTGAAAACGGTAACCGAATCGGGGTGCGGCTGATAGGTATACCCCAGCCAGTTCGTACCGAATTCAACAACCGTAGCCGTTAAGCGGGGATCGCGGTTTTTAAAGGGTTCCCGCGGATTGTACAGCGGAGATTCGTCGATGGGCTTGCCATCCCGGCATTCGTAGGCGTCAACCAGCTCCCGGGTAGGAATCTGGGCTCCAAAACCGCCGGCAATCCGAGGCAGCTGATCCCGCACGGGTGTGCCCGTTGTAAATACCTTCTGCATTTCATCCCGGGGAATACTGAGAATGATTTCCGGACTGGTTTCGCCAGGTTTCAGAAAGAGCTGACCGTAATTTGAATGCAGACTGTATACCCCGGTCTGCTGCATAATGGCCTGCGAAGCGTCTTTGGCTACTGCCCAGTTGTTCGTATATAGAGCCGTACGGGCTTTGATGGCCAGGGCTACCCCTTTAGTCAACCGGCGTACAGCCGAAGTGGGGTACGAAGCGGGCAGGTTCGCAATGGCAAAATCAAGCTCATTGAAAACGAAGGTCAGGACTTCATTGCGGGGCGTACGGGTCACGCTATACGATTGTTCGAGTACCAGCGGGTCGGTAATGAGCGGAACGTCGCCAAAATGCGTCAACAGTCTGGAATACTGGTACGCCCGGATGAGTCGCATTTCTGCCTCCAGTCGCGTCAGTATGGTCGCGGGTGTATTCGCCGCCGCCCGGTCTTTGTTGGCCAAGAAGGAATTCGCCCGGGCAATGGCTTTGTAGCAGACTGTCCAGTAAGCCTGTGCCGTGGCATCTTCAGAATTCATCGTGCCGAAGGTGACCGCATTGCCCAGCATACCCCGATGCCAGTAATTATCCGTGAACTGTTCATTGTCGTTCCCCCAGAAATCCAGGCGATACAGATCGTTCACCGCCAGTTCGAGTTCAGTTTGATTGGCGTAGAACGTAGCCGTGGAGGGTTCTGACAAAGGATTCAAGTCAAGTGAGTTGCAGGCGGTAAGGCCTATAACTCCCAGCAGAAGAAACAGGTATTTTTTCATAACGAAACCGTGTCTGAAAGAGCTTAAAAACGTAAGGTGATACCGCCCAGAAAGGTGGTGACGATGGGGTAGGAGGAGTTCGCGGCTTCCGGATCGGCGTAGCGGGGGAAGTGGTGAATCCGGAGTACGTCGTTGGCCGAAACGTACAATCGCGTCGATTGCAGGCCCAGTTTCTTGAGCACGTCTCCTTTTAGGGTATAGCCCAGCGTGATGTTTTTGACGCGGAAATACGATCCGTTGATGAGCCAGAAATCAGACGCTTCGTAATTGGCTGCCAGCGATTGTGTTGAAAGCCGCGGATACCGGGCCCGGGCGTTAACCTCCGCCGCATTGGTTTTGCTCCAGAATTTACCCACAATTTCCTGCGGTACGTTTCCAAAAGCTTCCCCAAAGGGTCGTACGATTTCATCGGGCAGGCGACTGAGTTTTTTACCAACGCCTTGAACAACCAAGCCCAGATCAAAACCCTGATAATCCAGTCGAATCGTGCTACCGTACAGAAAACGGGGGAGGGAACCGCCCAATAGTACGCGATCATCGGGCGTGATGCGGCCATCGTTATTGATATCCACGTAGCGAACATCGCCCGCCGTAACGTTGGTATTCAGTCGCGGCGATTGACGGGCTTCTTCGGCGGTTTGGTATAACCCCGCCGAGCGGTAGCCAAACCATTCGTTGTACTCACTGCCTTTGAACGTAGACTGACTACCCAGAATCTGGGTACCTTTCAAATCCACAATTTTTGATTTGGAATCGGAAATGTTGAAGGCAATGGAATAGTTGACTTTCCCAATTCGATCCCGCCAGCTGGTTTCCAGTTCCCAACCTTTCACGTCCATGATCCCGGCATTTTGTTGTGGCCGTTCATAGCCCAGGTACAGCGGAATGTCCAGAGCCAGCAGGATGTCGTAGGTGCGTTTATGGTAGACGTCAATGGCTGCACTCAGTCGGTTTTTGAAGAAGGCGGCGTCAATACCCGCATCCAGCGTCCGGGTAGTTTCCCAGGAAATATTCTCAACGGCATAGTCCACCTGACCACCCCCGTTCAGCGGAACGACTACCCCATTTTGGTAGAAAAGAGCATTGCTAAAACTGATGGTCGCCTGATACGGATAATTCCCTATTCGCTCATTGCCCACCACGCCGTACGAACCGCGTACTTTCAGAAACGATAGCCAGGGGGTATTCCGCAGAAAGTTTTCTTCGGAAATCGTCCAGCCCCCTGAAATCGAAGGGAACAAAGCATCGCGGTGCTGGCGATTGAAGCGGGAAGACTGATCATAGCGTAGGTTACCCTGGATGTAGTACTTGTTCTGATAATCGTATTTGAGTCGACCAAATACCGAACGCAGGGCGGCCTCACTGGCACTGCCGGAGTTATCGCGTAACTCCTGCGAACCGGCATTCAGGTACGGAAAATCAATCAGGGCAAAACCACTCCGCGAGGCCGTCAGCGTTTCGCCGAAATTATACAGTTCTTCATAACCCGCCAGCACATCCACGTTATGGCCCGAGCCGATTTCTTTGGAATAGTTGGCTAAAAACTGACCCGTGATATTGGTCGTTTCCTGACGTTTTTCGTTCAGCGTCGTGCGGGGCTGATTACTAAAGGCACTCGGACTACCGTCGAGGTTCGTAAACGTGATTCGCTTGGAAAAAGCTTTGCCCCGGTCAAAATCGAAACTCGGAGCGACTAGGGCCGTCAGCGTTAGTCCATCGATGGGTTTGAAGTTGAAGGCCAAGCGGCCCATCACCTGATTGTAGTACTCGTTGTTGGTTCCCCCTTCGTTGAGCTGAGCAATCGGGTTGCGACCATCTTTGCCCAGGGCGTATCGACCATCTGAATAGTAATCATCAAAAATTGGAGGCATCAACCGGGCTTCGTACAAGGGGTTGACCACGGGCGAAAGCGACTTGGTCCGCTTGTAGGTGACATCCAGCGTAATGCCCAGTTTCGAATTAACCTGTAAATCGTTGTTGACCCGAAGCAGGTACCGCTCATAGTTATAGTTGTCGTAGAAGGCACCGGATTTCGTGTAGCCCAGCGAGGCCTTGGTTTTAATTTTACCCGTTCCCATGGTAAACACCAGATCGTGGCGGACCCGGGGGGCCGTCGCCCGCGTCAGAATAGTTTTCTGCCAGTCGGTATTGGCAAAGGGAAAGACGTCCGGTTTTTCCCGGTGGTACTGATCAAAATTCGTGATATAATCGGCCGCGTAAGGACCCGTCGAGGACCCGTCGTTGGTAGCCTGCTCGTTAAACAGCCGCATGTACTCCGGAGCATTGACGTAAGCGGGCAGGGCCGTCGGCTTCTGAAAACCGTATTCGGCGTTGTATTCAAAGCTCGTTTGGCCTTCCTTGGATCGTTTGGTTGTTACCAGAATAACCCCAGCAGCTCCCCGCGATCCATAAATGGCGGCCGAAGCGGCGTCTTTCAATACGGTAATATTCTCCACGTCATTCGGATTGACGTTATCGATCGTACTGACCGGAACGCCATCCACAATGATCAGGGGAGCGTTGGTGCCCAGCGTTGTAATGCCCCGGATGAGAATGTTGGAGCTGGCTCCGGGGGCTCCACTGCTCCGGGTGACCGATACGCCCGCAATACTGCCTTGTAAGGCTTCCGAGATTTGAACGGTCTGACGCCCCGCTACATCTTTAGCATCAATGGTGGAAATGGCCCCCGTCAGATCCTTTTTCTTTTGTGTTCCGTAGCCGACCACAACGACTTCATCCAGCGATTGTTCGGTTGCCTTGAGGGTAATGTTCAGGACAGCCTGATCTGTGATTAGAATGTCTTGGCTCTGGTAGCCAATGGAAGAGAAGGTAAGGGTAACTGACCCCGTATCCGAGATGGCCAGTCGGTAATCGCCTTGAGCGTCAGTAGTCGTACCCCGGGACGTTCCTTTGATGGCTACACTGACACCCGGTAGCTCCTTGGCCTTTTCATCCGTGACGCGACCCGTGATGGAACGGCTCTGAGTAAAAGCAGGCAACAGGATACTTAAGTATAGCAGACTGCTTAGTAGTAGTTTTAAATGCATAATTTTTTCTGATAATTAGAGGTTCTTCTGCAATTTTACCGGGCTTGTGATTTAACTTAACAAACATAATTTTGGACTATACGGTGTTGAAAGCAGGAGGGGTATCCAATCCCTTATACAGAATTATGGACAAGGTAAGTATCTGATGTACAGTAATGTAGAAACTAATGGTTACGGATAAAGGCCAGGAGCAAACCTGGAGTTATTACTACTTGGAGCGTTGTTGCCAGCGAGTCGCCGAGACGTATGGGAGGGAAGAGTGGTCAGAATGGACGAACGGAGACTATATTTTGCTGAGCCGAATCCTGTTTCGGAAGACGCGGGTACAAATCAGTCCCAATACGCTGAAGCGAATTTTTGGAAAAATCAAGACGGATGCCCGGTATTATCCGCAAAAAGCGACCCGCGACGCCCTGGCTGCGTACGCGGGCTTCGGGGATTGGGACCAGCTCGTGGAAGCGGTGGCGGAGGAGGAATCCCTTTCGGAGGTAGAAGAACCCCTGATCGAAGAAGGACTCCATCAAAATGTGCCCGAACAAAACGAAAGTCCGGTTCCGAAACGATCCGTAAAACGTACGCTTTTGTGGACGGGGATGAGTCTACTGATCCTGCTGGTCCTATGGGCAGGCTGGAAAATCAGTCAGGGGTCAACTCCGAAAGGCACGCCTTCCCTGATCTGTAAAAACCCGCTCGGCGAAAATCCGCATTCGGCCATTTTTACGGTACAAACACCCCATGAACGAGCGGATGATTATTCGCTGGATTTCGGGGATGGCAAGCGTACATCGGTGAATCCGAACACGACTGTCTATAACCATTATTACGAAGTGCCCGGCCGGTATCAGGCTGTTTTAATACAGGGCAATGAACCCCTGGATTCCACCACGGTGTACCTGCCCACGCAGGGTTGGGCGGCGACGGCTTATATGATGTACGACACCTCGCGGGTATATCCCATTGACGTACCGGCCTTATTTACGGGTGGAAAGCGTACCATCAACACGCAGGAGCTGTCTCAGGCGGGTATTGATACCAATCGTACCTTTTTTGTAGAATTTACCAATGCTCAGCAAACGGGTATTAGCGGGGATAACTTTGAACTACAAACGCATTTGATCACTACGCCCGACCGAACAGGTATTCGGTGCTCTCAGGTAGATGTTCGGATTATGGGGGAGTCATCCAACCATATGTTTGTCGTCACCAAACCTGGCTGTGTCTACTGGTCAAAGCTGAATTTTTCGGAAAAAGGATGGTCCGGGCGACAGGAGGATCTAAGTTTCCTCGGAGCCGATTTCCGTCGCGGAGGTACGTTACGCTTGCTGGTAAAAAATCAGCAGGCCCGGCTGTACATCAATGACCGACAGGTGTTCGAAAGCACTTACACGCATCCCTTACAGCAAATCTACGGCATAAGTATCCGCTTCTCCGGAGTAGGGACAGTCAGCTCGCTGAATTTGAAGGATTTGAATACGGGGAAAATGTTTCGGGGGAGTTTTTAATAAGACCTTTGACGGTATGCTAGCTGATGCTCAAGCCTGTACCGTCAGTTTTCGTCCCCTAAAAGACGGCTGGTCATTTAGTCCGTATGCATTCCATGCCGGGCATCGCATGCCGGCACGCCCACCGCTGACTTGCTCTTATTCCAGGCTAACACATTGCCGAGGGAGCCACTATGGAATGAACGGTAGGCGACTTGAACCCCAGAATGCGATTCCCGGAATGGAATTCCAGCATGGCATGCGATAGGATGGGGATCAGGTTAATGCCGTCCATGAAGGTATTTTATTTTTTCTAGCAACCCTCAACTAGGGTCAAGGGATGAAAATATCTTCCGCATGTGGACCGCAGAACGACTTACTATAGCTGCAATGGCGGGGGCTCTGAGCAAGCTATCGTTAGTCGTGGAGAGGACCACATGTTACTAGTCAGCCAGTTATGAAGACGAAACCCAGTCTAGGTTAATAAAACATTTCAGTTGAATCAAACAGCAAAATCAAAGCCACCACCTTAACCTTTCCCATTCATATACTGACTAGGCGTGATGCCAAACTGCTTCTGGAAATCACGCGAAAAGTTCGTCGGCAAACTGTACCCGACCAAGGCGGCGGCTTCATTGACTTTGTAGTGCCCCGTAGCCAGTAACTCAGCGGCTTTTTTCAGGCGGGAAAGATTAATCAATTCATTTGGACTTAAATCCGATAAACCCTTGATTTTGCGGTAAAGCGTCGGCCGACTCATGTTCATAAGCCTGGAAAGCTGATCCACGTTCAGTTCCATGTCGATAATGTGATCGTAGATGACTTGATTCAGTTGTTCCAGAAAAGCTTTATCCGCCGGTGTATACGCCATCCCCTTGAAGGGCGTTAGCGGCGAGCGGGCAAAGTACTCTTTCACCCGGTTCCGGTTGGTCAGTAAGCTTTCGATCTGGGCTTCCAGGTGAATCACCGAAAACGGTTTTTCCAGGTACGCATCCGCTCCGACTTCCAGCCCTTCCACTTTCGACTGTAGCGAGTTCTTCGCCGTGAGCAGTACTACGGGTACGTGACTGTAAGCCAAATCTGATTTGATAGTCCGGCACAACTCAATGCCGTCCATAACGGGCATCATGATGTCGCTGATGACCAATTGCACGTTCTCCTGCTGCAAAACTTCCAGAGCCTGCTGACCGTGGTAGGCGATGAGGACATTATAACGGTCACTGAATTCTTGCTGAATGTACGCACTGATTTCCCGCTGATCCTCGACGAGTAAGAGCGTCGGTTTGGAAGGGTCCAGGTCCTGCGGAGCTAGTACGTCTTCTGACGGAGGTTCGTTGGTTGAAAAGGATTGAAAGTCCAGCTCATTTTCCTGATGAATCGGTAAACTCACCCGAAAACAGTTGACCTCCAGTCGGTCGGTTTCCAGCGTCAGTGTACCCTTGTGCAGCTCCGCCAGCGTTCGGGACAGGGGTAAGCCAATGCCCGTACCGGGTTGCTGGTCAGTTTCCTTAATTCGGTAGAAGGGTTCGAAAATCTTATCTTTTAACTCCTGCGGAATGCGGTAGCCATCATTACTGACCTCAATTCGGAACAAATCATCTTCACTACTAAACGGCAGCAATTTCACCAGAATCGAGGAATCGGCGTACTTAATGGCATTACTGAGCAGATTACTCAGGATTTTCCGTAGGGCTTCTTCATCGACAAAGCCGTGCAGGGTAATCCTTGGTAATTCCAGTTTGAAGCTAAGTTTCCGCTCGTCCGCCGCGGGCTTGAACCAAATCCAGAGTTCGTTAAGCAAGGCATTAATGTCGGTATTAGCAAAATGGAGACGAATGCTCTGGGATTCGGCTTTTCGAAAATCCAGTAACTGATTCGTTAACTCGATCAGACGATTGGTATGTTTTTTCATCATGTGCAGGCTTTCACGTAAAAGGGGGTCCTGAATTGGCTGAAACAACAGTTTATCCAGGGGTAACTTAATGAGCGTTAACGGTGTACGAATTTCGTGGGCAACGTTGGTAAAAAACTCAATTTTGCTCGTATAAATGGCCCGTTCCGTTTCTATCTCAAGCGATTTTATCTGCCTTTTGTTCTTTTCCGTAACGGCTAAATGATAGTATCGGAAAATGATGAGAATAATGGCCAAAACCAGACTGGCATACAGAACATACGCCCAGGGCGTCGCCCAGTAAGGAGGCAGAATCTGAATGCGAAGTACGGTTTCTTTGGGATTCCAGATGCCGTCATTATTCGAACCCTGTACCCGAAAACGGTATGACCCCGCCGGAAGGTTCGTGTAATAGATCTTTCGGTTATTACTTAAATGAATCCAGTTTTGATCCATTCCCTCGAGCATGTACCGGTACTGATTGATCGGAGCATTGGTATAACTCAGGGCCGCTACATCCAGACTCAACGTAGACTGTCGGTGGGAAAGCACCAGGGCCGCAGTATGGGTAATGGACTGCCGCAGAATCGAGTCTTTCGCTCCGATCCGTACTTCCTGGTTATTCACCTGTAACCCGGTGATGTACACGGGCGGAATATACTGATTCGGGTGAACCGATGAAGCCGGATCCCAGTGAACGAGTCCTTTGACCGTACCGAAATAAAGACTTCCATCGGTGTCTTTAAACGAGGAGTTGTAGTTAAACTGCTCGGTGGGTAAGCCGTGGGCGGTGAAGTAGTGCTGCCACTGGTTTCGCTGGGGATCAAACCGGGCCAGACCCCGGCCCGTTGAAATCCATATGTATCCGAAGCGGTCTTCCTCTACCCGGAAAATCTGATTATCCGGCAAACCATTTTCCACGGTATAATGCGTGAAGCGGTGTTGGGCCGGATCATAACGGGTCAAGCCCCCTTCGGTACAAATCCAGAGCTGATGGTGACGATCTTCGTAGAGGTGATTGACGTAATTGGTACGAAGACCCGAACGGGTGGTAAAATGCCCCCGTTTGCCGGTTCGTTCATTCGCGTAATAGATGCCATGACCGTAACTTCCTACCCAAAGCGTACCGTCACTGGCTTCGTGAATGGTTTGGGTCTGAATATTAAAAAAAGGTTCAGCGGCAAAATCATCCTCTTTAGGCCGGTAGCGGAAGAGGCCATTCCAGGTACCCACCAGAATATCACCATTGCGGCGTTTATACAGGGTGACGATAAAGTCGCTGCTAAAGTGGCCGGGCTGGGGGGCAGATCGGTACCGACGGATCACTTTTTCGGTTTTCAAATCCATCAGGTCAAGGCCGTGTTCGAGCGTACCAATCCATAATCGGTCTCCATCGACCAGCAATCCATGAACATTCTGATAACTGATTCCGTGCTGACCCGAACTGGGGCGAAAGGATTTAATATGCCCCGTGGCCAGATTCAATTTGTTCAAACCTGCGTCTTCGGTACCGATCCACAGGTTCCCCTGTCCGTCCTTCTGAATGCTGTGTACGACGTTGCCGCTCAGGCTGTTTTGTCCCGGTAAAGGCAGGTATTTGGTAAAGTGGGTCAGGTGATCGGAGTAGTAATTAACGCCCCCAAAGGCCGTACCAATCCAGATTCCCTTTTCCCGATCCTGGTACAAACAGGCAATCGCATTGTTCGTAATCGAATAGGGATTTCCGTACTGGGCCTGAATGTGCGTCAGTTGTTGCGTGCAACTATTGTAAACGTAGATGCCCGATTCGGTACCAATCCAGAATTCGTACGGCGATTTTCGGAGTACGGAGTTGACCCTCATTTCGAGGCCGTTGCTGCCCGTTAAAGGAACCGTCCGTCGCTGCTGGATGTGGTGGAGCAACACCTGATTACCCTGCCGTAGTAGCAGCGTCGTATCAGCCATGGAGTACATCGTCTCAATGCGGGCATATACCTGGCTTGGGTGGGGGAGTTCCTCAAAACGATCCGAACGAGCATCGTACCTTTTCAAATGACCATTCTCCGTCGTTACCCAAACCGTACCTCGCTCTGAAACGTGTAGGAAGATCGACTGATCTTGAGCAAAGGGATAGACTTTAATCCGGTTGTGCTGATAACAGTAAAGCTTAAAGCCTGCAATAATCCATACGCGGTGTTGGGCGTCCGTTTGTAAGAAACGGATTTCATTGGCTGGAACACCCGTAAAACGCTGGAATGTTTCCAGGCGGGGATCGTACCAGTAGACGCCCCTGGATGTACCCACCCACAGGCGATGCTGCGGATCTTCGCACAGGCTATAAACGGTATTACTTCCCAGACTCAGCGAATCCTTCACCGAGTGATGGAAAACTTTCACCGTATGCCCATCGAAACGATTCAGACCATTGCGGCTGCCAAACCACATAAAGCCCCGCTGATCCTGCAAAATACAGGTGATGGTATTGCTGGAAAAACCGTCGGCAACCTGGTAGGATTTAAAGTTGGAATAGTGGGGTTGAGCCCCGGAACCGATTCCCCACAGAAGCAGGAAGACTAAAAAAAGATAACGCCTCATACACGCGATACAACTAGTCTTTAAAACTACAACGCCAGCGTGAAACGGTAGTTATTATGATACAATTTGAATCAAAATTGATACGCAGGGATTCTCAGTACTTTCTTTCTAAATCTTACTTTGCAGGATACTATTTATTGTGTGAATGATGCAAAATAGCCCTTGCTTTCTCTTCTTTTCTTCCTGATTTAGGTCCCGGTGTACTGGCACTTTTCGTAGCCCCAACTGCCCCTTAATCCTAACACTTTTACTTGCATGCTTTCGTATTTACATGTTTCTGGTCCACGCCGCCGATGGAGCGGCCTGTGGCTGTTGTTGCCCGCACTTCTAGTCAGCTATTCGCTGATGGCTGTTCCCCGGCTAGCGGCCGTACCCATCACGGGGAAAGTCATTAGTAACTCGGGCGATCCGCTACCCGGCGTATCCATTCTTGAAAAAGGAACAAATAACGGTACGCTCACGGATGCCGAAGGGAATTACAAAATTAACGTTCAGGGAGCCAGTTCCGTATTGACGTATACGTACATCGGTTTCGTCAAACAGGAAATTACTGTAGGTAATCAACCCGTGATTAACGTCACTTTGGAAGAATCCAGTAGTTCCTTGAATGAAGTAGTGGTAGTGGGTTACGGTACCCTGGATAAAAAAGAGGTAACCAGTGCCATTACGCACGTTTCGGGGAAAGACCTGTTAACCGTAGGTGTTACCAACCCTATTTCTGCTTTGCAGGGTAAGGTTTCCGGTCTGACTATTACGAATACGGGAGGTGGTGATCCGAACTCGATGCCGAGCATTCAGTTACGGGGCGTATCCTCGCGGGATGCGGGTCTGGGACCGCTGGTCGTCGTGAACGGCGTACCCGGTGGTGTACTGGAAAACATCAACCAGAACGATATTGAGTCGATTGACGTCCTGAAAGGCGGAGCGGCTTCGGCCATTTATGGTACCCGCGGTAGTAACGGGGTGATCATCATTACGACGAAAAAAGGCTCTCAGGGCTCTCGAGTGGATTACAACGGGTACGGAGCGTTTGATTTCGCTGCGATGCCTTTGAAAACGCTCTCGGCCAGTGAGTTTCTGGCTCAGAACCGGGGTACGGACTTCGGTGCACAGACGGATTGGCTCAAGTCCATTACGCGTGCCTCCGCTTTTTCCCACAAACATAGCCTGTCCTTTTCCGGCGGCGATGCCCGCAATAACTACCGGGCTACGGCGGATTACCGGGATGCTCAGGGTCTGGATTTACGCTCGGGTCGTGAAGAGTACGGGGCTCGTCTGATGTTGAATCACACCTCGGCCAACAATCTGTATACGCTGACTCTGAACGTAGCTCCGCGTTACTTCAAAAGCAATAATGCCGATTACGATTCTTTCGATCAGGCTCTGACGCTCAATCCAACCCTCCCTATTTTTGATCCCCAGAATCCAACGCGTTATAACCGCATTCAGTCGGGCTTTTCGTCACCGTTCAATCCCGTTGAGCGGCTACGTACTGAACAAAGCGGTACTGAAGGAAAGATTCTCGATTACAACGCCAGTTTGCTCGTAAACATCCTGCCGACGCTGACCACTCAGCTGACGTTTGGTCAGTTTACCCGGGATTACTTTGACTTTTTCTTCCGGCCCTCGACTTCTACCTACGCGGCTCAGTACCAGGGTAGCATGAACTCGGCCAGCCGGGCGTATAACAAGTACGACCAGCGAAGTCTGGAGTGGGTAGGTAACTACTCATGGACGAAAGGAGCCCATGACGTGAAGGTACTCGGAGGGTACTCCTACCAGTACTTCCAAAGCTCAGGTCTGTCGGGCGAAAACCGCCAGATGCCTTCCGACGCCTTGACGTATAACAACATCGGCACGGGACTCTATCAGCAGGTGGAAGGCCGCAACGGTATGGGAACGTACAAAAACGATTCCCGCCTGATTGCCTTCTTTGGTCGGATCAACTACGCGTTGCAGGACAAATACCTGTTCTCGGCCAGCTTACGCCGCGAAGGTTCTTCCAAGTTTGGCTACAATCACAAGTGGGGTAACTTCCCCGCGGCTTCCGTGGGTTGGCGTTTGAGCCAGGAGGCATTCATGAAGCCCCTGACCTGGATTGACGATCTGAAACTCCGGGCCGATTACGGGGTGACCGGAAACCAGGATTTTGGTAACTACCTGTCATTGGATACTTACAGTGGTTATGGCTACTACCCCCTCAACGGATCGCAGTATCAGGTATGGGGACCCAGCCAGAACACGAACTACGACTTACGCTGGGAAACGGCGGAAAACCTCAACTTCGGCGTTGACTTCTCGATCTTTAAGGAACGGTTTTCGGGAAGTATCAACTACTACACCCGCAAAAACAAGGATCTGCTGGGCTTTTACTCGGTTCCGCTGCCCCCCAACATTCAGGGTTCTACCTACGCTAACGTAGGAACGATGCAAAACTCGGGGATCGAATTACAACTGAATGCCCAGGTGGTTTCAACGTCTGCCTTTACTTATAGTGTGGCCTTTGCGGGAGCTACCAACAGCAATAAGTTCGTATCCTTCTCGAATGCGGCGTATCAGGGACAAAACTACATTGACGTCGTTGGTCTACCCAGTCCCGGTTCGCCCGGAACGGCTCAACGCTTACAGGAAGGTCAGCGGATCGGTACGTTCTACATGCTGCACGCAGCGGGTGTGGGTGATGATGGCAAATTGCTCGTGTACAACCAGAAAGGAGACATCATTCCCGCCGATAAAGCCAACAACGACGATAAACGCGTGGTAGGAAACGGCTTACCAAAAGCGACCCTGAGTTTAAACAACACGTTTACGTACAAAAAGTGGGATGCTTCGGTATTCTTCCGGGCCGTGGTAGGTTACAAATTATTCAATACGCAGGCGTTCTATACCGGTACGCCGGGTACACAATCCAACGCGAACGTGTTGACTTCAGCCTACGGCGGAGGTAAGTATGCTAAATTAACCAACCAGGCTACGACTGTAATTTTATCGGATTACTTCCTGGAAGATGGCTCGTTTCTGAAGCTGGATAACGTGACACTGGGTTATACGCCAAAGGTAAATCTGAAATCCATCCGCTCGATTCGTCTGTACGCGGCGGCTCGGAACCTGTTGACCTTTACGTCGTTCACCGGCGGCGATCCGGATCGCTACCCCATCAACGGTTTGTACCCAGGTATCAACAGCTCACGTTCCTATTATCCCACGACAACCCAGATTCTGGCCGGAATCCAACTGGGTCTGTAACCTTTACTTCACATGAAAAAGATACTTTCCTATATTTTACTGACGAGTGTGCTCAGTAGTTGTACGAACCTGGACGAGACACTGTACGATCGGATTACCTCCGAAAACTTCCTCCAAACCAAGGAAGATGTGTACCGTACGTTTCTACGGACTTTCGAACACGGGTACTGGACGGTGCAGGGCGATCAGTTTATTATGCAGGAATTGCCCGCCGATCAGTTCATGACGCCCAACCGCGAAGGAGACTGGTACGACGGTGGCCAGTACATCCGGGCTCACCAGCATACCTGGACGTCGCAGGATGGCTACACCAGTGGTGCCTGGAACAACCTCTACACGGGCGTAGCCCTGGCGACGAACTCGCTGCAGGACATTGAAGCGATCGATCCGGCCAAATTTAATTTAACGGTGGCGGAGCAGAAGCAGTTTATTGCCGAACTCCGCACCATGCGGGCCTGGTATTACCTCCGTCTGTTTGATTTCTACCGCAACATCGAAATCATCACCCGGGTCAAAGGCGAAACGCAGGGTACGACCCAATCGACACCGCAGGAAACGTTCCGCTTTATTGAAACAGAATTGAAGGAAGCACTGCCCGATCTGGCCATGAAAGGCGATGCCGGTACCGAGCTGTTTCAGGGTCGTTGGACGAAGGCGGGAGCGATGACGCTGCTGGCCCGTCTGTATTTGAACGCCAAGGTATACATCAACGAAGACCACTTCGCGGATTGTGCAACCATCTGTCGGGATATTGTGGATGGTAAATACGGGAACTATACCATTGAAAACCGTTGGGATGCTCCCTTTGACTGGAACAACGATCAATCGCCGGAAACCGTTTTTGCCTTTCCGGGTACCTTTGGTCGCTCGCACTGGCAGTACGAAGGCGGGATGTACTGGTGGATGATGCCCTATAACGCTCCGCAGAACTACCTGGGCTTCACCGACTGGGGCGGCAGTAACCCCCGTTTTGCCCTCCAGCCCGGTCGCAACGTCGATAACGTGGAGTATCCGTTTACGCTGGGTAAGCCCTTTGTGAAGTTCCAGAAGTACAGCGATGACGTTCGGTTGAAGAAGTACCGCAACCTGGGCAACAACAGTCGTGAAGGGATGTTTCTCTACGGGTATCTGACCTATAACAACAACCGCGATACCCTGGCGAGTACCCGTGGCTATAAATTGTACATTCGGGATCAGGTGGGCTGGTTCAAAAACACGCCTCCCAATCAGGTACCGGCGGATAAGGAGTCGAACATGAACCACGCCGATCAGAACTCCGGCGTATACATGCTCAAGTATCCATTCTACCGTACGGAAGACGAGCACAAAATCGAAGCTGATTATGCCGAAATTCGTTTGGCGGAAGTGTATTATACGCTGGCGGAATGCGAATTCCGGGCCGGAAATAAAGCGAAAGCAGCCGACTTACTGAATCGCGTTCGGAAGCGGTACTACCCGGCGGGCTCGCCGAGTTTGTATCCAGCGGATGGCAGTACGCTGACGGAACAAGAATTACTCGACGAGTGGGGCCGCGAGTTTTTGGGCGAAGGCCGTCGTCGTACGGACCTGATTCGCTTCAATCAGTTCAATACCGGAACCTGGTGGGACAAACAACCCGATGCCGATTCGCACACGAGTATTTTCCCCATCGGCTTCAACGTACTGAACGTATCGCCGCAATTGAAGCAGAACCCTGGGTACTAATCGCTGAAGCTGTATCCCATTTACCTCTAAAACTAGTTAGGCAGCCTGTAAGAACTCGTTTCTTACGGGCTGCCTTTTTTAGGAAGGAGCAGCGATCAGGTTGGAATAAGCTTTTTGTAAAGGGATGAGCTTTTCGAGGCGAATCCGTAGTTTCGATCCAATGAACGAATGTATGCCGTATGAATGAAGAACCCCTTCCCCTGAAAAAAGCCAGTGCTAATGATCACCTAGCGAATGAACGAACCTTTTTGGCCTGGGTTCGGACCAGTATCGGGGTGATGGGATTTGGCTTTGTCGTCGTCAAGTTTTCCCTGTTTATCCGACAAATTTCGGCTGCATTAGGCCGAGAAAATCAACTCCATTCAACGGGTTACTCACCCATCATCGGCATTTTACTTATCGGCTTGGGTTCCCTTACGCTGCTGCTGGGGTACCTGCGTTACCAAACTACCAAACGGCAACTGGATCAAGGGCAGTACTATCATTCCGCACTAGCCATGCAGGTGATTACGGGGCTCTTATTCATCGCCAGTATGCTGCTTTTATGGTACGTGATTCAAACGACCTAACGCTAGTATGTGCGGGGTATCTTTCTCCCATAAGACCTGCATGGCTTTGTCCAAGGCTTTGTTTGTATCAAATGTTGCCCGGTAGGTGTTCAGGTAGAAGCTTGAAACAGTCCTTCTGCCTTAGTATCTTTGTCAGCTACCTTCCCCAATGAACACGCATGCACGCCTATCTGCTCGACTACATCAAGACCCGATCCCACAGCCCGATCACTGAAGCGGAGGTAAGCTTGATAAAGGAAGCCTTCATTCCCAAAAAGTTAAGGAAAAGACAGTTTCTTTTACAGGAAGGGGAGGTGTGTAAGTATATTGGTTTCATTATTAAAGGAGCTACCCGTCAGTACACCGTTGATGAGAAAGGTTACGAACACATTCTTAATTTGAGTATTGAAGACTGGTGGGTATCCGATCGGGAAAGCTTCCATAAAGAAACGCCTTCCATCTACAACATAGACGCCTGGGAAGAAACGGATTTCCTATTGTTACCCAAAGCAGAAGGCTATTATGAACGGGTGAACAACATCCCCGCCTTTAATGAAATGCGGATTCAACTGGATGATAATCATCACATTGCCTCTCAACGGCGGCTCCACGACTCCATCTACCATACCGCTGAATACCGTTACGAAGAACTCATTAAGCAGCATCCCGAATTCCTGCAACGCTTCCCCCAACACGTGATCGCTTCGTACCTGGGCATGACCAAGGAAACGCTTAGTCGCATACGTAATCAGTCCGTCAGAAAATGAGGGAATCAGGTTTCAAGCAAATACAGGAAAGTTGTGTCTACCGATGAATGTTACTTAGCCCATAAAGACATACAAGTGACGCACCTTATTAGCTTCCATTACCATAAAATCCATGCTGCTGAGCGTACCCTGTGCGGTACCAATGGTTCCGTATAGCCGAACCCCGTTTTGGGTAGCTTCGATGGGTTGAGCGGCGGAAAAAAAGTAATGTGGATCTTCGTTGATTAGTTTTCCAATAAAGTCCGATACGGCGTTGATTCCCTGTAGGATAAAGTGCGTATCGTACAGCTGCATGTCTTCCGCATAAATCGTTTGCAAAAGCCCCGTACGCTTAACGGCATCTTTTTCATTCCAGGCGGCCACGTGTACGTCTTGTAGCGTCTGTAAGGTTTTGGCATCCATAGGGGATTCTTTCCAATTAAGGTTAGAGAAAAGTTTACGAGGGATAGCTGTAAAAAAAGAAGGTAATCGATGTAAAAAACTGTCCTTGATCAGCATTTTACACCGGTTCTAGTACGTAGGGGATACTACTTGAATTCCAAGGCTATTCCGTTTCCCGATAGCTTAGGGCACCCGACGGGCAATGATTGATCTGATGAATCAGCTCAGCGGTACTAGCATTTTGGGGACTTACCCACGGATGTTCTTTAGGATGGTAGACCTGGGGCAAAAGTCTCACGCAATTACCCGAGTGAATACAAAGTTCCGGCTTCCAGAGAATCGTAATCTCGCCGTTCGAATATTCCTTGGTCATAGGTAGGTATCGTAAATGGTGAGTAATCGGATGAATCTGTTAAACAGACAAATTAGAAAAAAGCCTTTACAAAAACAGAGGAATAGCTTCTTTCATGAGTCAAAAATGTTTGGGAGCAAGACAGGAATCGGACCATAATCGTCAAAATAAAACATCCTGAAAGTCAGGCGTTTTCTTGAATACGGCGTTAGCGAAAGGACAAAGCGGGAGTATTTTTATTTGTTTTTCGCGGGCAAAATCTACGGCGGCCTGTACTAATTGTTTTCCCACCTGCTGCCCCTGCAGTACGTCACTGACTTCAGTATGGTCACTAATGATGCGTTGTTCTCCCGACCAGAGGTACGTCATTTCGGCTTCGGAAACCTCCGCCACTTCTACATAAAATTTCCCGTTTTTCCCGTTGTCCTGATGTTGAATGACCATGAATAAATCGTGTTTATGTTTTGTTTACCTGTTGACTTGCATGAGTTCGATCCCGGATAAAGGGCCGCCTACGTCCTGAAGTTTGCCGCCTTCCGTTAAGTTGCCCAGAACAATCGGTTCAAAACCCATATCCTTTGTGATACGGCTTACGGTTTGGATGGCTTCGTCATCGTTGCCACTCATGAAAATAACTCGGGTCCCCGTGCTATTTTTTGGCGGTAGAGCAAGCGTAGCGGCTGCCAGGGTATTAAAGGCTTTCACGACGTGATGAGTCGGAAAAAGGCTGGCTACGTACGAACCGGTGGTTGCTCCTCCCGTATCCGCCAGTTGAAAAGGGTTTACAGATACGATGTTGTTCGTCGCATCTACCAGGACTTTACCCTGAAAAGCGGCGAAATCTTTAGCTAGCTCTTCTAGTCGGTTCCAGGGTACGGCTACAAACAAAACTTCAGCGTTCTCAATCGTTTCTTGTAGCTCCGCAGCCCGTAAGGACCCTCCCGTGGCGGCTACCCACGCTTCCAGGGAAGCGGCCCCCCGGCTATTGGTAAGCCAGACCGGATGGTTTGTTTGCGATAGATGCGTAGCCAGGGCCCGTCCGATATGCCCGGCACCAATAATGCCAATCGTCTTCGTCATGATTCGTACTTGGTTTAATAGATCAGTTTCTGAGCATCCGATGCCGCGGCAATGTGTTGCAGGTTACCGCTGCGGTACTGGCTGTACAGGTCCTTGATTTCTTCGGGCGTGTTGGCAATGAAAAGGCCGTGCGAAACAATCGCATCGTGCGTGGGCTTGGCCGCGTATAAGACAAACCGTACGCCCGCTTCCCCGGCCTGCATACGTAACTCACTAGCCGTTTGCTCCTCAAAGAGGTCCAGCCAGGCAACCTGATCCTGGTTGATGGTTTGGGTACCAATTTCCAGGGAACCGCTAATCACGTAGAGGAAAGCATTGTAATTAGCCGGGAACTGCACCGGATAGGCTACCGAGGGCTGTAGTTCAAATTCTGCTACGATCAGGGGTGTATAGTTTTGTACGGGCGAGTGAATACCCACCAAAGAACCACTGTACAAACGCAACTGTACGCCCTCCTGATTGAAGGTGGGTACCCGTTCGGCGGGTAAAATCTGTAGTCGAGGCGTCACCCAGCGGTTGACTTTGGGAAGGCTCAGCCACATTTGAAACAAACGACCTTTGGTAGGGCCATCGATGGTTTCCGTATGAATGGTGCCACTACCGGCAGTCATTAGTTGGAAGTCGCCCTTTTTCATCGACTCCAGGCGTTCTTTAATTTCTCCGTCGATGAGTAAAGATACGGTCTCAAATCCCGCGTGCGGATGCGGACCACCCGCAGGGTCGTGATCCTTTTTATCCAGCATGTCGTCCATCAGGAAAATAAAAGGATCGGTTTGACTAAAGCCACCAGTAACTACGCTACGAGCGATGTGACCGCCTCCCAGAAAGCCCCGTTCATTAGGCGGCGTATAAATCTTGGTAACGGATCTTTGTATCATTATTTTCAGTGTTAAATCTCGTACAAACGTACTCGAATCTAACGCCTGAAGCCGATGAGCTAGGATAATTAAAAACGTTGATCTAAGTCAACAAAAGTTGGAAACGTTTTAAGAAGAAAATAACCTGAAGATTCGGTTGTTTGGACGGAATAAACCCTGTATTCAGGGTTTATACGCGATCTAACCTGAAGGCTGCTTACCAACTGCCACCGGCTCCACCGCCGCCCGTGGTACCCCCTCCCCAGCTGCCGGAAGACGAGGAGGAAGAAGAACTACTACTGCCGGACAAGGTTGAAGACCCGGAGCGTTGCTCGGCGAGGGGAGCTTTAACGACCGATTTGATGAAAACCTCGTGTTTGCAATGCCGACAAATTCTCACTTGCTTGCCCGTACCCGCCTGATGTTGCGTCGCCCGCGTGACCGTAAGCGTAATGGGTTCGCTGAGGGTTCGGAAGCCGCAGGCAGGGCAAGCCAGATGCGTCTCGTACTGATCCGACGGATGCGGAATGATCTTGCGTTCCCCCTGACTTCCTAGCCAAACATCGTACGTCAGACTATTGAGCTTTTCTTCGACTTGTTGTCCGGTAGAAAGAAAACCGTTGCGGTCGGAGGCTTCATCCGGGTTGAGCCGTTGCATGGCTTGGCCCTGACTGTCGAGTGGTGGCGTAAAACGGCTGGTGCTACGTTGCGATCGAATTCTTTCCAGCATCGGATACAAAAGCGTAGGCGGCGAAAGCAGTACCTGCCACCAGGTAGCCCGGAATAGATGCTGTACCGAACTGAAAAATGTTGGATCATCCCGGTACTGGCTTCTCAGGTGAGCCAGCGTATGGAGGTGCTTGAAAAATAGTACAAATACAATCGTAACGTAGGTTAAGTAGGGAAGTACCTGAGCAAAATGCTGAAATAATTTTGAAATGGATCCCGTAAAAAAAAGAAGGACGATCAGGATACCCACCACGAAAACCAAACCCAGCACGACAATTTCCAGCGTTTCGGAGTAACGGTTCGGAATGATTTTTACTGAAGCTCCTTTCGTAAAGCTGGACAGTTGCCAGAATGCCAATCCGGCAAATCCCACCAGTACGAGAAAGATAATGAAACCCGATGAATCGGTACTGGATCGGGGTTTGTACTGCCTGAGCAGGGAAGACAGTTCTTTTTCGTGAGCGGGCTGTTGCAGGTAATCCGACAAAGTTCGCACGGTTGCCAGGATACCTTCGCCGTACTCCTGCTTACGGAAAGCCGGTACCAGCAATTCCTCGCCCATGGTTTTTAACGTGGCGTCCGGCAGTATCCCTTCCAGCCCGTCACCCGTAATAAAACGGTACTGCCGTCGCTGCGTGGCAATGAAGAGCAAAAGACCATTATTGGCTTTAGCTTTTCCAATACCCCACTGACGAAACAGTTCGGTAGCAAAGCTGAAATCGTCCTCATCTTCGTTAAAATCAGGAATGATTACGATGGCCGTTTCGACACCCGTACGACGTTCGAGTGTTTCTAAAACGTGCGTAATGGAATCAAAATCGGAAAGAGGCAGTAACCCGGCGGGGTCGCTAATGTAGCCCTGACCGCCATCTTTGGGATTGGGAATATCTTCTACGGTCGAAAAGCTCTGAGCCTGTACTTTCACCAATCCCAGCCATAAGATCAGTCCGAGACTTAGGCAAGAGGTCCAATGGACTAATCTTACTGAAAATATTCTGGAGCAAAGAAGCGTCGTTGGATTCATGCGTACGTGGCGGGTAGTTCGAAACAGTACTTCTTTTGTTAACGGTCGAAAAAAGATAAGGTTTGCTTAAAACCTACGCAAAAGCACTTAATTCGCGTTCGGTCCATGGGAGATTCGGCAGTTAGGTAACTAAAAAAAATCAGCGATTTATCCTTAAAACACGTTTAAAGTAGATGCCGTTGAGTCGCGAACAGTTTCAATTTTTTAATGGTATACGCATTCCTTATGAAAGTCCCTTTTCTTTTACTTTTTCTCTCTTTTCTGACGAATAACCTTTTTGCTCAGGAACTCCGAACCGGTTCCCATGACCTGCGAATTCAGTGGATCGAATTCAATAATGCCAAACCGGGAACGGTTGAGGTAACGTCTTTAGGCAAAGGCAAATACAAAATTGAAGGTGAACAGCGGGACCCGACTCGAAACGAATACGTAACCATTAAAGGAACACTTGAAGTAGCCGAACGAAAACTTTTGTTTGACGGAAAAATCGTTTCCAGAATCGAATACATCAACGAAGGAAAACCCTGCGAACGCGTGGGACCTCAGGTATTTCGGGCTACGGGTACTCGCAAGTACTGGCGGCTGTTCGAGAAGCTCAACTGCGACCGCATCACTACCGATTACATTGATATTTTCTTCTAGCTGATCCGATAGCTTTTATCCAACCTTCAACTTAATCAGTACTATGGCTCTTAAGCTCCCAACTGCCACCGTTCTCTTTCAGAACACGGTTCATACCCTGAGACGTTATCCGCTGGAGTGTACCTTCGCTCTCATCGGCACGGTAGCAGCGGCAATTCTAACCGCAGATGAGCCCGCGGGCCCATTGACTCGAGACGAGTACATTCGCCTGGTGATGATGGCTGCGTTGGGACTGCCGCTTTGCTTGTCGGCGTCGCTGCTTGGGCAGAGTAAAGGCTGGCCCCAGGAACGCCGATGGATAGTACAGGGTTTAGCCGCGGCGATCGCTTTTTTCTTTTTCTGGATACTTCGGCCGGAAGCGTACCCGCAGGATGTGGTACACTTTGGGTTACTATTCGTTGCCACACACCTGCTGGTTTCGTTTGCGGGTTTTACGGGTACGGGTGATACGCTGTTTTTCTGGCAATTCAACAAAACGCTCTTTATCCGATTTCTGACGGCTGTTTTGTACAGTCTGGTGCTGGTGATTGGATTAACAACTGCTTATACGGCCGTTAATTCCTTATTTGGTTTGAATATGGCCTGGCATCACCTGTACAAAATCTGGGCGGTGATCTTTGGCTTGTTCAATACGTTGTTCTTTCTAAGTGGAATTCCCGAGCAGCTCCGGGAAGATGAAAATCCCGAGTCGTATCCCAAAGCTTTGCAATTTTTCAGCCAGTACATTCTGGTGCCGCTGGCCCTGGTGTATCTGGTTATTCTACTAGCGTACGAGTTGAAAATACTGATCGAATGGCAATTGCCGAAAGGATTGGTTTCGGGACTTATTCTGGGTTATGCGGGTCTTGGGTTGCTGGCACTTTTGTTAGTATATCCCATCCGCAAGCAGGAGGGCCGCGGCTGGATCAATGCCTATAGTCAATACTTTTACGTAGGTCTGATTCCTCTGCTGATCCTATTGGTACTGGCCATTACCAAGCGAGTGACTACGTACGGCATCACCCAGCATCGGTACTTTCTGATAGTGCTAGCGGCCTGGCTTACCTTTCTAACCGTATACTTTCTAGGATATAAAAAAGCAACTATTAAAACAATTCCCGTTTCGCTCGCCTTAGCGATTCTGTTGATTACGTACGGTCCGCAGAGTGCGACGTCCGTCAGTTTCCGTTCTCAGAAGAACATTCTCGTAGATCTGTTCACGCAGGCAAAGGCCGTGCGTGAAGAAAAACTGGTTCCGGTTGATGCTACTACCCTGAAACCCCGCACGGCGGTACGGATGGCAAGTGCTCTGGGATATATTTTAAAGAATTACGAGTTTACGGCTTTGCAACCCATTCTTAGTATTGATTTAGCCCAGAAGGAGGATTCACTCCGCCGAGCGTATAAGAAGAGCGGGGATTACATGCCTTCTGAGCAGGAAATCAGATGGGCGGGTACTGCCTGGGTACAAAACTATTTGGGCCTGAGTGGGTATGAGTACCGCTCGTACGAGGCTGAAGAAGAGAATACACCTGAACTGACTACCAGCTACTTCATTCGCACGAGAAGTAACGTATCCAGCCTGAAAGGCTATGATTATATGTTGGATAGGTCCATGTTTCTGGATACCAGTCTATCGGATACGCTGGCTGGTTCTGTAATTACGTATAGCGATAGCGTTGATTATAGCCTGACTTTTATGATCGGAAAAACCCGCTTTGTGTTCCCAACGAACGAACTGGCCTTGCGAATCGTACAGCAGGAAAAGCAATTGAAAGCGTACGAAAATCAGGCGAGTTCGCAGGCCCTGAATCGAAATTATACGCTGCCGAAGGAGATGTTGCAGTTAATGCAGGAGAAAGAAGGCTTCCGGGTGATGGCACAGCTTCAGGAGTTGAATTTCGAATACGCCAAGAAGCAAGGCCCCAAAATCCTTTCCTTTCGCGTATTGTATTTCATCAAGCAAACCCGTACGGTTGACCAGCGGGCCTCCCAATAAAATCGGACGAAGCAAGGCCTTGCTTCGTCCGATGGCTACTGATGGATTACCTACGTTTCCCTTTTAACCTTCCATGATCTGGTAGAGCTCATCGACGAAACGTTCTACCTGAGCACTCTTCCGCAAACTAGCTACGGCAAACACGTCCTGCCGATCGGCCTTGCCGGGTACGTGAAAATGCATGTTAATGGAGGTGCCCGTGTACACGAAATTAATGGATTGACGGACGGTTTGCAGTCCAGCGAAAGTTCCAAAGTGATACTTTTTGTTCAGAGCCTTGATCCATCCGGTTCGTTCGATCAACTGCGTATCGGTGTTGAAGGTCGTTTGGGTGTAGGCGGCATTGAAGAAAATAAATCCGAGTCCCAGCATAATCGCGATGATTACCACTTTCGCCAATAGACCGTTGGTTTCCAGTCCTAGCAGCGAAATACCAATGGCTATGAAAATTAAGCCAATTATGATTGCTCCGGTTTTAGCGTTTTTAATCGTAAAAACAGGCCCTTCCTTCGTAAAAAATTGATAGGAAGTAAGCGGTACCTTTACATAATCAGCGGGCGTATCGTATTGATCCAGGAACTGGTGGATCACTGGTACGACTTCCTCGACAAAAGCCAGGGCATTTGGGTCATTAGATTTTGTATACCCGCAGGAAACAACCAAGCCCTTCCCATAGCGGGAATCTTTACGAAATAGCCGGTAATTGTAGCTGCCCGCGAGATTACTTACCGCATTGATTCCCTGGAGTTTGGATAATGGCGTAGTAGTCGTTGGAATAAATCCCAAGAGCATCTTACGCATGTGACCTTTGTTGTGATCAAATTCGACGAATGTACTCGCGTGACCCCAAAACATCGCCACGATCAGGAGTAGAAAAAGCACAAAAGGAAGCGATTCGGTAAACGTGGTGTTTTGATAGGTGACGTAAAGTAACAGGAGTCCCGTAGCAAACAAGGCAAAGACAATCGTAAATAGGTAAAATACTCCGTACGGGTAAATAACCACCCGCTGTGGTTCAAGGCTCCAGCGGGTTTTTGACAGACTTTTCAAAGACATAGGAATAGATTGAAAAAGGTTTTAACAATAACTTTCGGCTAGTAAAATGGTTTTCTGAAGAAATGGATCGCTACTATTGAAACTGAAAACGCCGTTCATTCCTTGAAGCACTTCTTTCTACGAGATTGTACTAAGTTTAGGTCTTACCGAATTATGATACTTCTACGCTTGCTGAGTACCCTTTTCATCGTCTCGATTCAGTCTATCGTGTGGGGACAAGTACAGTCTAAAGTAGTACCACTTACCGCCTTACCTGCTGGCCTGGTATATAAGGGAAAGCCCTTACAGGCCCTTCAGTTTCAGGATCAAACGGGCGATTACGTAGCCCTTACTACCGAAACGACTACGTTGGAAGATCAGGCTCATCTTGCTGCGTATGTGTATACGTCCAACGCTTCAATGCTCTGGCAATTACGTGATGGTATAAGCGATTGTCCGCTGGATCGGGTCGCTGTCTTTGTACCTGGTTCTTTTAAAGTTACGGATCTGAACAAAAATGGGAAGGCGGAACTATGGGTAGCGTATCGGATCGGTTGCCGGGGAGATGTGAGTCCCAGTGAGCTGAAAATCATCATGCACGAAGGCACTACGAAATACGCAATGCGGGGTATGGGCAAACTGAAAGTGGGCAATGCTGTACAACCCGACGGCGGAATCATGACCAGCAATGGCTTTCGAAAGAGTACGTTTGAAAGGTATGCCGAGCAGCTATGGAAGGCCTATCTGGTGGAAGTGATGGAATGAATAAGACTAGGGCGTCTTCGTGAAAAATCGGGCTTTAATTAATTGCCAGATCACGTACAAGACCAACAACACACCCAGCCACCGATACCGCTGAAACCAGTCCTGCCAGTACGCTCCCCGGGCTTGCCAGCGTTCGTGGGCGGTTACGTCTAGATCTCGTATCACATATTCGTTGAGACCGGAGATACTTACTTTTCCACGAATGGTTTTTCGGTTTTTCAACCAAAAATAGCTACTTCGGGAGGCTTCCAGATGGATCGGTTTCTGATTCATCCGTAGCGTAACTAGGGTATGGACGAAGCCCGCCCGTCCGGCAAAAACTTTTTCGACGGCACCGATCGGTCACTGTTGTTCAGTACCGGGCCGCGTAACCACACTCCAGAGCAGATCCAGTTTTTGACGGTGAAATAGGCGGATAGAACGTAAAAACCGACGATGGCGAAAGCAATGAGCACAGTACCGTACCACGGCCATTCGAGGCTAGGCAGGAGCCGAAAGAGGGTATACACCGCCAATGGCAATACCGCCACACCGGCAACGAGTGCCACCGTACCGGAATCCGTGAACGTGTGCAAATCCAGAAAATAGTCGATACTGACGTGAACCATCAGAACCAAGGCCCCGTATCCGAGCAAGAATCCGGTGGCGAAACGATGCATACGCGTACTAATAATACGGGTTCAGGTTAGATCAGAACGTGAAGGGATGGCAGAAAGGGGGCTCCCAAACCGACCTACTTTTCCTAAAACCTAATCCAGGTTCCGATTGTTTTTATCCACGCATGGCCCAACAAATCAAAGCAATCCATTGTCCGCATTGCGGCAGTACGCTCAAAATTGAGCTCAAACCAAACCTATTTCAGTGCCAGAATTGCCGTACGGAATACTACCTGGATAGCAACGATACCCATGTGTATCACCACTACGATCCGGTGCCATCCCGGCCCAGCTCCGCACCTCCAGGGAATGGTCGGCTGCCAATGTTCCTGCTGCTTGGTCTTATTGCGGGCATTTTGATCGTGTATGGTATGGTGATTGGGTTTCAATCCAAAAAAGCAACCACGTATACGGTTTCTACGTATAAGCCGCCCCGCATGTACTACGACAGCTTCGTGTACACCAACGCCCTCACGGGCGACCCGGTCTATCTGCGTTTGGGGACGGATCATATCGACCAGGGGAACGGTACCGGAAAGCAGGAAGTACACGCTCAGTTTAATCGAGTAATGGACGGAAAATTATTGATAGACCGCGTAATCACCGACGAAACATTTGGTACAAAGCGGTGTGCTCTGGATTTCAAAACCTATGCTCCCCATTTGATCTACGCCATTGGTTGTAGTACGCAACTGGTACAACTCGATGTCGAGCATAATGAGTTAAAAGAAGTGACGCAGGAAGTTTTTAAAGACTTCCCTGCCCTGAGTTCAGGCGTAGCCCGACTGGACTTTGATTACGCTAAAGCGATGATCAAGGTGATGAACAACGAAGGGAAAAGCTATTACTATTTCCCAACGATTCGGCGACTGGTAGAAACAGTAGAGCAGGCGGAGGAGGTATGGAAAACGGAGTTCGACCGCCATTTCTTCGAATTTGGTTACCTGGGTGGTCCCTTCGATAAAAACCGGGAGTATGAGCTCATCGAAACGCATTATTCCAAAACTACGGGCGAAGTAAAGCGGCAAAATCTGACCCCCGGAAGAAAATACTTTGCTCCCAAAGTTCTGTATCAGGATGATAAAGCATTGCTGATTGTGGTCAATACGACACCTGCCCCCAATCCGCCCATCACGATTCAGCGAATCGATGTACAAACGGGAAAAATTTTATGGGCATTAGCACCCGACACGTTCACCTTACAAAGTACGGCGAAATGTAAACAGGGATTTGCCATCGAGTACCGCCGGGGCCCGGAAGCGGATTACGTCCACGGCGTACTAGTGGTATCACCAGCAGGAAAGGTTATTCACGATTACAAGCTCACTCGTATGGAATAAGCAGTAGGTTAAGCGTAGGGTTTGTACGGTTCCAGGTACTGATTTGAAATCGGAATACCTGGAACGGAACTACTACCGTATTTTAATCAACTCAACGAGGTAAAACCTCATTCAGGGCTTTTTCCAGGACTGCTCGTGCAACGGGTTTGGTCAGGTACTCATCCATACCCGCCGCCAGACACCGTTCGCGTTCGCCGGGTAAGGTTCCCGCGGTCAGGGCTAAGATCGGTGTGTGAGTGCCCCTCGAGGCCTCTAAGGCCCGGATCGCCTGCGTAGCTTCGTAGCCATTCATTTCCGGCATTTGAATATCCATTAGAATCAAATCCGGCTGGTAATTTTGATACGCTTTCACGCCCTGTAAGCCATCCTTTGCTTCGTAAAGTCTCAGATCGGGTCTAAGGGAGCCGATGAGCTTCTTCGCCAATAAAAGATTGACCGGATTATCTTCGACAATCAGTACGGAAAAGCTCTTTGCTGTGTCTTGTTCCGACGCGATAGAAGTATTCCCAGCGGGAGTTCGGAGCGGTTCAAACAAGCTTGAAAGTACGCTAAACAATTGATGCGTTCGTACGGGTTTAATGAGCCGCTGGGCTACCTGTAAATCCGGCGAAATCCGTTCCAACTGCTCATCGTCGGAAGAGCTGTACATGATCACAAAGGGTTGCTGAGCTTTGCGACTGTACGTTCGCAGTTGCGTCAAGGTATCCAAACCGTTGAGCGAAGGCATGTGGTAATCCAAGATGATCACATCAAAATCCTGACGAGCGGCTAACGTTAGAGCCTCTATTCCGTCTTTCGCCTGCGTACTGGCAATATTTTCGAGCAGAAGCATCCGTTCCAGGATGAGCCGATTACTGGCATTATCGTCCACAATTAATACAGAGCGGATCGCTTTTAAGTTAGGCCAGTTTTTACGGGGTTGGGATTCAATCGGTACATCCAGATCAAAGCTGAAGGTACTGCCTTTGGGCGTGCTCTCCAAAACAAAGGCACTGTTCATCAGTCGTAAGAGGCGGCTTGAAATGGTCAGTCCTAAGCCCGTACCGCCATATTTTTTCGTGGTGGAAAGGTCTTCCTGCGTGAATGCTTCGAAGATTTTCTGCTGATTTTCAAAGGCGATCCCCACGCCTGTATCTCGAACGGAAAAGCGTAAAGTGGCCTGATTACCTTCGGTTTTGATCACATTAATACTCAACTCAATTTCACCGCTGAGGGTGAATTTAACGGCATTTCCCAGCAGATTGACCAGGATTTGTCGTAAACGAACACCGTCGATCCAAATCCAGCTTGGCACCGCTGGATCAATATTGAGGAGAACTTCCAGGCCTTTCTGGTGGGCTTGCGAAGTGATGATCGTTAAGGCCTGTTCGGTAAGTTGCCACAGATTTATTTTATCGGGATTGAGAGCCAGTTTGCCCGCTTCAATTTTTGAAAAGTCGAGAATGTCACTGATGATGTCCAGCAGGGAATTGGCTGATTGCAGCACCATCTGCTGGTACTGTACTTGCGTCTCGTCAAGTCGGGATTTTAGTAAAAGTTCCGTAAAGCCGATAACCCCATTCAGGGGAGTGCGGATTTCGTGGCTCATATTGGCCAGAAACTCCGATTTAGCCCGGCTTGCTGCTTCGGCCTGCTGGCGGGCTTTTTCGGTTTCGGCCTCGGTATGTTTGCGGTCATCAATGTCCTGAAAGGTTCCAAATACCCGTACGCACTGTCCGTTCACAAATTCAGTCCGACCCTTCGACCGGACCCACCTGAGCTGGCCACTAGCCGTTCGGATGCGGGCTTCCATATCCCAAGGATTACCCGTTTTTATGGCCTCTTGTACCACCTTCAGAACGAGTTCTTGGTCTTGAGGCGTGGCGTAAAAACTAAGTGCGGCAGCTAAGGTGGGTTCAAACTCCGGAGATACGTCGTGTATTTCTTTCGTAACCGAAGACCAGTAGAGCTGCTCGTTGGGCAGACTTAATTCCCAGCCGCCGACTTTGGCCATCCGGCCCGTATCTTCCAGAAATTGTTGCGTTCGTAATAACTCTATTTGAGCGGCTTTTTGCTCGGTAATGTCCTGGGTAGTACCAATCAGGCGGTCACACGTACCATTTTTAAATTCAGCTCTTCCCTGACTTCTAATCCACTTGCGATTGCCCTTCGCGGTTAAAATCTCGCCCTCGAAATCCCAGGTAGTACCCGTGTCCCTCGCATGTAGAAGGATAGCCCTAGCCTGTTGACGGAGGTTTACATCCGTAAAAGCTTGAAAAACGCTATCAGTATCCGAAATTTCACTCTGCTCTATTTCGTAAATGGCCTGGGCTTCCAAAGAGCGATATACTTTCCCCGTACTGACAATGTACTGCCAGCCTCCCACCCGAGCGATCTGAGCGGTTTGTTCTAAAAGCTGTTGCGTCCGTAGCAACGCTTCTTCCGCCTCTTTACGATCCGTTATGTCATCACTGGTCCAGACGATTTCTCCGCTTACTTCGTGCCGATTTGCTTGCGTTTGCATCCATACATAATGACCGTCCTGGTGCCGTAGTCGCTGAATCAGGCGGGCTCGTCCCGACGTGTTAGCTTGTTGCATCGCCTCCCAAGACGCAGCCATGTCTTCCGGATGGATAAATGCATCCAGTTGTTGGCCTAAACAAGATTCTACCTCATAGCCCAGTACGCGAGTCCAGACGGGAGTCAAATAGGTAATGAAACCCTTGGGCGTACTCATGAAAAAAATATCACTCATGCTGGAAAGCAGAACCGATAAATCAGCTTCGGTCCTTACGCTTTCGGAAACGTCACGGCCTAAAAAAAGAATTTCTGATACCTGACAATCTTTCCCATCCGTCAAGCCCAGGTACGTCCATTCGTAAGCTTTTACCTGATTTGGATAGGTTCTTTTTCTTAATAAAATCGTAATGGGTACTTCCGGTTGTTGAATACAAGCTTGGTATGCTTCCTGTCCAATGGCTAAATCTTCTTCAATGACATCTTCACTGGCAAATCGGCCCAGCAGGTATTCCGGCGTGTGCCCCAAAACTTTGGCGTAATACTCACTCACAAAGGTGTATCTGCCTTCTAAGTCCGTCTTGGCAATGTATAGAACTTCGCTATTGGTAATATATTGATAGAGAAGCGACTCCCGGCGGGCTTTTAATTCAGCTTCTTTTTCTTTCGTAATGTCTACATGCGAGACCAGCATGCGGATCGCTTTACCCGATTGGTCACGTAACGCAATGCCCCGGCAGCGAATCCATACCAAGGAGCCATTTTTATGCAAATACCGGATAATGGCTTCAAACGGTTGCGAGGGGTCCGCTAGATGGGTCTGTAACAAATGTTGAACCGATTTGACATCATCCGGATGAATCAGGGTTCGCCAGCCTTGGAAAATTTCGGGCATCTCGTCAGCCTCATAACCTAACGTTTTCCAGAAGGTATGATTCATCCACTGATTGTCGGGATTGACTAAATCCCAGGTCCAGATGCCCGCATCTTGAAAAAAATCAAAAATGCGGTCATCGTTCACTAGTAATTTCAAAAGTTCTTGTCTCAGATAGTGCATTTGGCGGGAAACTTATAGCTGGAGTACAAGCACCAAGATAAGTCTATTTGCTCTTATATAGGTATAAAAAGACGATGTTAACTTTTTTTCTAGAGTTGCAATAGTAGATTTTTTTAGGGTACTCATTCGTGTAGGGGTAAGCCTAACTAACGACTTTTGAAATACTGTAAAAAGTTGATTAATCCATCCAAGATTTAGAGGGCTTTCGTAGGGCAAGAAGGCTGATTCAACGATTGAGTTGACCCATCCAACGATTCTCGCTGTTGCATTCTGATCGGGAATTATAGTTTTGTCAACACATAAAAACGCTACGATCATGAAAGTAAATATTGGTATTTCCGAACCCCATACGCACGCCGTATCCGCTCAGTTAACCAAGGTTTTAGCCGATGAGTATCTGCTTTACACGAAAACCCGTAACGCCCATTGGAATGTAACCGGCGATGATTTTCACGCCATGCATCTCTTTTTTGAAACGCAGTATCGGCAACTCGATGAACTCATCGATAGTGTAGCCGAACGCATTCGTCAGATTGGTCATTACGCTCCCGCCAGTATGAAAGTGTTTCTGCAATTAACCCACCTAACCGAATACACCGAACATACTAATGATGGTCGGGGATTTTCGGGGATTTATGAAAGATTTACTGGCTGATCACGAAAGTATCATTGCTTTTCTACGGGGTAACATCGTGCCTTTTGCGGAGCAATACAAAGATTACGGCACCAGTGACTTCATTACGGGCCTGATGGAAAAACACGAACAAATGGCCTGGATGTTGCGGTCTTATTTCCGGTAGATTGCTGTTTTTTATTAGGCTAGCAACCCAAGAGGCAATTTTGCGGCTGAAAAGAACGAGCATGATAGGGAATCAAATATATTTGAAAGCAACAACCGAATCCCCGCTATGACCGGCCTAATTGTCGACGATAATGCCATTGCCAGATCCATTCTAAGTCAGCTTGCCAAACAGGTAAATGGCCTGACGATTGTAGGAGAGTATTCCAACGCAATGGATGCATATAACCACCTGCAGCAGCAGGAAGTAGATCTGCTGTTTCTGGATATTGAAATGCCCGAAATGACGGGCTTGGAGTTAACCCGAAATTTAGTAGGCAAAAATCTGGTTATCGTATTTACGACTTCAAAAAAGGAGTATGCACTGGAGGCGTTTGAACTGAACATTGCCGATTATCTGCTAAAACCCGTTACACCGGCTCGATTCATTCAGGCGATTACTAAAGCAAAATCCATTGTCGATAGCAAACGAGAAAATGTGCACTATGAAAACGATGAGTTTTTATTTGTTCGGGATACCACGATCATCCGACGGCTACGGTTCGAGGATATTCTGTACGCGGAAGCTATGGGGGATTATGTAAAGTTTTATACGGCCCAGAAGATGTTTGCCATTCACGGGAAACTGAAAACGGCGGAAGAACGACTACCCTCTACCCAATTTATCCGGATTCATCGGTCGTACATTGTGTCCGTTAATAAAATCGATACGCTTCAGGATGGCGGTGTGACGATTGGGGATAAATTTCTGCCCGTAGCCGATGCGTACCGAAAAAGCCTTAATGCTCGAATGAATGTGTTTTGATCTCCTTCGGAAAAGGTCAATTCATAAACGTAATGGACTTATCCTCATGCATACCCAGAGCTTCCAATGACAATTATTTCTTCGGTAATGGGTTATAAGCGTTTCGCCTATTTCATTTTGCTGGCATTTATTGCCGGTACTGTGTTGCTTTTGGCCTTACAAATCAATTCAACCCGTAACACGGTGAAGCTGATTAACACGAATACAACGCTGCTCAAAGAGCTGAGGGCCGGGAATTACCTCCGCGAAATAGACCGGGATATTTTAAGCGTAGAAAGTCGAATCAGGGCATCCATTGCTACTAACGACACCTCGCACCTGAAAGGGGTGGATGAGAATATCGATAAGGTGGAAATGTTCTTGGATTCGCTTTCAACCAATACAACGGATACGGCCGTTCATCGGATGATCCGTCGATTGAGTGTGCTGGCACTGGAAAAGAAAAAAACCAAAGAAAGGCTGTTGAGTCGTTTTCTGGTAAAGGGGAACATGAATGAAACCAGTTCAATTGCCAATCCCCGAGCCCGGAAAATCTCGGATGAAATTACGGCGACAACGGCTAAAATCTACGAAAGCCGGCAGTACGAAATGATGCAACTGAGTCAGGAAAGCGAAGAACGGGGGAACAAGGCCCGCTGGTACGATCTGTCGATTTTGATTCTACTGTTAGCAGGCGGCGGGGTCATTTGTTTCTTCATTGTCCGACAGTTTCAGCGACAAAACCAGCTTATCCAGGAGCTGAATGAATCGGAGAAGAAAGCCTCCGTTGCCGCTCAGGCCAAAGAAAATTTTCTGGCGAATATGAGCCACGAGATTCGTACGCCCCTCAGTGGTATGTTAGGCTTCACCAATTTACTGCAAAAAAGAAAGCTGGATGCTGAATCCATGGCGTTCGTGCATTCCATTCAAAAGTCAGGTGAAAGTCTGCTGGCCATTATCAATGAGATTCTCGATTTATCCAAAATTGAGGCTGGAATGATGCGGATTACACCCGGCGTATTCAGCGTAAATGGGTTAGTACACTCGATTCAAACCTTATTCGGTGAACGACTGAAAGAAAAAGGGTTACAACTGTACGTAACAATCGACCCTGCCATTCCCGACACGCTAATCGGCGATGCTACCCGACTTACGCAAGTCTTAGTCAACCTGATTGGTAATGCCATCAAGTTTACGCAGCAAGGCCATATTAGTATTGACGTATATAACAAATCGTTAGGAAATAAGATCATTCAACTGGGCTTTCGAATTACGGATACTGGCATCGGCATTGAAAGTGAAAAACTCGAAGAAATCTTTGATCGGTTTAATCAGGGCGAAGCCTCAACCACCCGAAATTACGGTGGTACGGGCCTAGGCTTATCCATCGCTAAAAATCTCATTCTCTTACAGCAGGGGGCGATTACGGTTCAAAGTAAACCGGGAAAAGGTACCACCTTCGACTTTTACATTCCGTATGAAGTGGCCGAAGAGCAGTTGGATCAAAAGCCCGTTTCGGAGGCTATTTATTTGAAAGACAAAACCTACATGCCGCTGTCTATTCTGGTTGTTGACGATAATGCGACGAATCAGAGTCTGATGAAGCATCTGTTACTACAATGGAATGTAGCATTTGATACAGTTAGTAACGGTTTAGAGGCCCTGGAAAAGCTGCGGGATAGTACCTACGATTTGATATTGATGGATATTCAGATGCCGCACATGGATGGCTACACGGCTACCCAGCAGATCCGGGAAGTGTTTCAACTGGATATACCCATCATTGCCATGACGGCTCATGCAATGGCTGGGGAAAGGGAAAAATGCCTTAGTCGAGGCATGAATGAATACATTTCCAAGCCTATCAATGAAGAAGAACTTTTCAACGTAATCTCGCGATTCGGCTTTTTGAAACCGAAACAACCCGTAGCGGCTTCCGAAGTCATTCCTGGCCCGTACGAAAAGATTGATCTGAGTTACATGCGATTAATCAGCGGTGGCGACCAAAATTTTGAGAAAAAAGTCACCTTGCAATTCATCGAGGAGGTACCCCAAGCTCTAAAACAATTGATACAGGCGTATCAATCGGGCCACTATCCATTAGTTAATCACATGGCTCACGATTTAAAGACCAGCGTTTCGATGATGGGGATACTGCCCTTGCTGGAAGACCAACTGGATTTTCTGGAACATCAATCCCAGCCTGTCCCGGAGATACCGCAGGTACTACAGGAAGTTCAGACCATTCTTGAAACTTCCCTGAAAGAGGCCATGCATTACTACGCCCATCACCCTTAGTAGCTCTGTTTATTTGCCTAAAAGCCCCGCTGTCCTGTGACATCCGGGGCTTTTTTAATCTGAACGATCCGGCTCTTGATTTCAACGATTGCTTTTGCCTGTTCAACGATTCATCCTGGGTTCAGACCTGGAAGGGTGATACTTTTAATTCAGAAAACAAAACAACCTCTTGTCTAATCAATCATGGCTCAGGGGAAAATTAGTTTTAAATACGAACTGGAGAAAAAAGAACCTCGGCTCGGTGATGGTGGAATTACCCGGGGAGCATCCGTAGTGGATTTTCCGGTATCGGTCGGTCTGGCGGGCGTTTCCATGCGACTGGACCCTGGAGCCATGCGGGAACTTCACTGGCATGCCAACGCCGCCGAATGGGCCTATGTTATCTCGGGTAACCTTCGTACCACCGTAGTTGATCCGCAAGGCAATACACACGTAGACCTTTTTTCACCGGGGGACGTCTGGTACTTTCCCAGGGGATACGGGCACGTGCTCCAGTGCATCGGCACGGAACAATGTCACTTCATTCTCATTTTCGATAATGGTAACTTCTCAGAAGACCACACCTTTAGTATTACTGACTTTATTTCTTCGGTACCTCCTGAAATAGCCGCCCAAAATCTAGGGATCAGCGTGGAAGAGGTAGTCAAGCTTCCGCACAAAGAAGTCTACTTCGCTCAGGGGCAAGTGCCATCCGTCAGCTCAGGCATTGGATTACCAAGCCCTATCGCCACGTTGACTTCCCCACACCGGTATCCACTGGGAGCCCAACAGCCCCGTATCGTTCCGGGCGGCGGAACCCAGCGAGTCGTAACGCAGGCCGAGTTTCCCATTGCAAAAACAATTACCGGAACCGTGTTCGAAATTGAACCCGGCGGGTTACGCGAACTCCATTGGCATCCGAATGCGGATGAATGGCAGTACTTTATCCAGGGCAAGGCCGAAATGGGCGTATTCCTGGCGGAAGGAAACTTTGTTCGGGATGACTTCGAAGCGGGAGATGTGGGGTACGTACCCATGGGTGCGGGCCATTACATTAAAAACACTGGTGATACAAAACTGATTGTATTGCTCGGGTTCAACAGTGGTCACTATGAAGCCATCGACTTGAGTATGTGGCTAAAGGGCAACCCTGTAGACCTGCTGGAAGGTAATTTCGGAGTAGGGGCGGAGATCGTGAATCAATTCCCGCATACGCAGAAATTCCTGATTCCCTAAAGTATGCAAGCGTCATTGGCGGCTCAGCAACGACTGGCTGTTATGCTGGCCCTGCTGGCAGGATTCATCGATGCCGTGGCTTTCCTGCAATGGAAAACGTACGTATCGTTCATGAGTGGCAATACGACGCAGGCTGGTTTTTCGATTACTCAAGAAAACTACGACATCGTGCTTACCTGTATGACGGCCATTGTAAGCTTTACGACGGGCGTATACGCGGGAACTTACGGCCTGATTGGCGGAGATGAACGTACGAGAATCAGACTCTTTCGGGTGATTTCCGGCATTCTGTTTTTTTACGTATTTTTATCGCACGTCCTTACCCTCATCCCAATAATCTCCGTAGGAGTTATTGCTTTGGCGATGGGGCTGATGAATACCCTCATTACTGCGGTGGGTAAACAGGCGGTCAATACCGATTTTGTAACGGGTACGCTTAGTACCATTGCCCGTCAGATGGCTTTGTTTACTGCGGCAAAAACCTTTGCTGATAAGCAGCAAAGCAAAAAGAACGCTCTGCGTCTGTTACTGATTTGGCTGGGTTTTACCGGCGGAGCGGGACTTGCAGTGCTCTGTTTACAGGCCTTTCATTCTTGGATATTGTGCGTACCGGCTGGAATAGTATGGTTTTTGTCGTATATCTATACTCGTTTGTGAAGTAATTAGCCTACGGGCCAACACGTTATCTTAACCTCTACTGCTTATGTTGACTGTTCATGACAAAGCTCCGGATTTCACCTTGTTCGCCACCCCCGATCAGAAAGTTAGTCTGAGCGAATTTAGAGGTAGTAATGTTGTCCTGGCCTTTTACCCCGCCGACTGGAGTCCAGTATGCAGTGACCAAATGGCCTTGTACAATGAAATGCTGAAGTATTTCAAAAAGTACAATGCCCAAATCTTGGGTATTTCGGTAGACAGTAGGTGGTGTCATCTGGCCTTCTCTCAATCCAGAAATTTACACTTCCCGCTACTGGCCGATTTTGAACCGAAGGGAGACATCTCCAAGCAATACGGGGTCTATAACGAGGCCGAGGGTGAATGCGATCGGGCTCTTTTTGTCATCGGTAAGGACGGCGTCATTGCCTGGAGTTATCGGTCACCGACGGCAATAAACCCCGGTGCCGATGGAATTTTGGATGCTCTGGAATCTCTAACCAATCACTAGCCATGCTATTAAAACCATCCGTTAGCAGTCAAGACCACGCAATTGGCAAGGCAGATGCCAATCTGGTAATCGTCGAATATGGGGATTACCAATGTCCCTATTGTGGAGCGGCGTATCCGGTTCTGAAAGAATTAATGCGTGAATTCGGGGATCAAATCAAGTTCGTGTTCCGAAACTTTCCCTTATCTGAAATTCACCCCTTTGCTCGTCCAGCAGCACTCGTAGCCGAGGCCGCCGCGTTGCAGGGGAAATTCTGGGAAATGCACGACGCTATTTACGAAAACCAATCATCACTAAGTACCGACTTTCTGTTTGAACTGGCCGATCAACTGGGACTCGATCCGACCCAATTGCAAAGTGATTTAAAGCAGGATTCGGTGGAAGAACGAGTAGACGCTGACTTTGAAAGTGGGATGCGTAGCGGCGTGAATGGTACGCCTTCCTTCTTTGTGAACGGTCAAAAGTTTAATGGGGGAGCCGAAAATCTACTCGATCTCATTCGATCAAACGCTAGCTAAAATCGGGTCTTTCTCCCCAATACGTATAGCTGGTTTCTGAAAAAGCTTGTAGTAAACCGCTTAAATTTCTAGTATTTTCTGAATAGTGAACAACCTTTTAATCCCAAAAACCATGAGTAAATTAACGCTTAAAGACGGCACCGAAATCTATTACAAAGACTGGGGAACGGGTCAACCCATCGTGTTTCACCACGGCTGGCCTCTGTCGAGTGATGATTGGGATGCTCAGTTAATGTTTTTCCTAGAAAAGGGATTCCGAGTGATTGCCCATGATCGTCGGGGACACGGGCGGTCTACGCAAACCGATACCGGCAACGACATGGATACCTATGCAGCCGATGTCGCCGAGCTTACTACTTTTCTTGATTTGAAAGATGCCATCCACATCGGGCATTCCACGGGTGGGGGTGAGGTCATTCGGTACGTAGCCAAGTACGGAAAAGATCGCGTAGCCAAGGCGGTTTTGATCAGTGCCGTTACGCCCATTATGGTTCAAAACGAAAATAATCCCGATGGCGTACCCTTATCGGTTTTTGATGAAATCCGGGAGGGAACCGCCACGAAGCGACCCCAGTATTTTAAAGATTTTACGACGGCTTTTTACGGATACAATCGCGAAGGAGCGAACGTTTCGCCGGGTATTCAGGATAACTGGTGGCGGCAGGCCATGATGGGCGGGATCAAAGCTCACTATGACTGTATCAAAGTGTTCTCGGAGACGGATTTTACGGAAGACTTAAAAGCGGCGGATATTCCCGTCCTGGTACTGCACGGCGAAGACGATCAGATCGTACCCTTCCCTATCTCAGGTGAAAAAGCGGTGAAGCTACTCAAAAACGGAAAACTCATTTCCTACCCAGGATTTCCGCACGGTATGCCTACAACTGAAGCCCCAACCATTAATGCCGATATATTAGCCTTTATTCAGGCGTAACTGAAGCCCGCTCTTGGTAGGGGGAGTTACCTACGGGCTTAATCAACAAAAAAGCTGTTTCCTGTTCAATGGGAAACAGCTTTTTTGTTAGTGCTCGTGCGAAAGAGTACTAGAAAATACCGATGTAGTGGTTTCCGGCTTTGTTTACCAATTTAGCCCCTTTGGTTACGGCACCGGACGTACGGTTGATGATGTAAATATTGCCATCTTTTCCTACGGGAGTGAAGGCAATGTATACTTCGTCACCGCTCACCAGGATGCCCTGATACTGACCAAAATCAAGACCATCTTCGTAGGGCAAATCTACTTTCGTAGCCGTTTTCGCGTTCAAGTCCAGACGAGCTACGTAACCCTGATCCGAACCATCCTGGCTATACAAAGCATACGCTATGCCATTACCCGCATATTTCCAGCAATCCACGTATACGTTTTTCACGCCCAGAGCAGCGTCTAAGCTGAATACATAGGAGTTGTCGTATTCGTTACTCTGGTTGATTCTCAGAATGTGTGAACCTTTCGAATCACGTTGCGTAGCTTGATAAATGTTACCATCATCCGCTAAGAATGAGTTGTGGCTACGGTAACCGCTATTATCCCCAAAGCCTACGGTTGAAGTAATCACTTTCGGATTTTCTAGGGAAGGATAATCAACGATTACAGCTTTACTCCCCAGACGCGTAAAGTTGCTTTCGGTAGTACCCGTTGCCGGATTTCTTTTCTGCATCCAGGTACCCACGATCAGTTTGTTCTGAGCTTTGTTCAGTACCGGAGCATCCAGACGGAAAATCGTGTGACCCTGTAATTCTTCGGCCGCCGTTAAAGGAATCTGATACTGCTTGTAACCCGTAATCAGAACGTCCTGTAAGTTCAGAGCCAGGATCGTCGCGGTACCACGGAAATACGCGAAGGGAGCCGATGGAGTCGGACCACTTGAAGCGTTGTTAGCCGTAGGCGTCGTTACGTTTACGGCGATACCCGTTTTGTCACCATCGAAAAGCTTCACCCAGCGTGGGGTTGCACTGGCGTACTGCGAGATGTTCACCGTTACATCTTCCTGCGTGTATTTTCCGGCACCTTCTACTTTATAGCGGGCAAATTCACCGCCATTATCACCATTGTAAGCAATGTTGAAAAGCGTCTTGCCATCTTCGGAAGCTTGTAAACGAGCGGTACGCGTTGATTTTACACCGAAACCGTTATCGTAAACACTGATGGATACGTTCGGGTTTTTGGCATCTTCTTTGCTTACGGAATACACCATCGTACCCCCGTTTCCATCACCGGGCGTAGTGCCCATCAAGGCTCCTGCTACCGTAATCCAACGATCCGCATTAGGGTCGGTTTCTGGGTCGGTACCCGTATTACTATCCTTACAACCCGTCAGGGCAACCGTCATCAAAAGACCGGCTAACAGGGAAAGATTCAGACCTTGTTTTCTCATGGAAGCGATTGATTAAAAATTGTTTATAGTGTAATTTAACTTCAGGTAAAAGGCTCGACCGGGCTTCTGAACGGCGAAATTGTCGTACGCCTGTCGGTCGAACATATTCTTGACGTCGGCACTCACGATGAAGCGTTTGTTAGGGAACATGTAACTCGCTCCCAGATCCTGGATGTACTGACGCGGGGTGCGGAAATCCTCAATGATCATCCAGGTGGTGTAAAACCGCTCTACGAAACGAAATCCGTAATACATATTCAGTCTTGAGTTTGACTTCAGCACATTTTTGAAGGAATACTGAACGGTACTGTTAATGGTGAAGAAAGGCTCATTGGGCAATTGACGACGGTAGTAATCATATTCCCGACCATTCGGGTCGTACTGCATATTGAAGACCGAATTGAATTTTGAAGCACTCAGTCCAATGGTCAGATTATTGTTATAGATGTAGTTACCCTCGACTTCAAAACCAATCGATTTCGTCTTGCCCAAGTTTTCAAAAGGATCAGTTTGTACGGCATCGTTCAGACGCGGGTTCACCCGTTGGACAATCTTATCCCGGGTATCCCGAATAAAGCCGGACAGAGCAAAGTTGTACTTGTTTGAGCCAGACGTGTACGTACCGGCTCGGAAACCCACGTTGAGGTTGTTACTGATTTCCGGACGGATTCCGAAATTCTCCACAATGTTTTCGCCTGGACTACCAAAGACTTCATTTTCAGAGGGAAGGCGTACGGCCCGTTCGGCAGAAGTAAGCAGGTACAGATTGGGAATGACCGCGTAGGAAAGAGCTGCTCCGTAACCAGTTGTCGTTTTATTACTCGACGTGCGGTTTTCCCGCCGGTTGTTTTCTACCAGTACAGGATCCATGCGGTCAATTTTCTGTTGGTAATATTTACCGAAAATGTTCGCTCGTAACTTGGAATCTAGTGCTTTCAGTTCGTACGCTACCGAAGTGATATGTTTGGCCAGATTACGGGTTCCGATAAATTCCCGCTCCACGACGGATCGCATAAAATCCTGCTGATCCCGGTCAATGTTGTAGTAGATATGGTTGACAACCAAGCGGTGATTTTTGTGAAAATCATAGTTAACCCCCGCCCGGAAGGTCGTCACGTTTCGGTTGATGTGATTGATGGTAGGAGCACCCTGCTGAGCACCGGTGGGACGCAAAATGGGTCTGCCGTCCAGTCCAACGCTACGTTCACCATACCAGTTGTAATTCCATTTTACGGTATCCACAACCACCTGTTTCCGCATACTCGACATCCCGCTTACGGTTAACTCCAAGCCCTTTACCACGAAGTTTTTCTTGCGGTAATTCAGGCTAAATACGTGGGCTTCGGATTCCGTAAAACGCCCTTTGTAGGGAATGGACATGTACGTTCCGTGCTGCACTTCCTTGTAATCGCTGGAACCATTGTAGCCAATGAAAAACTGATCGGCCCATTTTACATCCGTGAAACCCAGTTCAATCTGGCCGCCCACGGAGCGATAGGCATCGTTAAAGCGACGAGCTCGAACGTAATCATAACGACCATTCGGAAGAATATTCCGAACGAATTTTCCCCACACCTCGTAATCATTATCCGAGTAATTATAAAAACCCGATGCTTTTACGGTGAACCCACTTTTGGCTGACCAGTGCGTACCGCTGACATTGGCCTGTAGCGTATTGAAGGAACCGTAGGAAACTGAGGCCGTCAGATTGTTACTCATTCCTTTTTTCAGGATTACGTTGATGGCTCCGCCCAGGGCATCGTCCGACAAATGAGCCGGAATGACGCCCTTGTATACTTCAATTCGCTCGATTAAGGCTGGGGGAATGCTGTTCAAACTGAACGAAGCTCCGTAGGTGGAAATAGGAATGCCGTCAATAAATATACGTACCGATTCACCTGACATCCCGTTCAAGTTATACGTTACCGCGGAACCCAGACCCCCGTTCTGACGAACGCGTACCCCAACGGTGCGATCCAGCATTTCGTTGGTTTGAAAATTGCGGGTGGCGACATCCTTGGTCTCGATTACGTTGACCGCAAAACCCTGGGTTTCCAGCTCTTTCTTTTCGGTTTTGTGGGTCACCTGCACTTCAGCCAGATCCTGGATGGCCTTATTAACGAGAACGGATACGCTGTGGGACGATTTATGAACGCTGAGTTTTAAACTCTTGGGCTGAATTTCTACCGATGTAATCAGAATCTCCTGGTGTCCGTAGGGTACGTTCTTTAGCTCGAAACCGCCCTGCTGATCGGACATGGTTACTACGTTGCTATTCTTAATGCGAACCGTAACATGCTCTACTCCAGTACCTCCTTCGAAATGAATATTGCCTTTCACGGTAGCGACCTGAAGCGGACTGGTTTGAGCAAAAGCCAAACAACTGGCCAGCAGTAAGGACACCAGATAGATATATTTCATGCGTGGTAAAATTTCAATGGGATGTTATTTAGACCAAGACTAAATAAATGGTGATGCGAAAATATAAAAACGGGATTAAAATTCCGAACTCCGTTTTTAAAAATGCTAAAGATTACAATGGAGCGGATAAGGAAATCAGTAGCGGCTGCTAGTCTGTAGGCCAGGTTGTCATTCTTCCTCAGATGTACTTCTACGAATGACCGATAGTATGAAATGAATGCCTCTTCTTTTGATTATTTATAGTGTGTAATCTATTGATAAATAGGGTTTTGTATTTGATAATGAAATTATTGATACTTTATTTATTACCTGAATAACAGATAGTGAAAGACGTAAACTTTCGAGGAAAGAGACCTGAGAAGAATATGCTGCCAGCCGTAACGGCAAGTAAAAAGCGAAGCTAAAAAATGATGGGGAAGTTTTAATTTTATTCGAAAACCAGCTTTTAAAGACTAACCTCAGTTTAATATATATTAAAATTTGTTTAATGATTCCTATTGAACCATAGGATTTTCACTTGCTTGGATCGGTAAGGCTGCTTGGGGTCAGGTTACTCCAGGAAGTTCTCTAGAAATGCGTTAAGCTTGCATGCATTTGAAGAGCGGTTTCTCCAGTAAGAGCGTTTTCTGAACCAACAAAAAAGCCCAGATTCAACTGAATCCGGGCTTTTTTGTTGGTGTACTCCTTGACTTATGTATTAATTCCAACCGCCTCCCAAAGCCTGGTAAATATTCACCATGGCATTAAGTTGCTGCTTTTTAGTCTCGATCAGTTCAAATCGTGATTCCAGGGCATCCCGTTGGGTGAGCAATACCTCCATATAATCCGCCCGGGTAGATTGGAACAAATCATTGGAGATGCCAATCGACTGGGTCAGGGCCTGTACTTCCTGCGATTTCAGATCATAACTTCTTTCCAGGTTATTGATCTTGGCCAGTTGATTGGCTACCTCAAAATACGCATTCAAAACGACCCGCTCATAGTTGTAAACCGTTTGCGTCTGGCGAGCATTAGCGTTGGCGTAAGTAGCCGTAATTGCCCGTCGGTTGACCAGGGGTCCCACCAGTTCACCCGCCAATGAGTACAGAATCGATTCGGGCGTGCTGAACAAATACGCAGGACTAAAGGCCCGGTATCCCAAGGAAGCCGATATACCCAGCGAAGGGTAGAATTGAGCCCGGGCTACCTGTACATCCAGCTTGGCCGCGGCCAACTCAAACTCTGCCCGGCGTATGTCCGGACGATTGGTAAGCAACTGAGAGGGTAAGCCCGCCTGAATCGTTTTGGGAATCATGGTATTAAAGGCATCGTCATTCCGGGCAATGGGCTGCGGATAGCGAGCCAGCAGGAAGTTAATCCGGTTTTCCGTTTCCGTAATCCGTTGCTGGATGTCATACTGAAGGCTGCGGGTATTCAATACCTGAGCTTCAAATCGACGTACGGCCAGTTCGGTCACGCGGGTAGCCTGCTTCTGCAGTCGCACGATTTCCAGTGCATTGGTCTGAATCTCGATGTTCTGTCTCAGAATGGCCAACTGATTATCCAGAGCCAATAGTTCGAAATAATTATTGGCTACTTCGGCAATCAGGTTCGTGATGACGAAGTTCCGACCTTCGCTGGAAGCCAGATACCGTTTCACGGCTGATTTCTGAGCATTCCGCAGTTTGTGCCAGATATCCACTTCCCAGCGAGCATAGGCCCCTAAGCCAAGATCGGGTACGGGCTCGGGCATGGGTTTGCCCGGTTTAATATCCGTAGTGGCTTCCATGGCTCCGATATTGGTATACCGGGGTACTTTATCGAAACCCGCTCCGGCTCTCAGGCCCACGAAGGGGAGGTATTCCCCCCGGCGGACACTGATTTCATTCCGGGAAATCTCAATCTCCTGCAAGACCACATTCAATTCCTGATTATTCTTCAGGGCCGTGTCAATCAGGGCTACCAGATTGGGGTCGTTGTAAAACTCCCGCCACTTAAGCTGAGCGGTGTTGGTGGAATCCTCGGAAGAGCCGTAGCTGCCCGGTAACTTTTTATTTTCGGTTTTCGGCACCAGCGAAGGTACCTTACACGCCGTGGTGTACAGCAGGCAAAAAAGAATCAGGCCCGCGTACTGAATGATTCGATTTCTAAACATGATGCTCAATTTCTTCAGTTAAGGGATTTTCCTCTTCGTGCTTGATGAGTTTACGCTTGGCCGCAATACTGCCGAAGATGTAGTACAGACCCGGTACAACAATCACGCCGAATACCGTTCCGAAAAGCATCCCGCCCAGAGCGGATGAACCAATAGTACGGTTACCAATGGCACCGGGGCCCGTAGCAATCACCAGCGGAATCAGTCCCGCAATAAAGGCGAAAGAAGTCATCAAAATGGGGCGGAAACGAGCCTTGGCTCCCTCGATGGCGGCATTGAAAACCGACATCCCTTCGCGGTGTTTCTGTACGGCAAACTCCACAATCAATACGGCGTTTTTACCGAGCAGACCAACCAGCATGACCAGACCCACCTGAGCATAGATGTCGTTGGCCAGACCCATCATTTTAATCAGAGCAAAGGAGCCGAAAATACCAGCGGGCAGTGAGAAAATAACCGCCAGCGGCAGAATAAAGCTTTCGTACTGAGCAGCGAGTACCATGTAAACGAATACCAATACGATGAGGAAGATGTAAATGGCTTCGTTCCCCCGCATTACCTCATCTTTCGAAAGACCGGCCCAGTCAATGTCATATCCTTTCGGCAGCGTTTTGGCCGCTACTTCCTTGATAACTTTGATGGCCTCACCACTACTGTAACCTTTGGCTGGAGCACCCCGGAAGGCTGCCGTCGTATACATGTTATAGCGGTTAATCTCGTTGGCTCCTTGCGTCTTCTTGATTTTCATGAAGGCCGAGAAGGGTACCATTTCACCTTTATCATTTTTCACGTACAACTGCAACAGATCGTCCGGTAAGCGACGGTACTCAGGAGCGGCCTGTACGAATACTTTAAAGAAGCGTTGGAATTTGATGAAGCCCAGCTCGTACGTACTACCGATCAGAATGGACAGCGTATTCATGGCATTGCCGATGGAGACACCCTTCTGCATGGCCAGTTTGTTATCAATTTCCAGTTCGTACTGTGGGTAGTTCGCACTGTAGAACGTGAAGAGACCCATCAGTTCTTTCCGCTTTTTCAGCTCAGCCATGAAGTCGTTCGTGACTTTCTGCAACTGGTTATAATCCCCGCTGTTGGTTTTGTCCAGCAACTGGAGCGAGAAACCACCCGCAGCACCGTAACCCGGTACGGCCGGGGGATCGAAGAATTCGATCGTCGCTCCGGGGATGGCTTTGGCTTTTTCTTCAAGTTCGTAGATGATCTCGGTCACCGTTTGATGACGTTCTGACCAGGGCTTGAGGTTAATCAAACAGGTACCGGCGTTGGAACCCCGACCTTCCGTCAATACCTCGTAACCGGCCAAAGCAGAAACCGACTCAATACCTTCTACTTTTTCGGCAATAGACTGAAGCTTACGGCCAATGTCATTGGTACGTTCAAGGGTAGAACCTGGAGGCGTCTGAATGATGGCGTAAATCATCCCCTGATCTTCGCTGGGAATAAAACCCGACGGAAGTGTACTGGAAATACCGAAGATGCCCAACCCAAAGACCAGCAAAATACCCCAGGTCACCACCCGACGATTCACGATCATACGTAACAGGCCAGTGTACTTACCCGTTAGTTTATCAAAACCGCGGTTGAAGCTGTCCAGAGCCCGGTTCAGTACCGTTTTCTTACGAGGCTTGCCGTGATTATTCTTCAAAATCATGGCACAGAGTACCGGCGTCAGCGTCAGAGCAACCAGACCCGAAAGTACGATGGACGTAGCCATGGTAATCGAGAATTGCCGGTAGAAAATCCCTACGGGACCCGTCATGAAGGCAACCGGAACGAACACCGCCGTCATTAACAGCGTAATGGCGATTACGGCACCGCTGATTTCATGCAGTACTTCTTTTACCGCTTTATAGGGCGATAAATGCTTTTCCTCCATCTTGGCGTGCACGGCCTCGACGACTACAATGGCATCATCGACTACGATACCAATGGCGAGTACCAGAGCGAACAGCGTAATCATGTTGATGGTCAGCCCAAACATTTGCATGAAGGTAAAGGCTCCGATCAACGATACGGGTACGGCAATGGTCGGAATCAGCGTTGAACGCCAGTCGCCCAGGAAGATGAATACCACCAGAGCCACCAGAATAAACGCATCCCGCAGGGTGTGAATTACCCCCTCAATGGAAGCATCGAGGAAGTTGGAAACGTCGTAGCTGATTTTGTAATCCATGCCCGGCGGGAAGGACGTTTTCTTCAGCTCCTCCAGTTTGTCTTTTACTTCCTTGATTACGTCACTGGCATTACTACCGTACGTTTGTTTCAGGACAATAGCCGCCGAAGGATAGCCGTTGAGGTTGGAGTAAATATCGTAGTATTCACTGCCCAGCTCTACGCTGGCTACATCTTTCAGATACAGAATTTCTCCGTTCGGATTCGACTTGACGATCACATTTTTGTACTGCTCTACATCATTGTAGCGGCCCTGATAGGTCAGTACGTACTCCAGAGCTTCGGCCCGTTTGCCGTCGCTTCGACCCAAACGACCCGGCGATCCGATGACGCTTTGCTCGTTAAGAGCTTCCATCACGTCGTCCGCCGAAATGTTGTAGGCCCGCATCCGGTCGGGTTTCAGCCAGATCCGCATGGCGTACTGACGGCTACCTAGGATACTGGCTTGACCAATCCCGCCCAGACGCTGCAATTCGGGTAACATGTTTACCCCAGCAAAGTTGAAGAGGAACTTCATGTCGGCGTGCGGGTCCTTACTATACAGGTTGACGTACATCAACATGTTCGGCACGATCCGGTTCACAATGATCCCTTCGCGTTGGACCAGAATGGGTAGCCGGTTGAGTACCTGAGCAATCCGGGTATTGATGTTGACAACCGCCTGATCGGGGTTCGTACCCAGGTTAAATACGACCTGAACGTTGGCTTCCCCGGCACTCGTAGCATCGGAAGTCATGTACTTCATGCCTGGAACCCCGTTGATGGCCTGCTCGATCGGAATCAGCACCGATTCGGTCAGTACCTTGGCACTCGCTCCGGGATACGACGCCCGTACGATAACCATTGGGGGAGAAATTTCCGGGAACTGGGAGATGGGCAGACTGTTGATGGCCAGTATACCCGTTAATATAATGACCAGTGAAATGACAATTGCCAGTACGGGTCGATGAATGAATTGACGAAACATACGCTGAATATTTTAAATGCTTCTACTACTCGGTATACACTTTTAATTTCGGGATCACCGATTTGGGGTCCTCGTAGTTATAAGCGATTTTATCATTGTCGTGTACCTTACGGATACCTTCGAGAAGAATCTTGTCATTAGCCGCTAAACCTTCTTTGACTACGTAGAGGTCGGGCATCTCGGCTCCGACGGTAATTTCACGCGAGTGTACTTTGTTGTCTTTACCCACCACGTATACGTATCGTTTTTCCAGTACCTCGAACGTGGCTTTCTGCGGAATGATGATGGCGTTTTTCAGCGGGACGGCCATTTGAATATTACCCGTTTCGCCGTGGCGAAGCAGACCTTTAGGGTTGGGGAAAGTGGCCCGGAAAGCAATGTTACCCGTCTCGTTATTGAAGTCCGCTTCAATGGTTTCGACCACGCCGGGATGAGCAAACAATTCATTGTTTGCCATTAAGAGGTTCACCTTAATTTTATCCTGGTTTTGATTGTGAGCCCTGAAATTGAGGTATTCGGCTTCCGGTACGTTGAAGTACACCCACAACTGGCGATTATCAGAGAGCGTGGTAAGGAGTTGTCCTTCATCGACTAAGCTACCCAACCGTACCTGAAAACGGTCGATGATGCCATCAAAAGGAGCCCGGATTTCAGTAAAATCAAGATGTGTATGAGCGAGGGAAAGTTCGGCTTTGGCTTTTTCGAGTTTCGCCATCGCCATCGCCAGTTCATTTTTGGCGACTACGTTTTTATCAGCCAAGGGCTTAACGTTGTCTACTTCAATCTGGGCCGCTTTGGCTTCGGCCTGAGCTTTCTGGAATTCGGCCTGATACAGGTTCGGCATGATACGGAACAGAAGTTGTCCTTTTCTTACGAACTTTCCTTCGTCCACGTAGATGTTCTGCAGATAGCCTTTTTCCTGAGCCCGAAGTTCAATGTGGCTGATGGAGTGGATTTGGCATACGTAATTTTGCGTAATCAGCGTATCCATTTGGGCGGGACTGGTCACCAAATATTTGGTTTCCTCTTCCTTTTCTTCGTGTTTGGATTCACAGCTTGCGAGGCACAATAGGCCACACAAGCTCATCAGCAGGAGCATTCGATTCATAGGGGTATTGCTTTTTAAAGCGGAATACGGGTTACTAAGTAGTTATTATGGAAGGTGTAAACAATACAATCCAGGGACATCCCCTGAGCGGGATGCTAATTGAAATGGAGGGTAATGGATATGTAAGGTCAGGTTCAGTTAGGAAACCCGATTAAGCTCATAAGCGAAGTACGCGAAGGAAAAGGTAACGGTCTGAGAAATTATAGGAAACCTGCTGATCCTGAAGGTATTGTGCAGTTTCAGAACGAATAAACCAGCGAAAGAAAGGAAGATACGCTACGGCAATAAAAGCACTAGCTGCACCGATGGAGTGAGGCGACCACTGTCCTTTTTCATCTTCTTTCTCTTCTTTCAGTTCGGTTGCTTCCAGATTGGCTTTACCGTGCCGAGCCTCGGAAGGGGTTGATTGGAGCGTTTGAAGATTGGCGGGTGTGTCGGGCTGAGCCGTTTCACAGAAACCGGCGACGGAAAGGGATGAATAGCGGAGAGCATCCTTAAACGTTGCCGCATATAAGGAGCTACATCCTGTCCACAGGAGAAAACAAAGCGATATGAAAAATCGAATCTTCATCCTCGTTGGTTAAAATCACACCGGCTCACGTTTGTTGGCTAACCGGCTAACTTTAGGCTATTCAGCCATTTTACTCGTTGTAATGAGTACCGATCAGGCGTTTTACGAAGTTTGAGATGCAGGAAGCAGTTCGGAAGTTTCGATCGAAAGTCTATCCTAGTGGGCTATACATCAGAGATACTGGGGAATACCGTCTGCTTGGTTGACCAAAATTAGATTCATTTAAGAAATAAGACCCTGCATATTGTATTAAAAAGGGCTTAAAATCCCTTTTAAGCCTATTTTTTAGTTTATACAGAAGAATGAATTGACTTTTTCTTATATGGATCAGGTTTTATCAAGAATTGAACCGATCAGAGCCGTTAGCTAACGTACGTTGCTAAGCGGATGTGCAGGGCTGTTCGTAAGAAGGCATAAAATAGCCAGGAGTAATTTATGGTCAGTAAAAGCTCAGGTGGTTAGCTGACCACCTGAGCTTTTGTTTAAGCTAACGAAAGCGTACGATTCACCTGGATTTCTTCAATAAAGTATTCATCGTGCGAAATCACGAGTAAGGAGCCCTTAAAATCTTTTACAGCCCGCGTGAAAATCTGTTGACTGGTTAAGTCCAGGTTATTGGTAGGCTCGTCCAGTAACAGCAAATCGGGTCGGTTTTGACTAACCTGCAAACAGCAGAGGGCCAGTTTCATTTTCTCCCCGCCACTCAAGCTATCACACGTACGATCCCAACTTGCCCGCGGCAATTGATGCTGGTGTAGGAGATTCTTCAAATCATGTTCCAGTAATTGTCGGTTGTTGAACCGTTGAACCTGCTCAAAAACCGTCAGTTCACTGGCCAGTAGTGAATATTCCTGATCAAGGTAGACGTACGAAAAATCCGCTCGTGTTACTTCTCCTTGGGAAGGCGTTAGCTGACCCGTTGCCAGTTTCAAAAGTGTTGTTTTACCCGACCCATTGGGCCCTTGAATTCGAATACGGTCGCCGGAACAAATCTGGAACTGTAAGGGCTCTGGCCAAAGACTGGATTCCCCCAAATGCTGGTTGAGATGCTGAGCTTCGATGAGCAGCTTTCCATGGTGCAAATCAGAAGATTCCAGTACTAAATGTAAGGGCTGAGTCTGATGCAATTGTGTACGTACCGAGCGAAGCTGACCGGATAAGTCCTGTAGCTTTTCCTGATGGACCTCTTTGAGCTTGGCCGTGCTTTGTTCGGCCTGAGTTTTTCGACCACCGGCAATGATGCGAGGCAGTGCCTGTTTCTGCCCCTGGGCTTTACCCCGGCTTTCCTGTTTTTGGCGTTGCTCAGCTAGGTCACGAGCCTTCTGCTGTGCCTGTTTAAGGGTTTTTTCATGTTCATCAGCCTGTGCTTTTAACGCTTCCCGCTGGGTTCGTTTCTGTTCCTGGTAAAAATCGTAATTCCCTCCGTATACCTCCAGATGGCCCTTGCCAAGTTCCAAAGTAGTATCCAACTGATTCAACAAAGCCCGATCGTGACTGACAATGAGTACGGTAGTTTTACTTTGACTCAGCCAATGGTACAGTCGTAGACGACTCGTACCATCCAGGTGGTTCGTCGGCTCGTCTAAGAGTACAATACCGGGCGAATGCAGAAACAGACCCGCCAGAAAAACCTTGGTTTTTTCGCCACCGCTTAGCCCTCCAAGGGTTTGGTCGAGATCGAGGGTTTTGATGTGCCAGGATTCAAAGGCCGCCTGTAGGCGTTCTTCCAGTTCCCAGTCATCGGCCAATGTCGTAAAATGTGCTTCAGCTGCGTCGCCCGAAAGGATGGCCCGTAGGGCTTTCAGCTTTTCTGCCACGCCCAGTACTTCGGCAACGGTATATGAATCATATTGACCTACATGCTGGGGTACGTAATAGGGTTTTTCGGAAAGGACTATTTCTCCCGAAGCGGCTTGCCGCTGGCCTGCAATGATTTGTAGTAGAGTAGATTTTCCTACGCCATTATTGCCGACAAGAGCGGCTTTTTCCCCCGTAGCAACTGAAAGACTGATCGAGTCCAGTAGGGCGTCACCGTTGGCATGCACATAGGAAAGTGCGTTCACGATTATACTCATGAAGGTAAGTCTTAAAAAAATAAAAAGAATTGACGATCCGGGCCCGGCTGCGGGGCGGAAACGTTGGGTAGGGATGGCTCGATTACGGCCTAAGAAGAAAAACGATGAATCACATAAGGGCTAAGTAAGAACCCACTACCAAGGCGTAGGGGTGAATTGGACTACTATCTAAACTTCGTGAAAGAGAAGTGATAAAGGGGTAGTACCCGTCCGATTTACTTAACTATAACATGGAAATGATCTTTAAGATGCGACAAAGATAGGCACGAGCATTCGATTAATGCTAAAGATAGGCGTAAAAAATCAAGGACTGGGGTTTAATCCGTTCCGCCAGCCATGATTCAAATCCGTGAATGCAAAACTCTTTCGTCCATTCAAGGTTTATTAAGCAAATCAAGGGATCCATCAGATCTTCCAGCCAATGGCTAAACAGAACTCGGAATACAGTACCCAGCTCGATTTATTAACAGATTATCTCTTTGCTAATCGGGAAACTATTTTGAACGCTTGGCGGATGCGGTGTGCCAGTGATCCGGCCTCTCCTAAGCATACCAACTTCTCACGGGAAGAATTCAACGATCAAATTCCGAGTCTGCTTAACTATCTATCGCAACGCATCAAAGGCGAGAAAAAAAACAACAACGTTCTTGAGTTTTCCGAAGAGCACGGGCTTCATCGCTGGCAAAGTGGATACTCCCTCAGTGAATTGTCGCGGGAATTGAGTCATTTATACGAAGTCATTCAGGAGCGATTCCAAGCCTTTCTGGACCAGTATCCGGATACGCAAGTACAGGTAATGACGCATGCTCATCGCCAGCTTCTTCAGTTAGCTAAAGATTTAAATTTAGGAAGCATTTTGTACTTTGATCAGCTTCGCCAAACGGCCGCCGCTGAACAAGTACGAACCTTGGAAAATGCCCTGAAAAACCTGGAGGAAATTACAAAACAACGGGGCGAACACCTGCGCCAGGTTTCGCATGATTTACGCGGTAATCTGGGACTAATTTCGGGAGCTACGGCTTCCTTACAGCTGCCCAAGAAGGAGTCGGATCGGCAAAAGTTTCTGGAAATGCTGGCGAAAAATATACGAGCGGCCGAAGATATGCTTACGCAGTTGATGAATTACGCTCGCTTGGAAGCTGGTCAGGAAGTAATTGAGAACCAGCCTTTCGATGCTAGTGAATTATTACAGAAAATCATTAAAAGGTTTGAAGGGCTGGCAAAAACCAAAAAGCTGAAGCTAAATGTTGATGGTCCACCGAAATTATTAGTAGTGGGCGACCCCATGAAGATAGAACGGATCATTCAGAATCTCTTACTCAATGCCCTCAAGTATACGGAAAAAGGATGGGTAAACGTGACCTGGATACAGGAAACGGACTCCCGCTGGCAGGTAAGTGTGCAGGATACAGGTCCTGGCCTCAAAGAAGGAGTCGTTTCTCTGTTAGCCCAGCAGCTGCAGCCTTACGTACACTCAACCAGCTCGCATAGACAGGTAGAAATTCTGGATCCGGAAGTTCCTGCAACCCGATTGAGTAACAAACAAAGCAGTGAAAACAGCGGGGAAGGGATTGGCTTGTTTATTGTCAAACGTCTATGTGAGCTATTAAAAGCGAACATGGAAATTGAAACCAGCGAAAAAGGTACTCTGATTCGTATTCGTCTGTTAATCAACCAGAAACAGGAAAGCCATTCCTGAATCAGGCCTTTTGTATGGGTATGAATAGTCAGAGTTAACGGTTACTGCTCACTCATGAACTGTCCGCCTTTGATGCCTTATGGAAGAAGATAGACGATTAGAAGAAGTCCGTACTTCACTCAAGCCCTTAGTATGGGTTGAGCTACTAGCGATGTAATCTTTTCAGGCTCACCCAAATCTAGGTATGTAAATCTGGAGAGAAACAAACGATTCACTACAGAATACGCTTTTTACATCACGCGGGATACAGCAGAAAGTATTGTAAATCTATACTTGTAAGTTAAGTAAGCGTAGGCAAACTGGCATACTCACCCCAAAAGGTACAGATGCTATGCCAAAGTTCGATAATCGAGGTGTAACCATCGGGTTTAGGAATGAACGAACTCACTCCTTTTTCGTAGGCCTGCTCAATAAGTTGAGGACGATTGTGCACGGAAAACATAAGAATGGGCAGAGCCCGATAAGACGACTTTTTCAGCTCTTCTACCATTTGCAGGCCGTCCATGCCGGGCAAATCATAATCCAGCAAAATAAGATTGGGAATCGTATGATGATTTTCCAGATACTGAAATGCCTCTTCCGCCGAATCTACTATCTTAAACTCACAAGAAATTTGGCTTCTCTTGTGGCCTCTTTCCAGTAACTCCTGGTACTCTTTATCGTCTTCCACAACCAGGATCAACGGGCATATCATAGCTTGATTCATAGGGTATACATGTGAGTAAAATTTACGCTAAAGAAGTATACCACATGTTAATTTTTAAGGTATTGATCAATCATATTAACGTCGCGATGCAAGCGTAGATCATTCAAAGCGTAGTAATTGCTCGTAGGGATCGCCGGTAAGTTTGAGTAGTTTACCAAACGCAGGTTCCGTTTTGTAACCCTGGCGTTTCAAAGCAATGACCTGTTGGCGGAAGTCTTCGCCGTATTGCCGTAGCAAGTGGTCTTCCACGAGCATATGGCGGTAGCCCAATTGTTGGCGAGTAGGAAGATTCTGTCCAAAAACTTCAATGTCAAACGTATTCAGCCTGAACGTCGCGACCACGATTTCTCGCTTTTCACGAATTCGGAAATCCTTCAAACTGCTAAACGAATCTCGTACTGTATCGATAAACTCCTGCTGATCCTGCCAGTAACAGATCACGTCCAGATCGCTGCTTTCGATATCGATATTCAAGGGGATCGTTCCGACCAGCAGTGGATCGTACCCGCTGAGTTTTTCTAAAACCTGATACTGCGTAAGTACGCGATACGCTTCCTGTTGGCGAGGCGTACCGGTTTGTAAGTACGCAAGAGTTTCAAAATGCATGACGTTAAGAGAGAAGCTCTGGGAACAAAAGTAAGCGATTTTTGAGCCATGCGAATCCTGTTTTTCGCTGAAAAGGCTATGAATCGTTAACGCAATCGGCAAAAATCGCCCCACATTTTCTATACACCAAAACATAGCTTTCCCTAGTGACTAGCATTAGAATATCATTAAATCAACAAGTAATAGTAGGATATAAACAATTTGTTTTAAGATTTATCCACTTTTTGAGCATTAGGGCTAGTTTAGATTTAGTTTTGTATGGGGTTGATTGGACCGAATGAAAAAAAGAAAACGAAGTTGGTGGTTGTATCAGATGTTTTGTCTGGTGATGGCGTTACACGTCATCAACCTGAGCATTGACACGCCCGACCATATCGTAATCCATTCGGAAAGCGGTGAAACGCACGAAGATCCGACGATCAACGACATGGAAAGTCTCATTGAGTTTGTGCTTGAAAAAGGCCTCGGACTCGAAGATGTCATTCCCGAACACGATGATCCCGATGAGGATAGCGACCTCGCTAAATTCCAGCAAGACTACTGTTTTGTTCCGGTCTTTCGATTAGTACCGCCGGTTCCTACGGTAGTAACCTTACCCCAAGTTCGTACCCCCGAACCTTCTATTGAGTTGCTGCACTGCATGATGGAAATTTCTTTGCCTCCCCCCCAGGCGACTGCATAAATTCTTTTCCTTCACTCAGCGAACGTTGAGGCAGTACGTTTATACCGTGCTGTCTGGACGGGCTGCGTTTCTTTTCCATTCTTTCTTCACTGGTTTCGTAGGATGTTGACTCAACGAGTGCAGTCTACGGACGATTTACCGCTTGTTATTATGAAAAAGAGCATAGGCTTTGGGGCCATGCTGCTCGGTGCGTGTTTGACGGGTTGTCAGACCAAGCAGGAGCAGTCCGATCAAACGGACGAAAAACTGACCTTGCCCGTCGTAAAGCTTACTCAGCAATCTACGGAATTGCAACGCGAATATGTGAGTACGCTTGAGGCGGTTCGTAATGTAGAGATTCGGGCTCGTGTAGGAGGTTTTCTCGAAAAAATTCACGTGGATGAAGGACAGCGGGTTCAGAAAGGACAGGTACTCTTTAGTCTGAACGCCGCCGAATATCAGGTAGAAGCCGACAAAGCAAAGGCCGCCCTGAAAATTGCCCAGGCACAAGCCAAAACCGCCGAAGTAGAAGTAGGGCGAGTAAAGTTGCTGTTGGCTAGCAAAGTGGTATCGCCCTCGGAGATGGAGTTGGCTCAGGCCAAATTGGAAGCGGCACGGGCCGAAATCGACGAGGCCCGGGCGTCACATCAGGCGGCGGCCCTGAAACTGACGCAGGCTCAGATCCGGGCTCCGTTCGACGGTGTCATCAACCGGATTCCCTTTAAAATCGGTAGTCTAATTGAGGAAGGGGCTCTGCTAACGACCGTTTCGGACATTCACGAGGTGTTCGCCTATTTCGACGTATCGGAACGCGAGTACCTGGGCTTCATCAAAAACAACCGGAATCTGCTGGGTAAAGGAGGCAAAGAAGTAGAAATGCTGCTGGCCGACGAATCCCTGTACCCTTACAAAGGTCACATCGAAGTGATGGAAAGTACGTTTGAAGGCGGTTCCGGTACGATTGCCTTCCGGGCCCGGTTTGCTAATCCCAAGCAACTTTTAAAGCACGGTTCTTCCGGTAAAATCCGAATCAGTACACAGGTTTCCAATGCCCTGCTCGTCCCGCAAAAATCCGTTTTTGAAGTACAGGATAAGAACTACGTCTTTGTGGTAGATCAGGGAGGGAAAGTGAAATCCCGCAGTTTCGTTCCCCGGGGCCGGGTCGGCAAGCATTACATTGTCAGCTCGGGGTTACAGCCCGGCGAACGCATCGTCTTTGAAGGCATTCAGAATGTTCGGGATGGTGAAGAAATTACCCCCAAACCCATTTCCAGCGATAGCCTCGGTATTTCGCAGGAAAACGCCGTCAAGGTGATGTAAACGTATGGTTTTCGTACGCTGATGACTAATGAATGAAGAGTTGATGGCTGGTAGGGATTGGTTCAAAGAAGTTGTTGCCGAAAGAACAACTAGCCAAATCGCCTCCTATCACATGCGACGCTGACAATTCTATCAAGGAATTAAAAGGCCAACTGTGCTTAAGGGAAGAGATACCTGCCCATGAAACGATCATAAAAAATAAATGAACTCATGTTTGATATATTCATTAAACGGCCACTGCTGTCGTCGGTTATCTCCGTAGTTATTACGCTACTGGGGGTACTGGCTCTGACGGCTTTACCTGTGACGCAGTTTCCCGATATTGTTCCCCCATCGGTTACCGTCACCACGAAATACACGGGTGCCAACGCCGAAGTTTGTACAAAGGCCGTTGCTACACCGCTTGAACGGGCCATTAATGGCGTACCCGGTATGGTGTACATGAACTCCGTTTCCGGGAACGATGGTACTACCCTGATTCAGGTCTTTTTTGAAGTAGGTACCGACCCCGATCTGGCCGCCATGAATGTGCAGAACCGCGTAACGGCCGTGCTGGATGAGTTGCCCGAGGAGGTAATCAAAGCCGGGGTAATTACGGAGAAGGAAGTGAACAGTATGCTATTGTATCTGAATATCTTCAGTGACGATTCTACCGTCGATGAAAAGTTCATTTACAATTTTGCGGATATCAACATTCTGGCCGAGCTGAAACGCATCGACGGCGTAGGCTTTGCCGATATTATGGGTTCCCGGGAATACTCCATGCGGGTGTGGCTTAAACCCGACCGGCTTACGGCTTATAACCTTTCCCCCGAAGAAGTCATACGAGCAATTCGGGAGCAGAACGTGGAGGCCGCTCCGGGAAAAGCCGGGGAGAGTGCCGACCGGGCTCCGCAGGTTTTGCAGTACGTACTTCGCTACACGGGTAAATTTTTTGAACCCAAACAGTACGAAAATATTGTCCTGCGGGCCGATCCCAGCGGTTCGATCCTGCGGCTGAAAGACGTAGCTGATGTAGAATTTGGCTCCCTGGATTACGATGTGCTTTCCAAAACCGATGGACGTCCTTCCGCAGCCATCATGCTCAAACAACGTCCCGGCTCGAATGCCCGCGAGATTATCGCCAACGTCAAACAGCGGATGGCTGAGCTCAAGAAAGAGACGTTTCCGCCGGGCATGACCTATAATTTTGCCTACGATGTTTCCCGCTTCCTCGATGCCTCCATTCACGAAGTGGTGCGGACCCTGTTTGAAGCGTTCGTGCTGGTATTTATTGTTGTCTTCCTCTTCTTACAGGACTGGCGATCGACATTGATTTGTGCCCTGGTAGTACCGGTCGCTTTAGTAGGGTCTTTTGCCTTCATGAGTGTTATCGGTTTTTCGATTAACCTGCTGACCTTGTTCGCTTTGGTACTGGCCATCGGTATTGTTGTGGATGATGGGATTGTTGTCGTAGAAGCCGTCCACGCTAAAATTACGCAGGAACATTTATCACCCCGCCAGGCAACGTTTGCCGCTATGCGGGAAATCAGCGGGGCTTTGATTGCCATTACGCTGGTGATGTCTGCCGTATTCGTTCCCGTGGCGTTCTTGTCCGGCCCCGTGGGGATTTTCTATCGACAGTTCTCGCTGACGCTGGCCGTAGCGATTTTGATTTCGGGTTTGAACGCCCTGACGCTCACGCCTGCTTTGTGTGCCTTGCTGCTGCGTCCACACGCGGCAGGTGCGAAGAAGAATCTATTAGATCGCTTTTTTGATGCTTTTAACCGAGGCTTCGACCGTCTGACGGGTCGTTACCAGAGCTTGCTGAAACGCATCATCAGCCGACGGGTCGTAACGGTGGGTATATTACTGATTTTCGTAGCGGGTACGTGGGGAATCAATACCATTCTGCCCAGCGGTTTTATTCCTACGGAAGATCAGGGTATGATTTACGTGAACGTGACGACCCCCGCGGGAGCTACGGTGAAACGAACCGAAGAAGTACTCGATCAGATTCAGGGAGTGGCGGCGAAAATGCCCGCCGTTGAAAACGTATCGACTCTGGCTGGTTTTAGTTTGATGACCGATGGCTCGGGTTCTTCCTACGGAATGGCAATGGTCAACCTCAAAAGCTGGGAGGAACGGAAGGAAACGGTAGACGACGTCATTGCGGCGTTGACCAAACAAACCCGGCATATTCAGGGAGCCAGCATTCAGTATTTCCCACCCCCAACCGTACCCGGATTTGGTAACTCCAGTGGTTTTGAGCTTCGATTGCTCGATCGAACGGGGAAAGGGGACTTGCAAGCCACCAAAAAAGTTACCGAAGCCTTCATGGACGCCCTGCGGAAACGGCCGGAATTGGGTGAGGTCTTTACGAGTTTCGACCCCACTTTCCCGCAGTACATGCTGCACGTGGATTACGATAAAGCGGCCCAGAAGGGTATTTCGGTAGACAATGCCATGAGTACGCTGCAAACCCTGATGGGGAGTTTCTACGCTTCCAACTTCATTCGTTTCGGACAAATGTACAAGGTGATGGTACAGGCCTCGCCCGAATACCGGACTAAGCCCGAAGACGTACTCACTATGCACGTGAAAAATGAAAAAGGCGAAATGGTGCCCTATTCCAATTTCGTTCGGCTGGAACGCGTCTACGGTCCCGAGCAACTCACCCGTTATAATATGTACACCTCGGCCCTGATCAATGGGGATGCCGCCGCGGGTTATAGTAGTGGCGACGCCCTGAAAGCCGTGGAAGAAGTGGCGGCCAAGGTATTACCACGAGGGTACTCATTTGCCTGGTCGGGCATGTCGCGGGAGGAGGTACTCTCGGGCAATCAGGCCATTTATATTTTCATGCTGTGTCTGCTGTTTGTCTACCTGTTGCTGGTTGCCCAGTACGAAAGTTTGCTGTTGCCTCTGCCCGTACTACTTTCCTTACCTACGGGGATTTTTGGTTCATTCCTGTGTTTGCAACTGGCCGGTTTACAGAACAACATTTATGCTCAGGTAGCCCTGGTCATGTTGATTGGATTGTTGGGTAAAAACGCCATTTTGATTGTGGAGTTTGCCAGTCAGCGACAACGCGAAGGGCTGAGTATTGTGAAAGCAGCCATGGAAGGTGCCGTGACCCGCCTACGTCCGATCCTCATGACGTCCTTTGCCTTCATTGCGGGTCTGATTCCGCTGTGTATTGCTACGGGTGCCGGAGCCTTAGGTAACCGCTCGATTGGTACGGCTGCCGCGGGTGGTATGCTGATTGGTACTATTTTCGGCCTAGTCGTTGTACCCGGTCTGTACGTCATCTTCGCCAAACTTGCGGAGCGAATGGGCTCTAAATCAGAGGCCGATTCGGTTTCTTCCCCCACTGAATCTACGTATGTTCATGAATCGTAAACGTCAAATTCTTTCTATACTAGCCGGAGTCTGGCTATTGAGTTTAAGCAGTTGTCGGGTAAGGCATACGCCTGCGACCCTTGCTCCGGTGCCCGTGCCCTCGGCCTACGCGGGCAGTTTAAACGACCCCAATACGGATTCCCTGAGTATTGGGAATGATCCCTACAACCGTCTGTTTACCGATGCTAATCTGGTGGCGTTGATTGATACGGCTTTGGCCCGGAATCTGGACGTAAAAATGGCTCTACAACGCCTGGAAGTAACCCGGGCCCAGTACGGCATCAGTCAGGCCGCCTTGCGGCCCCAGGTAGATGCCGTTGTTTCGGCGGGTGTGGACCGTTACGGCCGTTATACCCTCAATGGCGTAGGAAATTACGATACCAATTTTTCGGAGTACGTTACGGGTTCCAGCATCATCCCCAACCCTGTACCGGATTATTTTGTGGGCTTTCGTAGCTCTTGGGAAATTGATCTCTGGGGAAAACTGCGTAACCGCAAACGAGCTGCGTATAATCGGGTACTGGCCAGTCAGGAAGGGCGTAATGTCATCGTAACGGATCTGGTAGCCGAGGTGGCCCGGCTGTATTTCACGCTGCTGTCGCTGGATGCGGAACTGGAAATCATTCGGGATAACGTTGAATTACAGCAGCAGGCCCTGTCGCTGGTTGAAGTACAGAAGGCGGCGGGGCGGGTTACCGAACTGGCCGTGCAGCAGTTTAACGCTCAGTTGCTGAATACAAAAAGCCTGGAAGGCGGCGTACGCCAGCAAATTCTTCAGGCCGAAAACCAGATCAACGTCTTACTGGGCCGGTATCCGCAACCCATCCAGCGGGGCATCTCGATTCGTGAGCAACAACTCCCCGCGACGGTCGCGGCGGGGGTACCGGCTCAGCTCATGAGCCGCCGTCCCGATATTCGTCAGGTTGAACGGGAGCTAGAAGCCGCCAACATCGACGTAGCCGTGGCCCGGGCCGAATTTCTGCCTTCGCTGAATCTGACGCCCTATGTTGGTTTGAATGCATTCCGGCTGGGTGTACTGGGAAATGTAGAGTCCATGACGGCGGGTATTTTAGGCGGTTTATCGACCCCTGTACTGAATCGTCGGTTCATCAAAGGTAATTTACGGGTGACCGAGGCCGAACGGAATCGCTCTTTCCTAGCGTATCAGCAGGTCATTTTACGGGGCGTTTCGGAAGTGGTACAAAGTTTGAAAGGCCTGGAAAACTTCCGCAACGTAGCCGATTATCAGACGCAACAGGTGGATGTATTGAAGCAGGCCGCTACGACTTCGGATAACCTGTTTGCTACGGGCTACGCTACCTATCTGGAAGTGATTACGGCCCAGCGATCGGTTCTGGAATCGGAATTATCCCTGATCAATACCAAACGTTCTCAGTTTTTGTCCCTGGTGGATTTATACCGGGCCTTGGGCGGCGGCTGGCAATAAGCCTGAAAACAGCTTGTATGCAAAGAAACGTGCGTATATTCAAACGCTTTGTGTGCAAGCTGTTCAACGGCATCACCGGATTTCCGAATTGGGGCTGGCAATGGATTTTTGCAGCAAGTCTAACGAGGGCGTATCCTAGGTTTTTAATCCCCACACTTTCCCTCTTTATGTTTATTAATTCAACCAAACCATGTTACTCAACTTTTTAATCACGCTGCTTCTAGTTTTACTCAATGGTTTCTTTGTGGCGGCTGAGTTTGCGATTGTCAAAGTACGAGCCTCGCAGTTGGAAATGAAAGCTCAGGCCGGAAACGCCGCCGCCCGCCTGTCCACCCGAATTTTAGGAAATCTGGATGGCTATCTGGCGGCTACACAGTTAGGCATCACCCTGGCCAGTTTAGGGCTGGGTTGGATCGGCGAGCCGGTTGTATCCAAAATTCTAATCGCTGGTATGCACGCTGTGGGCCTGGAATTAGACGAAAAACTGGCTCACCAGATTGCCCTGCCCGTTGCTTTCGTGGTTATTACCATTCTACACATTGTTTTTGGGGAGTTAGCTCCCAAATCGCTGGCCATCCAGCAGGCCGAAAAAACAACATTGGCTGTTTCGTACCCGTTGCAATTTTTCTTTCTCATTTTCCGTCCCGTAATCTGGCTGTTAAATGGCATTGCAGCTGTGGTGCTCCGACTTTTTGGTATTACGGTGAGCCATAGTACGGAAGTACACAGTGCGGATGAATTGAAGTATCTGGTTCATCAGAGCCAGCAGGATTATCAGGCCAAGGAAGATCATACCGAGGGTTCGGATTTGACCCTCGTGGAGAAGGCCTTTCAGTTTTCCGAGCGGAGCGTACGCCAGATTATGACGCCCCGGACGCAGATCTTTGGTATCGATGTACTGGAGTTCAATCAGGCCATTCTGGACGAAATCATCGCAGAAAATTATTCCCGCATTCCCTGCTACGAAGAAAACCTGGACCATGTATTGGGAGTTGTGTATTTAAAGGAAATCCTGTTGAAGCTTCAGGAGGGCCCAGGCATCGATATTCGTTCGCTGATTAAACCCACGTTTTTCGTACCTTCCACGAAGCGAATCCGTCCTTTGTTGCGGGAGTTTCAGCAAAGTCGTCAGCAAATGGCCATTGTAATTAATGAATACGGTGGTACGGAAGGGCTTATCACGATGGAAGATATTCTGGAAGAACTGGTGGGCGAAATCCAGGACGAATCCGACGAAGAACGGCCGATTGTAGAACAGGTGGATGAACATCGCTATCGGCTCCGGGCTACCAGTTCGCTCCTGGACGTAAATGCACTGTTGCCCCGGCCCATTCAGAAGCGGGCTGGTTATGAAACCCTGGCGGGAATTCTGGTTGAGCGATTTGGCCGCCTGCCTGCCGTAGGACAAATGGCAACAGTGGATCGCTACGAAATCAAAATTGAAAGTATTGAAAATAACGCAATTGGACTGGTACTGCTCAAAGATCTGGGTGAAGAACCCCTTTCCGATGAAGAATAATTGCGTTTGAGTGCTCTTTGGAAAAACGCAAGCCCATGATCTTTGTTCATCAGTTTGGTACGGTTGTCTGTCTGTTTTTCTTTCTGCTTATTCAGGGACTGCTGTTAGTACACATCATCAATAAATTCCGTTATGGTCAGAAAGTGACAGTTTCCACGTTTTTGATGCTCTTTTTCGGTTTTCTCGTTACGTGGGGATTGTATCATTTTCTTGACATGACGGACGAAGCGTACCTGCTTCCAGTGATTGTTATTTATGCTTTTGAACTGTTGATTCTGCTGGCTTATAACGGCTTAAAAAAGAGGGGATAAGGATTGCCAAGAGATAGGCGTTTTGGAAAATATAGTTTCTGTAAAATCGATGATTGATTCGTAGACGCTGTTGTACACGAGTAACGTTACAGTAGTAACAAAAGAAATCTATCAACCTTGAAGCCATGAATCGCTTACTGCTACTCCTGACTTATCTCTTGGTTTGCTCGGCCTGTCATAAAAACGAGTACTCCGATGGAAAGGTGATTAAACAGGGTGATACCTACAAAACCGGAGCCGTACTGCCCGAACTGCGGAGCATCAAAAATGACACGGCATGGCTCGCCCTCTACCCGAGTGCTCAGGTATTTTTCCTGGATATGAAGCTTAGAAACAGTGAGAAGTATGTGAAAGCGATCCGGTCCGCGGAGAAGAAGCGTACACCCGTGCGGGCAAAAGTTTTTAAGCACTCAACGATGAATCGGGGAGCTGAAGTAGCCGAAATTCTTCCTCCCACCGCTCAGGATCTGGCAGCCTTTAAGGCGGCCATGCGTAAATGAGTAGGATGCCTAAAGATCAGGCGTGAGACCTTCCAATTCCCTTTGATTAGTTGTATACGCTTAGGCAGGAAGATACACCAAGAAGGTAGTTCCTTCGTCGGGCTGGCTTTTGGCCGTAATCCATCCCCCGTGGTTTTCCACTACTTGCTGACAGATGGACAATCCAATGCCCGTACCCGGAAATTCATTCTTGTTGTGCAAACGTTGAAAAACCATAAAAATACGGTCAAGGTATTGTTCATCAAACCCTACGCCTTGATCGGATACACTGATGCGGTGAAAGACTGGTCCGGTCAGTTTACTTTCGGGGGGTAGTTCATTACGTCTGATCAGCTCATACTGAATTTGTATCTCAGGCTGTTTTTCAGGTGGAGTAAACTTGATGGCATTCGATATTAAGTTTTGAAATAACTGGTGTAACTGTACCGCATCGCCTTTCACAGAGGCCAAAGCGTTCGTCTGAATACGGGCTTTGCGTTCGCGTATCGTCAGCGAAAGGGCATCCAGAACGCCTGCTAAAACCGCCTCCAGCGAAACCTCATCAAAACTTTGTTGTCGCGTCGCAAAGCGGGAGTACGTCAGCAGGTCGCTGACCAGCGAGGACATCCGGTAACCGGCGGTATTAATGCGTTCAAGTAAGTTGTAGGCTTGTTCATCTAGTTGACCTGCGAAGCGTTTGGAAAGCAGGGTACTGAACGTTTGTATTTTGCGTAAAGGCTCCTGTAAGTCATGACTTGCGACATAAGCGAACTGCTGCAGGTTTTCGTTTGATCGCTGCAACTCCTGATTGGTTTGTAACAATTCCTGCGTGCGTTCCTGTACATGCTGATCCAATTCGGCTGCTAAATCGCGGTACCGCTGTTCGCTCTGTTGAAGCTCCTGCCGAGCCAAGTATTTATCGGTAACATTCACCGCTGAATTCAGGATCGCAAATACCTTACCCTCACTGTCAAAAATGGGCTGATAGACATAGTTAAACCAGTATCGCTGCAAGCGGCCATTCGTTAAAAGGTCAGCGTGTTCTTCCGTGGCCCGGTACGTTTGACCTGTGCGAAGGATCTCGTGCAAGAGCGGAATAAAAGGTTGTCCTTCCAGCTCAGGCAGAGCTTCGGCTAACTTCTGGCCAATGACCTCTGGTGTTCTACCCCAGAATTGAAGCATTGCATCATTGGCAATGGAAATGATCAGATCATTGGTTTCGTAGACTCCAATAGCGAAAGGAGCTTCTTTAATCAAACCCCGGAATCGAGCTTCACTTTTTTCGAGTTTTTGCCGGGATAATACTTGCTCTGTAACCTCGACAGCCATAATCATAATTCCAGTTACTTCGCCATCGGCGGAGCGAAGTGGCGTATAACTGAAATCGAAGTACAAATCCTCCAAGCGACCGTTTCGGAACAGCTGTGCTAAGACGCCATTCCCGTAAAAGGGTTCTCCGCTATCAAACACTCCTTCCAGAATGTTAATAAAGGGCTGGCCTTGCATCTCTGGTAAGGCATCGATGAGCCGCATTCCCCTAATGGACGGATCTTTTCCCCAGACTTCAAAAAGTTGGGGATTGCCTAATTCAATCACCAAGTCCCGGCCTTTCAATTGGCCCATCGCCATGGGAGCCTGCTCAAAAATGGCCCGGAAACGGGATTCACTCTCTTGTAAATCCCGCTGGGCTTTAAGCTGCTCGGTAATTTCCATACTGAAGTCCACGATACTTACCGTGCCGTCAGGCTCCTGAACGGGCTCAAAACTGGCGTAGAAATGAGCCGTTTCCAGCTGATTGTTTCGCTGGATTTGGAGTGGAATATCGGGAGCTACGAATCGCTGCCCAGTGTTACGGACGGAGTCAAAAATCTCCTTAAGGCCCTGACGACTTAATTCGGGTAAAGCCTCCAGTAAAGATTTTCCCTGAATATCCTCAGCCCGGCGGCCAGCCATGTCCGCAATACGGTCGTTAACCAACTCAAACACGTGTTCATCGCCACGTAGTAATCCCAAGCCAATGGGGGCGTGTTTCAGAACCGTTTCAAATCGCTTACGGTTGGTTATAAGGGCAATGTTTTCGAGTCGATACCGTTCTTCGCTTTCCTTCAGAGCCTGATTCTGTTTGCGTAATTCCAGGAGTTTAATGACCTGTTTGGCCAGAATTTTAAGAGCGGATAATTGTTTTTCAGTGAGCTGTTTCGGTTGATGATCAATTACGCAAAGCGATCCGAGTACATAGCCGTTGGGATCGACCAGAGGTGATCCGGCGTAAAAAACGATATTGGGGAAACCCGTAACAAAGGCATTATTGGCGAACCGAACGTCCAACCGGGCATCCTCCACCACCAGCGGCTTTTGCGGGCTGACGAGGTTGTGTACGCAAAAAGAATGCTCGAGCGAAGTCTCCTGCAGGTCAAGACCATGATGGGATTTAAACCACTGGCGGTCTTTATCAACCAGACTAATCAACGCAATGGGCGTTTCGCAGATATCAGAAGCCAACTGGGTAATATCCTCGTAATCCTCTTCGGGTAAGGAGTCGAGAATATAATAGCTTTCCAAGGCAGTGATTCGATTGTTTTCCTCGGGTGATACAGGAGGGATAGCCATCGTACAATTAATCCAAGTAGTGGGGTAAACTTATTGGAAAACCTATAGTGTACGATAAATGTTATCAAACTAGATAAAAACTTACCGGGGAAAGCTATTCATTGCTTTTTTGAACATTAAAACCTACGCTTCTTAACGTTCGGGTAGGCTATATTTACTACCAGTTCAAGAAAAAGGGACGGACTAAATTTGAAAGAGAAGGTATGGTATAAAACAAAAAAATACGAATGAATTAATGTGTTGATTTACAGAAGAATAGGTAATAATAATGAAAAGAATTTAAAACAAATATACCTATACGTTTTAAATTAATCTGAACTAGTAATCGTGTATTAAGGATTACTAGTTCAGATTATAAAAAGCTAGAAAGCACTTTTCAATAATCCTCCTTCTACGCGTAAGGTAGCCCCGTTCGTAGCCGAAGCTAAGGGGCTGGAGAGATACGTAACCATGTGAGCAATTTCATCCGGACTAGCAAAACGTTGAATCAGCGAGGTAGGACGGAAATCCTGAAAAAATACCTTTTCCATTTCTTCCTCTGTTTTATTCTCCTGTTTGGCCAGATTAGCAATAAATTCACCCACACCGCGGGACTTGGTCGGACCGGGCAAAACGGTATTCACGGTCACCCCCGTGCCTTTGGTAAGTTCGGCCAGTCCCCGGGCGACAGCCAGCTGAGCGGTTTTGGTCATGCCGTAGTGAATCATTTCACTGGGAATGAATACGGCCGATTCGCTGGAAATAAAGAGAATACGTCCCCAGTTTTTCTCCAGCATTTTCGGGAAAAAGTGACGCGAAAGTCGGATGCCGCTCATGACGTTAATTTCAAAAAAGCGGAACCAGTCTTCGTCGGGGATCTCCGTAAATGCTTTGGGCTCAAACACGCCAATGTTATTAACCAGTATATCTACGGAAGGCAGATTGGCCAGCAAAGCCTCCACGTCGGCCGCCTGAGCAAAATCGGCGGGAAAACCGCTGACTTGGGCATTCGGAACTTCGGATTGTAACTGCTGCACAGCAGCGGCTACGTTCTCGGAAGTACGACCGTTTAGAATGACCGTAACTCCTTCCTTAGCCAGACCAAGGGCAATGGCATAACCGATGCCCGCCGTTGAACCACTCACAAACGCTGTTTTTCCTGCTAATTGCAAATCCATAATGCTTGATTTTTGAAGATGAACCGATCGTTTCCTTCGCTCTAATCCATTGTTGAATTACGGAGAGGCTTGACGAGATCTGGAATCGATGGAATAACGAATACGGGTCGGTTTAGTTTCTTAACCGTGCGATAGCCAGCGGGTCAGTAGGATTCCAGAAAACAAAGTCTACGGTAAAGCAATGCTTCGCAATGGAAAAGAGGCATATATTTTAGGCTACGCTTGCCAGGTCACCGAACGAGCCGATAGAGATACGGAGCTTTATTAGCGGCACCCGTGAATTTCTTTTCCAGACGTTCGAGTACCTGAAGATCCAGCATCTTTTTCTGAAAATTGTTACGAGCCAATGGTTTATCAAAGATGGCTTCGTAAAGCTGCTGTACTTCCTTCATGGTAAAGGTTTCCGGCAACAGGTTAAACCCAATCAATTTCTGATCCAGATTGGTACGCAACGTTTCCAGGGCTTTGGCTACGATGGCGTTATGGTCCATAATCAACGGAGGTAACTCCCTGACATTCATCCATTCAATCGACGCATCCAGTTCACTAATTTGCGGTTTTACCTGATGCATGTCAACCAGAGCGTAATAACCAATCGATACAAAACGTCGGCTTAACCAGGCGTAGTCCCGGAGATCAGGGTGCTCAAGTTTGTCCGTATTCAGGGCTAGCAAGCGGTCAATAAAATCCTGACTGCTTCTCGATTGATTCCCGAAAACCCAAAATTGTTCCAGAAAGATGTCGCTGATGCCGGTTCTGAACTTGAGAATCCGGTACGCGGCTTCATCAATACTTTCTTTCTGTAAGATATAACCTCCGGGTAAAGCCCAGAAGTCTCCCCGAAAATCCATTTTAGGTACCAACACTTTAAGCTCACCCGCTTCATACCCAAAAATGACGCAATCGATAGAGAGTTGTTGAATATAATCTTGCTCACGTAACGGTTGCATAGGAGAATAGTATAAAGGGAAGTTTAGAAGAAAGGCCTAAAAATAGCTTCAATCCCTGATTTTCCTGAAATAGCTAAAACTACAAATCAAAAACAGTCTTGGTAAATGCAAACGTAGTGTAAGTGATACGGCTTCGCCTAGAGCGAAAAGATAGCGTGTAAACTACAGGGAATCAGTGGAATAACTTAATCTGGCTATAGAGTTACGAATTTGTATTAACCAGATAAATAATTGTGTAAAATTTATTGTCTAAAAATTAGACAATAAAAGTATTTCTCTAGCTTTGCTGCATTCAAGCACTCGATTACTTACCCTATGCAAACTATACTTCTTCGAATTACCTCGCTGTGGCTGGGATTCTATCTCCTCCAACAAGCCGCTTTCGCTCAGAAACCGACCTTCGACGTTCTCGTTTTTAGCAAAACGGCCGGATTTCGTCACGCGTCCATTGACGCTGGAAAAACGGCTTTGACCAAACTGGCCGGCGAGAAAGGTTTTGCGGTTGCTTTCACGGAGGATGCCAGTCAATTTACCGAATCCAACCTGAAGAAGTACAGCACGGTAGTTTTTCTAAATACGACGGGTGACGTACTGAACGAGCAACAGCAAATGGCCTTTGAACGCTACATTCAAGCGGGTGGCGGCTGGGTGGGCGTTCACGCGGCTACGGATACTGAGTACGAATGGCCCTGGTACGGTCGATTGGCGGGGGCATATTTTCTGGATCACCCCATGACGCCGAGTAATGTGCAGAAAGGCAAGTTCATCGTAACCCTGAAAAACCACTGGGCCACCCGGGGCATGCCAGATGAATTCGAGCGTACGGACGAATTTTACAGCTTCAAGAATATTTCACCCCAGATCAATGTCGTCCTCAAGATTGATGAAAAGAGTTACATCGGCGGCAAGAATCCCGATTTCCACCCCATGAGCTGGTACCAGCCCTTCGACGGCGGCCGGGCCTTTTATACCGCCATGGGTCATACCGATGAAACCTTTTCGGAACCTTTGTTTCTGAATCACCTCTGGGCGGGTATTCAGTACACGGCGGGTGGCGATACACCTCGGTCCCTGGACTTTTCGAAGGCCCGGCCCGAAGAAAATCGCTTCACCAAAGTGATCTTGGAAGAGAAGCTTGACGAGCCGATGGAACTGAGCATACTGGGCGATGGTCGGGTACTCTTTATCCAACGTAAGGGCGAAGTACGGCTGTACAATACCAAAACCAAGGAACTGAAAACTATTGCCAAACTGCCCGTAAGCATTAAGTACGTAAGCAAAGAAGGCAAGGAATCGATGGGTGAAGATGGTCTGCTGGGCTTGAGTAAAGATCCCAATTTTGCTCAAAATCACTGGATTTATCTGTACTATTCGGATCCCAGCGAATCGAAAAATGTACTGAGTCGCTTTGAGCTGAAAAGTGATGAACTGGTAATGGATTCTAAAAAGATCCTGTTGGAAATTCCCACCCAGCGGGAGGAATGCTGCCACACGGGCGGCTCCATTGCCTGGGATAAGGTAGGCAATTTGTACCTGTCAACGGGCGATAACACCAACCCGCACGGCTCGAACGGATTTAGTCCCAGCGATGAGCGGGAAGGTCGTTCGGCCTGGGATGCCCAGAAGTCATCAGCGAATACCAACGATTTGCGGGGTAAGATTCTAAGGATCAAACCGCAGGCGGATGGTAGCTACACCATTCCTGAAGGAAATCTGTTTGCGAAAGGATCCGCTCAGACCCGACCCGAGATTTACACCATGGGCCACCGCAACCCTTTCCGAATTTCGGTCGATCAAAAAACGGGCTTCCTGTACTGGGGCGAAGTAGGTCCCGATGCCGCCAAGGCGGATTCCAGTCGCGGTCCGGCGGGCCACGATGAAGTAGGGCAGGCTCGTAAAGCCGGAAACTTCGGCTGGCCGCATTTTGTGGGCGATAATAAAGCCTATACGAAGTATGACTTCGCCGCCAGTAAATCCGGTGAAAAATGGCAGGTCAGTGCACCGACGAATAACTCCCCGAATAATACGGGACTGAAGGTCTTACCACCCGCTCAGAAGGCATTTATCTGGTACCCGTATGAGGCCTCTTCAGAGTTTCCACTGGTGGGAGCGGGTGGCCGAAACGCCATGGCGGGACCCGTCTTCTACACCGAAGATTTTGCGAAAGCAGAGCGGGCCTTTCCTAGTTATTACGACAAAAAACTGTTCGTTTATGATTGGATGCGAGGTTGGATTATGGCCGTAACCATGGATTCAGTAGGCAATTATGTTTCAATGGATCGCTTTATGCCTAGCTACAAATTCAGTAATCCCATGGATATGGAATTCGCTGACAATGGGGATTTGTACATGCTAGAATACGGTTCCGGCTGGTTTACGGCGAACGACGACGCCCGTCTGATTCGGATTGAATTTAACGGCGGCAACCGTAAGCCACAGGTACAAGTCGCAGCCAACAAGCTGGGCGGAGCTGCTCCCCTGGCTGTAAAACTCACCGCCAAAGGCACTACGGATGCAGATGGTGATGAACTCAAATACGCCTGGAAGATCACTTCTAAAAATGGTTTCAGTAAAACCATTACGCAACCCGAAGCGGCTCTGACCTTGGCTCAAACGGGCCTTTACAAAGCTACGCTGACGGTAAATGATGGGAAGGGTGGTGTCGCCTCGCAGTCGCTGGACATCACCGTAGGCAATGAAGCTCCCGTACTCACGGTTGAGTTACCCCAAAAGTCCTTTTTTACGCCTAACCAGCCTATCCAGTACCAGGTGAAGGTTAGCGACAAGGAAGATGGAACGTTAGGCAAAGGCATCAACCCGGAGCGAGTAGCCGTAAACATTGATTACCTGGCTGAAGGCTATGACAAAGTTGCCATTGCTCAGGGGCACCGCTCGGCGGACGCGGGGGCTTTGCTGGCGACGGGTAAAAAGCTCATCGAATCGAGTGATTGCAAGGCCTGCCATAGTGTAAACAAAAAGTCCATCGGACCCGCTTATCTGGATGTAGCCAAAAAATACAAAGGTGACCCTTCGGCGGTAGAGCGGCTGACGAAGAAAGTGATTGCTGGCGGTGGCGGTGTCTGGGGTGAAACCGCAATGGCGGCCCACCCGCAACTGTCTACCTCCGATGCGGCCGAAATGGTGAAATATATTCTGAGTGTATCCGATCAGACGGCCGGAGCGAAGACGCTACCGCTGAAGGGAAGTTATACGGCGAATTTGCCCACGGGAGATAAAGGAAAAGGGGTTTACATCGTCCGGGCTTCCTACGAAGATAAAGGAGCCAAAGGATTGCCTGCCTTACGCTCTGAACAAAGCTACATACTCAGAAATGCCAAGGTGGATGTACACAATTTCGACGATTACGACAATGTCAATAAAATGGCTTATGGTGGAAATAACCTGGCCATTCCCGCTAAATCCGGTGCCTACATGGCCCTTAAACAGGTGCATCTGAATGGCGTATCAGGAGTCCGGGTTTTGGCGGTAGCTCCGAAACCACAGCTTAATGCTCTGGGTGGAAAAGTACAGCTTCGCCTGAATAGTCCCACGGGTCCCTTACTGGGAGAGTCGGCAATGTTGGAGCCTTCCGACAAACTCGATTTTCAACCCAAAGCCTTGACCATTCCTTTGAAAGGTCCGATGGCTACGGAAACCAAACCACAGGATGTGTATCTGGTATTTGTCAGTCCCAGTAATGCCACGGGTAGTTTGATGGTGGTGATGGGTACGGAGTTTCTGATGGGTACGGGTACTGAATAAGATGAAAGCAGGACAGTTCTAGGGTTTCCAATGTGTTGCATGTCATAACCATCTAAACGCGTATAGCAATGAGGAAAGCGAGTATGTTTTTATTCCTGATACTGATGAGCATGGCCTTCGGTAGCGGGGCTCAGACTACGGCACCGGGCGATTTCTTTGCTGGGAAATGGGAAATCGTCATCGCTGGAACACCCAACGGCGACGCGAAACTGGTAACGGACTTGGTACGGAAAGACGGGAAACTGACGGGCGAACTTTCGGACCCTACGGATCCGGATAAACCCAAAATGCCACTCACAAAAGTTGAGGAAAATGGGGATACGCTGACCTTGTACTTCGATACCTCCCAAGCCGGAGAGCTGGCCTTGAGTTTGACGAAAGTCGACCCGGATACATTGAAAGGTTCGGTATTTAACTTTGAGGCCGTAGCCCGAAGAGTAAAGTGAGTCTAGGCGTTTGCTAATAATGGAGAAAGGACTGTCTACGGATAGTTCCTTCTCCATTATTAGTTATACGCAAAGCCTTGCAATCACAAAGAACCCAGAATTGTTGAGTACAAAGAATTAATCCAGGGCTATAAGTTCAATCGTAGGATGCTCGGCAATGATTTCCAGGATCAGATCGAAATAGGTCGGTCCCGAGCCACTTTCCAGTTCCCTTAGTTTTTCTTGAAATAAGGGAACATTAAACGGTGAACCCGGCTGTAATTTGGCTTCATAGTAGGCTTTCGTCGTTTCGTGCCCAAGGGCTTCTCGGCTCTGAGAAATGTGCTTCCATACTAATTGAATTTCTCCCTGATTTTTAAGTACCCCAAAACCACCATACAGTAAATCATCCAAAGCATCTAGACTCGGACCAATTTCCCAGTCTTCATCGGCCATAAAAACCCGGTTGATTTCCTCGTAAAAAGAAGGAAGATCTTTGATGGAGTGACCGTTTAGGATGATTTGTTTTTTCATGTCGTTTACGCTGGGTAAAAGCAGGCTTTTGTACCCGGTTTTAGAGTTACTGGTATAGTTAGTGAAGAAGTACTATCAACCTAAAGGCTCTATTCCATTTCTACGGCTAAGGGCTCATTAATAAACAATTGTATCCGTGAAGCCCCGACCGGATGCCTTTCTGTCCTTAGCCTTTCAAAGTGGAAATGAATTTTTCATTTTGAAAGGCTAAGGATAGTTTGTTATTAGTTAAATATCTCACTACTAGACAAATACAGATTGATTTTGAGTAAGGCATGACTTTCTTACTACTTGATCGATCAATCGACTAGAATCATGAATACTACAAAAAGTGCTCGATCTATACCCATCCATGCAACCACTTTTTCAATCGCCCGTACCCTTACTCTGAAACGGTTAAGAAAAGTATCGAAATTCAGAAATCGGTTCAAACCCTACCCAGTCTTAGTACTGATTGTTAGTGGAATATTGGTCACTACTGGACTGGTGCAAATTCTAGCTACGCTGATACGTACGTATTGATACGCATCAATGTAATTTTTTAATTGGATTTAACCGGAACGCTTCGCCTCAGGTAAAATTTATTCTAGCGGAGTATACCCAGTCGTTGAATCAGTTGAATGATGGGTATAGGCAATAAACCACCCGCGAGAATCAGTAAAAACTCGGTACCGAGGACGGGCTCAATACGGAGGACCTGCCGAAGAAAAGGAATCGTGTAGGTAGCAATCAAGAGGAGCATACAAAGGCCAATCGCTCCCCAAACGTACCGATTCTGAGTGATCTCGTTGACAAAGAAAGATCGTTCTGAGTGGAGATTGAACACGTGCATCAATTGAGCGAAAGCCAGCGTATAAAAGACTAAGTTATTGGCTTCCTGGGGACTTAAATCAAAACCAAAAATCCCCGCGTAATATACTCCCAAAACGGAAGCCGTCATCACGAGTGCATATACTAGCAAGGCACGCCAATCCCCTGAACTGAGTAAGGGCATTTGCGGGTCCCGGGGCGGGTGCTGCATGACATCCCGATTGTCTTTACCTACACCCAGAGCCAAGGCAGGAAAAACGTCGGTGACAATGTTAATAAAAAGAATTTGAAGGGGCAGTAAGGGAGCTTCTACATTTAAAAATCCCGCTACGGTAACCACAAAAATTTCACTCAGATTACAAGACAGCAGGTACAGTACAAATTTGCGGATATTTTCAAAAATGACCCGTCCTTGAGCAATGGCCGTTCCGATGGAGGTGAAGGAGTCATCCTGCAAGACCATCTCGGCTGTCTCGGCGGCCACCTGCGTACCACGTAGTCCCATTGCAATACCAATATCGGCTTTTTTGAGAGCCGGAGCGTCGTTCACCCCATCACCCGTCATGCCTACGATGGCACCGGTATGCTGATAGAGTTCGATAAGGTCCAGTTTCTGTTGGGGACTCACGCGGGCAAACACCCGGCAATCCATAAGCTCGGTTTTATCCGCTTTGGCAAACAGGTCAGTTAGCTCTTTGCCCGTAATAGCCCGTTTTTCGTTTGCGGTGAGTAATCCCACCTGCGTAGCGATGGTGAGAGCCGTCGTAGGGTGATCTCCCGTAACCATGATGACTTTAATGCCCGCTCTTCTGCAGGCTTCCAGCGTAGGGGTAACCTCCGTTCGGGCTGGGTCTAAAAAGCCAATCATGCCGAGGTAAGTAAGGTCGGCTTCGGCAAAATCATTCGCTGGTTTTTCAAAAAGTTCTTTCTTCGCGAAGGCTAGCGTTCGTAATCCCTCGGCCGCCATCGATTCGGATAATTGGATTAATTTATCCGTTTCGGAAACGTTGGTACTACGCTTGAGTACTTCCTCCAATGCCCCTTTAACGGCTACTACATAAAAAGAATGTTTCACCTGGTGTAAAGTGGCCATGATCCGAGAATCGGAATTAAAGGGTATCTCTGCCCGACGGGGATAAGTTTTTTGTAATGCTTCTATGGATAGGCCCCGTTGCTCGGCAAAGTTGAGCAAAGCAATTTCTAACGGATCACCAATGGATTCATCCTCGGAGGCGGAGGCGTTATTACAAAGCACACTTATCCGCAACAAATCCGTGGCCGGTAGATCGATCGTTTCACTGCTACCGAAGGTATCCATCGAGTTGCCGAGCTGTAGCTGATGAACCGTCAACTGATTTTGCGTTAGCGTACCAGTTTTATCCGTAAAAATCACGCCCGTACTTCCCAGCGTTTCTACGGAAGATAAGCGTTTGACGATGACTTTCTTTTGGGCGAGTTGTAACATGCCGTTAGCCAGAGCAATGGTAGCCACGACCGACATACCCTCGGGAATTGCCGCAATGGCCAATGCTACGGCCGTTTCGATTAATTCTAAGGGTTGGCGGTGGTAGAGTAGTCCAACGATCAGGTAAACCACTGCCAGACCTGCAGTAATCCAGATGAGTCGTTTAGCCAGTACGTCCAATTTGGCTTCCAGCGGGGTGGCGTTTCGCTTGGCTTCGGCCACTAAGTTTGAAATTTTACCTAATTCGGTCTCGGTTCCAATGCCCGTTACGACGGCACGTCCATTGCCTGCCGTAACCAAGGTCCCCTTATACAGACGATTGGGTGGGTGGTTTTCCTCGTCGCTGTTGCGTTGTAGACTTTTGGCTACGGGTAGCGACTCTCCCGTCAGCATGGACTCGTTAACTTCCAGCTGGTTCATTTCAAAAAGAATCGCATCGGCTGCGATGACATCGCCAGCTTCTATCAGTAGGAGGTCACCTCGGGTAATTTCCTGCGATGGAATCTCGTGCATTTTCCCCGATCGCCATACCCTGGCTTTGGTATCTCCCAAGGATCGAAGGGCTTGCATCGATTTTCCCGCATTCCACTCTAACGTTAAGCCCAGTCCTGCATTGATTAAAATAATGGTCGCAATGGCGTACCCTTCCAACGTATCTCCCAAAAGAAAGGATAAAATAGCGGCGGCAGCCAGAATATAAACAATAAGACTTTTGAATTGGAGAACGAGTAAGGTCAGGAGGCTTTCCTGCTTAGCGGTTTCCAGTGCATTAGGGCCGTATGCTTCCCGCCGCTTCTGGGCTTCCTGCGGGGAAAGCCCTTTTTCCGGATCAACCGAAAGTTCCGTGAAAAGAGATTGAGTTGCTGCGGGAAGAGATGAACTATTCATAGGCAATGCGTACGTGTCGAAGATGAACGGCTTCTCACCAATCCTGCCATTCGTAGACAAGGTTAAACGATAAACCGGGAATGTCCGGTGCTGGTGAAGAATGAAAGGGACAAAACAACTGCTAAGGCTTTAGCGGTGAGCTGATCCTGATCAGTTACGTTGATGATTTTAGTAATTCGCAAGTTCCCGTACTTAAAAGACTGGACGGAGTAGGTGAATAAACCGCTGAAAAGCTAGTAGCAAGGTAGTCGAAGTACCCGTTTACACTTTAATTATAAAAGCCTATGGGAGTAGTAGCCTTAAATTTAGGGGTCTTAGAGTGGTTACTTTTTTGCTAAAAGTGTTAAGAATCTGCTAGTTATCTTTGTTATGTACTTGTACAGCAGAAGAGTACTCGTACGTCTTCTGCTTCTTTACGCAGGTTGAGGCACCTTAATGGCGGTTGGGGACCTCCTTCGTTGATTTGACTTTTCATAAGGGGATGGAGAAAAGAATCAATGAAGTTCCTGCGTGAAGGATAATTTTCGTAAAACCTTTTACAAGGAGGCTGTACCGTCTTACGCGTCCGGTAACTACAGCTCCATTCTAATCTTCTTTGACACCGATTAGGACTGTTTTCGTTTCATCCAGTCCTCCATTAGTTGCATGAGTAATTCAAGTTTAACTGGCTTGACTAAATGCTCATCAAAACCAGCTTCCAGTGTACGCTGTTTATCCTCGAACTGGCCGTATCCGGTTAAGGCAATGAGCAGGATGGATTCACCCCAGGATTGTTGGCGAATGAGCCGACAGGTTTCATACCCATCCAAACCGGGCATACCAATGTCAAGTAGAATGGCGTCGGGTCGAACGCGTTCAGCGGCTTTAATTCCAGCATGGCCGCTATTCTCCGTGTGTACTTCGTATCCCTTCAATTCCAGGTACATACGCAAGGTCAAACAGGCATCCGGATTATCATCGACGATTAGAATTCGATACTGCGTGACGGCTTCGTGCGTATGCGGGGTGATTTCCTTAGTCCGTTGTATTTCGAGGGTAGGCAAATAAATCGTAAAGGTACTACCCTGACCCAGACCTGGGCTTTGAACGTCAATTCGACCCCCGTGCATTTCTACTAAACGTTTAACCACGGTCAAACCCACTCCTAATCCACCTTGTGAGCGGGCCAGCGAATGATCTACCTGTACAAACAAGTCAAAAATGGACGCTTGCTGCTCCCGCGTGAGTCCAATGCCATTATCCCGTACCTGAAGAATGGCTTGCTGTCCTTGATGTTCTAAACTCAGCCATACTTGCCCTTCGGCAAGCGTATACCGTACGCCATTGGTTAAAAGGTTGGTTACCATTTGGATTAAACGGGTGTCATCGCCTTCCATAAAGATTGGCGTGACCGGAAGACTCACGTGCAAGTGACGTTGCTTGGATTGATACAGCGGATTAGCCGCATCAACGGCTTGTTTCACTAGCTCTATCAGATTCACTCGTTCCTTTCGCAATTCGATTTTGCCCTGACTGATCCGGCTTACATCCAGCAGATCATCGACCAGCCGTACCAAATGATCCGTTTGCCGATTCATCATTTCGAGTATACGCTGAGCGTTGGAATCAGTGGTGGTAGTTAAGGAAAGCACCTGAAGTCCGTTGCGGATGGTAGACATGGGGTTACGTAACTCGTGGGCCAGCATAGCCAGAAATTCATCCTTTCGGCGAGCCGCTTCGCGAAGCGACTCTTCGGCGGCTTTCCGGTCGGTAATGTCGAACATCACGCCGCTCAGCTGTACCGGGACCCCATCGTGTTCGGGCGTAACTTTGCCGTAGCCACTCATCCAACGAACCTGTCCGTCCTCCCGTACGATTCGAAACTGCTCATCGTAAGGTACTCGTTGCTTGATGGTTTGATTAAGTTGGGAAGTAATAGGTTCCTGATCTTCGGGGTGAATATGGCTTAGAAACAATCCTGACTCTTCAATTCCGGATCGTACCTCTAAGCCCAATAGGTGATAATGCTGTTCATTCCAGTATACTTGGTCCGTTGGTAAGTGCCATTCCCAGGTGGCCATCTCAGCGGCTTCAACGGCCAGTCGGGTGCGGGTTTCAAGTTGCTGGCGAACCGCCTCTTCCTGCTTACGCAAGGTAATATCCCGACTAATTTTAGTAAAGCCCTGTAACTGGCCCTGCTCATTGCGAATGGCGACGGTGATTTCATTGACCCAGAAACGTTCGCCATTTTTACGTATTCGCTGCGTTTCTTTTTCGGTATGCCCAATCTGGCTAGCTTCTTCCAGCTCCTGTTGCAGATGGCCCGCGGCCCGCTCTTCCGGCGTATAAAACAGGTCAATGGGCTGACCCAGTACTTCTTCGGTCACAAACCCTTGTACTTGCTGGGCTGCTTCCGTCCATTCTACGATGATACCGTTGGCGTCAATACGGAAAATCGCATAATCGGGTAAGTTCTGAATCAATACTCGGTATCGCTCTTCGTTGACGCGTAAGGCCGATTCAGCCCGCTGAGCTATTTCATCTTTTAACCGAAGATTTTCTAATTCCGCCTGTTTTCGCTGGGTAATGTTATCGGTATTCATGACGAAACCATCACCCATTTTAACCAAAGTTAGATGAAACCAGTCCTTAAACTGTTCGCGATCATAGTATTGTTCATCGTTGATGGAAACACCGGTTTCGGTTACCTGAATAAATTTTTCAAACAAACCGGTCTCGCGTACACCGGGACTTATTTCCAGCAGGCTTTTTCCAATTACCTCACCATTTTGCTGGATTGCCAACTGATTATTCATGACCCAGACAAAATCAATAATTTTTCCATCCGGATCGCGTACGGCCTCAAAGGCCTGAATGATATACAGGGAACTGTCGAGAATGGTCTGTAAATGTTCTTTGGTCGTTGACAATTCCAGTTCCGCTTTTTTCCGGGCCGTCATGTCCGTAGTAGTGGTGGCTACCCCGTCATCCACTTTAACCGTAGATTGATAGAACCATCCGTGAAACTGTTCGTACGCATAATGACGTTCGGACTGATCCGGTATTCCCGTTTCGCAAACCCACTTGAAGGTATCAAAGATGCCAATTCGCTCTACCCCTGGTTGTAAAGTCAGCAAACTTTTACCAATCACATCGCCGTAGTGTCGCTCACTGGCCTTGTTGTTGAGCACCCAGGTAAAATCAATAATTTCTCCCGCTTCGTTACGCACGGATTTAAATACTTGAATCATTTCCAGCGTACTATCCAGGGTGGCCTGGAGCAGTTCCCGGTTTTCAGCCAACTCCTGGGTTCGCTTACTTACCTGTTGTTCGAGCCGTAACTGGTACGTTTGATGAACCTCCAGAAGTTTTTCCTCGGCCTGTTTTTTAGAACTAAGGTCAATCGTAAATCCCAGCCATTTTTTAACGGTCGCATCCGGGTTGAGAATTGGGGTGGCCCGTATATTAGTCCATCGCCAGCCTCCTTCGGGACGTTGCAGGCGAAATTCCAGATCTATCGGTTTTTGCTGGGGCAAAGCTTCTTGCCATTGCCGCAGGGCTTCCACCCGATCATCCGGGTGTACGGTGGCCGTCCAGCCCAGCTGTAACCATTCTTTGTATGTTTGACCCGTATACGCTCGCCAGCTGGGCGAGTCCGCAAGCACGTTACCCTGAACATCGGTTTCCCAAAAGGTCTGAGCTAAGGATGCTAATAAGATCTGACATTCCTCCGCACCAGGAAGATGAGTAGAGTGGGGTAGGTTTGAGGTATTCATACGTAGAGGCAATACGTTACAGACAGAACGGCATTGAAGCCTTTTAATCTCCACCTAAGCAGTGACTGGAAGCGACTGAAGCAATAGGATGAGTTCTAATCGGCTTGGGACGATTTCTCAAAATTTGTTAAAATGTTGTTCCTATCGGCAGGAGCCGGTACTTTGGATAGGGGAAGTGTACGGCAATACTTAGCTTTCCTCCGTTTGATAAAATCCTCTGCTATGAAACCATTCCTTGCCTTATCTGTATTCTATTTTATTAGCCTAATCTCGTGTTCAAAATCGCCACAACCCACGTTAAAGGCAAAATTGAGCAATGAAACCCCGCATGGAATTACGTATTCTCCGGATGGAAAATCCATTGCCGCCGGCGTTTGGGGAGCGGTGCGTATCTGGGACCTAGCTACGCAACAGGCTACCGATTATCCAACTAAATTAAAAAACGAAACCCCGCGACGGGTAAGTTTTTCGCCCGATGGACGCTGGATTGCCGCGGGTACATTCAGGGGAGTACGGGTCTGGAATGTTCAGACGAAGTCGTACCATGATTATGACTTACCCTTAGGGAATGCCACGCCACGGCGAGTTCATTTTTCGCCGGATGGTCGTACCCTTGCTGCGGCTGCTTGGGGCGGTGTAATGACCTGGTCCTTAGTCGATAGTACTAAGGTAGGTGAATAAAACTGGTAGAAATATTCCGATACCATATATCGTTTTTAGTAAAGTACGAGGGTCTGACGTAATAATTGCCAGTACGTCAGACCTTCGTGCTGATTTAACTACTAATCTACCGGAACAAAAACGCTGCCCCCCATACCAAAAGTATCTTTGGAATCCGGATAAAAGTAGAAGAAGCGACGTTCTACCTGACCATTGTTAAATTTCAAGGTAATGACGTGTTGATCCAGTTGATAGGTACCGGCCAAATCTTTGTTACTGTACGCAGAAACATTCGCATCGGATCCGCCACCGGTAGACTCCAGCCGAAATTGGCCATTGGGAGAAAAGGTGATCCGTTTCATGGAAACCACCACGGAGCTACCACCAAAGGCTACGTTTCCGCCACCGCTGATGGATTTGAAACTACCCGAGAGTTTCTCGCCGGGTTTAGCAGCTACGGCCACGTGCCAGTGATCCCACGTACTGGTTTTGCCATCACTTTCCTGGATTCGTAGTTGGGAACCCTGCTTCTTCCAGCGGCCCCATCGTTTCGGTTCAATCTGTCGGGAAGTCGGTACATCCAGGTCGTAAGGCGGCACGTCGGGGTATTCGTATACAGTACCGTCCTTCAGAAACAAATACGCTTCGTAATTCTGCGTAACGAATCCACCTACTCCAAAACCGGTTTCCAAGTGCATGTAAATGCCCTGAATCTGAGCCGCCGTAAGGCCCTTGCCCGGTGCCGTCAGTGGTGTTTCCGGACGTTTGGAACGGGCCCTTTTTTCGGGTTTCTTCTTTGACGCAGTCGTGCTAGTAGAAACGTTGCTAACCGTTGTAAAGTGCTTGATTGCTTCAGTCAGGTAAGGTTTGAAGAATTTAGGATCGGCATCGGTAATGATACGTGCCCAGTGAATCTGACCGGCTTGTTCCACCGCCATGTACGCCACCACCTGAGCTTTGCCCTGATTCATAATCGCTCCCGTAAAATTCTGAATGGGCCCGGTATGATTGTATTGTAAGGGTCGAACCTGCTTACCGAGTGTAGGAAGATCCGTTTCCGCCTTATTCTTTAACCAGCTTTGTGTGGATTTAGTACTAGCTTCCGGTGGGTACAAGGAGTACAGAAACACCCGGTTGGTGGGCAGGTTCGGAGGACTCATCTCAAGCGTAATACCTTGTTGACGGCTCGACCATCCGGAAGGAGGTGTTTGACCCATACCCACCCGAACCAGCAGGAAAAAAAACAGCAAGTATCTCATAGGCAATCGTTGAGGTTACCCGGCAAAGGTACGGATGCCTGCTAAAAGCGTGAGTATGGCCGGCATTATCGTTACTAGAAAGGAAGCAGGTTAAAAAATGACCCTTCCTTGATCAGCAGCGAAGCCGGATCAAGGAAGGGTGTTTGTAGCGGAAACTTCTGGCGATTACAGCGTCATACCGCCATCAATTACGAAATCAGACCCGGTAATAAACGAAGCCGAATCCTCACATAAATAGCAAACCAGCCGAGCCACGTCTTCAGGCGTACCGATTTTACGTAATGGAATCATCTCAGTCAGGTTACGGTAGAGGGCATCTAAAGTAGCCTCGTCGAGTCCGGCTTTCTTCATAACTTCTGTCTGCGTTGGACCGGGACTTACCATATTAACCCGAATTTTTCGGGGAGCGAGTTCATTAGCTGCCGTTTTGGCAATGGAATTCAGGGCTGCTTTACTGGCTTGATAAACTGAACTATTGGGATGATACGTTGAAGCCACCATAGAGGATAATATCACCACGGAAGCTCCGTCCTTCAACAAGGGGATACTTTGGCTAAGTGTGAAATAAGCCCCGCGAAAGTTGATGTTCATCACCGCATCAAAGTTGGCTTCCGTCATTTGCTCAATGGGCAGCAGCTCTCCCGTGATTCCAGCATTGATAAACAGAATGTCCAGCGGGCCATAGGCTTGCTGGATTTGCTTTAATAGGGCTTTAGTATCCTCTACATTCGCCTGATCGGCTACAAAAGGAACGGCTCCGATTTCCTGAGCGGCCTTTTCGATGGCTTCTTTCCGGCGGCCTGTGATGATGACGGTAGCTCCTTCATCGACTAGTTCGCGGGCTGTTGCATACCCGATTCCACTATTGCCACCGGTTACCAGGGCTATTTTATTGCTGAATCTTTTCATGGTTTTTATAAGAATTTTTGCCAAAGCTATAGGGAATATGATATACTTTTGTAACCAGTATAACGAAGTATACCAGGTAACACGGATCAACTCATGGACCGAGATCAAGCCGAAGAGCTACGAGCCCTGCAAGACACACTTTTCTTTATCGGTGGAAAGTGGCGAATCCCCGTCATTAATGCCCTTTGTAACGGGCATCGACGATTTAGGGAAATCGAACGAAGTATTCCCGGCATTACGACCCGGATGTTGTCGAAAGAGCTGAAGGAAATGGAGATGAATAAATTAGTGAAGCGAACGGTCTACGACGATACGCCAGTATTAGTGGAATACGAGCCCACTACGTACTGTCGCACCTTTGGAAAGATCATTGGGGAAATGATTGCCTGGGGCAGGGAGCACCGGAAGGAAGTGACCAAAGATTAAAAGCGGATAAAAGGAAAGCGGCTATGGATGTATGAGTCATCCATAGCCGCTTTTACTTAATCATCGATTTCAATGTGTTCGGCCCGAACTACTCTACCCTGATCGAACTTTAGAGATAACTGATGGTACAAAAAACTCAGGGAACCGCCACCCGATCCCATCGAATAGGTCCAGGTATTGACTGAATTTTTTTTCCAGATGCATCGTCCGTAGCGGTCTGGATCGCCCAAAATGTCTTTGACCTGAGTCGTATCTTTCCCTAATAAAAGTTCTCTGTCAATCAGATCCTCGGCCATTTGAAACCGTTTGTGAGTTTGGGTCGCCCAAAGCTCAGCCTCAAAATCCAGGTTTGGCGTGTAGCTCATCGCCTGGAAATATAAAAGGACTAAGGCTACGTAAAGGATTGGCGTGCTTGCAATGGTCAGAATCCAGGTAACTTCTCGGCGGGTCTTTTCATCTACTTTAATTACAGCCGTAAAAAGCCACTGTAGAAAAAAATAATTGGCTACACCCAGTACAAATACGATAAAATAGACTTCAATACTAAGGCCAAGAACGACAGGGAGGGTAAACAGAATCATATAGGTCAGATAGATGTGGTGTGGAAAGTTAAAAATTAGTCGTTTAAACCTTTCAAAAAAGATCAAATATTTATTATATCAATTGTTTTTCAGTACTTTAGAGCATTAAATAGCATCGTATCTTCTTTACAAAACGAAGCTAAGCTAACGTACTGCCTGGTTCAAGTTTACTACAAAAGCAATACGATTTCTTACCTTTTCTGACTACGCTTACCTTTCGAGTCTCCGCCTTTCCAGTACGCGTTTTACAGCATTCTCCTCTTTTAACTATTAACCTCTATGCTTACCACTTTTACACGCGGGTACAACCAAGCCCGATTTCAGACCCTTCCGGTTCTGCTTATTCTGTTGATCCTTACGGTAACGAGTTGTATTAAAGATCACAACCCCGAACCAGATTTTAAGTACTTGGTGAAAGCCGAGTCAATCGCTCAAGTACCTGTCAACGAGGTTAAACAGCGGGCTTCGGTCTTGGCACCAATCGTGCAGTACGGGGTGACTGCCTATCGCGTTACGTACCAAACGCCCGGGGTTGATCAAAAACCGCTTTTGGCCTCGGGTCTGATTCTGGTGCCTACGGGTTACACGGGCGAACTTCGCGTACTCAGTTTCCAGCACGGTACGATTACTACGCAACAGGAAGCCCCCTCTCAGTACCAACCCGTTGGCAATATGGAAGCCTACGGGGCGGGTACGCTGGCGGCTTCGCTCGGGCAGGGCTATATGGTCGTCATGGCTGATTACTTGGGTTTTGGTGAGAGTAAAGCCTTGCCGCATCCCTACCAGCATAAAGCTAGTCTGGCTTCGGCTACGCTGGATATGCTTCGGGCGGCTCGTGAGTTTGCCACCAGCCAGGGAATTAAGCTACAGAAAGGAGTACGTTTAGGCGGATACTCCGAAGGCGGATACGCTACCCTGGCTCTACACCAGGTTTTGGAAGCTTCGAATGAGTTTACGGTGTTGGCCAGCTATCCAGCCGCGGGTGCTTATGACATGGCAGCCACGGCGGATTGGGTGGTGAGTCAGGATAAAGATTTACCCGTGTTTGCTTCCGCCTATTACATGTGGGTACTGCTTACTTACAATCAGCTTTACGGCATCAATGCTCCCTTAACCGATTTTCTTACGCCGGGTAATGCAGTTAAAGTAGGGGCTGCCATAGCGGCAGGCAACCCGCTGGCGGCGGATGTGGATTTGAACCCTACAAAGCTGTTCAGCCCATCCTTTATTGCAGGAATTAAAAATAAAACGAATCAGCCGCTGCTTCAGGCCTTACAAGCGAACAACGTTTACGATTGGAAACCTCAGGCTCCGGTACTATTTATGCATTCCGCAGGGGATGATATTGTCCCAGCTTTAAATACACAAATAGCCCTGCAAGCCATGCAGGCCAAAGGAGCTACGGTAGGTTTTCTTCCCCTAGGTACGGCTACTACGACCCACCGGGAAGGAGCACAGCTCTACTTGGCTGCTATGATACAGTTACTAACGACTCCCTAAGGCTTTACACTCGAATATAAGTTTTACAAAGAATAACAAGGGCTAGCAAACCGTTTGCTAGCCCTTGTTATTCTTTGATTACTAAAGTTTGTACAACCCGTTTGAGAAAACTTGAATGGAGGTTTTCTTGAATTCTTGTGAACGTTAGCTTATGCCTAGGGGCGTCAATTCGACTGAGAAAAAGGAAATACGAAAACGAATGAAGATCTATGCTATCCTTATAGGGTCGGTCTTTTGTCCTCATTTTCTTTTAGTACGTTAGGAAAGAAAACCTGGAAGGTAGCTCCCTTACCCAGCTGACTGTACGCCGTAATGGCTCCGCCCATGCTAGTTACAATCTTTTCACTAATGGCTAGGCCAATGCCGTTGCCACTGTATTCACTTTTACTGTGTAGGCGTTGAAAAATCTGAAACATTCGGGGTAGGTATTCGGGATCAAAACCCACGCCGTTGTCCGTAACATCAATGCGAATGTACTGAGCAGCCTTTTGAGCGGGATGTATTTTTAGTGAAAGGTCAGACGCATTGATTAGGGTTGAAGTGAGCTGAATGCGAGGAATAGTGGTGGCCCCGGAGCGATCCACCCGACTAAATTTAATCGCATTGGACAACAGGTTCTGGAAAAGTCGAATCAGCAGTTGTTTTTGTCCCCAAACCGTGGGCAAAGGATCGATAGAAAGCTCAGCTTGGGATTCTTTCAGGGATAGTTCCAATAATAGAACCACCTCCTCCAATACCTCGGATAAGGATACGGGCTTGGGGCTATTGACTCTGGATGGAACCTGTGAAAATTCCAGTAAAGCCTGCATTAGCTCCGACATTCGCCGAGCCGAGGCCTGTACACGGTTTAAGTAATTCTCTGCTACCAGATTCTGATCAGGCAATTGCGGTCGCAGCAAATCGACAAATTGCTGGATTTTACGCAAGGGCTCCTGTAAGTCATGGCTGGCTACATAAGCAAAACTTTGGAGCAGTTCATTCGAACGACTCAGTTGAATATTAGCCTGACTCAATTGTTCATTGTTGCGGGTCAGTACCTCGGCCATAACCTGCGATTCTTTCCGGCGACTTTCGATTTCCTGACGAGCCAGTACCATTTCAGTCACGTCCGTAGCGACTACAACAATATATTCTTTTCCTAAAGTCCCCAGCAAAGGAGCGTAAACAAAGTTGACATACGCTAGCTCTGAAACGCCATTGCGGACGAAGTAGGCGGGTTGCTCTTGGCCCCCTACGGGTTGATTGGTCGCTCTGACTTGCTCCAGCAATTCTTCCAAACCTAGCCCCGCAATACCCGGAAAAGCCTCAAACACGGGCCGGTTTAATACTTCTTCTACGGGTCCACTCAGATTCCAGATCTGCTGAAAGGGCGTATTAGCAAAACGAAGGATGTAGGTAGGCCCTTCTAACAAGGAAATGCCCAGGGGTGCCTGCTCAAAGAAAAGGGATAGCCACTGGTCTACTTCCCGGGTGGTTATAACTTTATCACTAACGGTAATTTTTACTTCCTGACAAAGACCGGTGGAGCCGATGAAATCTCCTTCCGAAGAAAAATAACTTTGTCCCCAGTACCGAATGCTCCTGACCTGATTGGGCGAAAGCATAATTCGGATACGCTCGTCTATTTGCGTTGGAGCCGCCAGGAGTCTTTCCCAAGCTTTAGTAAATGTGCCTTGATCCTCCGGATGAATGAGAGCAAGCAGTTGCTGAAAGCGAAGAAAATCAGCAGTATCGGGTACATTTAGTAGGGTCCGAGCGAGCTGATCTATTATCAAATCGTGGGTAAGCGGAAGGATTCGCCAGGCTCCCAGACCAGCCGCCTGTAAAGCTAAAGATGGGTCTAAACGATCCTCGGAAAAAGCGTCTAGCCGCTGGTCATTATTCATGCAAGAAAAAGAAGCCTCAAACGTATTGCATATTGATAACGAACTAGGCACTTTAAAGTTTTAAAAAGATTGAATAGGGTTGTGATTGAAGGGATATTCTTTGTGATTCATGAGTTATAGTCATGAATCAAGTGATCATTGAGAAATCATTTAAGCGGGCTGGGTTAAAAATTCCTCTTTTCGGATTTCGTAAAACGAATGACGCAGAATTAAGCTAGCCGCCACATTGGCAATGATGCCCGCCAGCAGGAAATAAAAGATAGCCGAATGCCGATCCGTCATCTCCAGTACCAGGATGGCCGAAGTAAAGGGCGTACGCGTCACGCCCGTCAGGAAACCAATCATACCCACCAGAATGAGTAAATTATGGTGCTGAGCCTGAACGGGAATGACATATTCCAGCAACAGGGAGCTGAGCATGGCTCCGGAAGACAAGGACGTGGCAAAAATACCCGCCGCTCCACCCGCCGAAAACGACAGGGCATTGCCAATAAATCGAACCGGAAAAGCGTACCAGGCAATATGCTCCGTGCCTTCAAACAAGGCCTGATTAATCAATTCTTTTCCCGAACCCATGGCCTGTACCCCCGAGAAAAAAACGATCGTCGCAAACAGTAGACCCAGTCCGGTTACGAATACGAGTTGTCGGGTCAGGCCCGGAAAACGTTTTCGCAGGGAAGAAATCAGCAGTAATAGCTTGGTAAAGGCCGAACCCGCCAGTCCTGTAACAAAGGCAATGCCAATGACCAGCCAGATCGACTCTAACGGCAGCCGAGTAATTTTTGGAAAGCCCAGAAACAGATACGGACCCAGCAAAAACTGACTCGTTATCCCCGCAATGATCACGGAGCTAAGGACAGCCGTTCGGAAAACGGCGAGATGGGCTTTGGTTAATTCCTCGACTACGTATACAATACCACCGAGCGGCGTGTTAAACGCCGCCGCTAGTCCGGCCGCTCCTCCCGTCACGATCATGACCCGTTGCGAGACTTTATTCCAGGTTTCGGGTACAAGCCGGTAAATGGTTTCAAAAATGGACCCGGCAATCTGAAGCGTTGGGCCTTCCCGTCCGGTGGCACCCCCGCCGAGGAGCAGTACCAGATTGCTCGCCACTTTTACCAGTGCAATGCGGAGGCTGAGTAATTTATCTACTTTCCAGTGAGCCTTCGTTTCGGCCAGATCTACAGCGGCCATGAGCTGCGGAATACCACTGCCCGAAGCCGTTGGAGCGAGGTAATGCGTGAGCAACCAGGCTCCGCAAAAACAGAGAGGCGTCGTCAAAAAGATTAGATACGGGTGATTTTGGTACCAGTGCATACCCGTATGCTCGACGAAAGCAAATACTTTTTCGTACCCTACCGCCATTAATCCGACTAAAACCGAAGCGATCCACAAAGGAGCGGCTCGCAAAGGTGCCGTAGACAGATTATGTGCAATCAGCCAGTGATTGATTTTTTGTACACCCGTACTGCGGCTGACGCGTTTGAGATACTTTCGTAAGCGTATCTCCCATTCATTCAAGTGATATTTGCCCCTCATCATCATAGATTCATGATGGCTCGAAGGTACTAAGGTTTAATGGGAGGGAACAAATAGAATTGTTTTTAAGTGAAAAGTATAGGTAACGATCGATTCTTCACCAGAAGAAATCCGATCCTGGAAACTTCCCGATGCCGTTCGAAATACCGATCAGGTCATGCAGCTACTCTTTTAACTAAAAAGGAGCCAGTACTTATCAGCTCCTTTTTCTTAGTATCCATTTGATCCGTAATCCGCTGCGTTACTGATGGCATCCAGAAAGCTTTGTGGAATAGGTCGTACGGTATGTCTGGATTCGTTGAAATCAACGCTCACGATGGGATTCGTCGATTGCAGGTACGACTTGGTCAGTTTACCCATCCGTTTTAGGTCATACCATCGCCAGTGCTCGCCGGTTAGTTCGCGGGCCCGTTCGTTTACCAGGAAATCCAGCGTGACCTGATTAGGCGTTACCGTGATTTCACTTTCGCGACTGGTTTGGGCAGCCCGTTTGCGAATGGTGTTGACGTAATCCGTCGCTTTCGCCTGGTTGTTGAGGTAGAGGGCAGCTTCAGCGGCAACCAAATAAATGTCGCCCAAACGGATAATCGGAATGTCACCCATCCAGTATTGATTCGTGTAGGCAAATGGCTTGCTCGAAAACTTCCGCATCGCCGGGTAAATGTTAATCAGGTTCGGGTAGTTGGCCGGAATCTGAGCCGTCGTTTTATAATTGCCCGTACCGGTATCAAACAAATCGCTCGGGTCGGCTATCAGGTATGGTAGTTTACTTTTGGTCGTTTCATCAATCGTCCAGTTCGGCGTAAAGACGGCCAGCCCCTGATCGTTGGTCATGTTGGTTTCTTCTTCCAGTTGCGTCGTAACGGGCAGGAAGGGACTGGTGTAGGGGGCCGTAGTACCCAGAATAACCTTCCCAACCACGGACGGATCTTTCCGGTATGCCGTAGCCATGGCGGCGGTAATCGTTTTGTTCGCGTTGGCGTAAAACTTATACGTAAACGTCTCTTTGAACCGCGTGTCCGGTGTGTTTTCCTGCGGCTCGAAAATAGTGGTGAGCAGGTACTTGCTGGGTTTGTAATAGCGGGAGTTGGCCCGTCCGTACAAGACGCTGGTTTCGCGGGTACCCCATTCGGCACCCCGACCACCCAATTCCGGCAGGTAGTACTGTCGCGTACGGCCCCGGTTGTACTGCTCTGGGTTCAGGCCTGAGGTAGGATCAATGGCTTGGAGGAACAGCGACTCGGTGTTGGTTTTGTTATTGGCTCCGTCCCACAATTTGCTGAAACCCGAACGGCTGGCGTCGCTCAGATACAGGGCACAACGGAACGTTGCCGCGTTATTGATGAGTTGTTCGGCCGTTTCCAGGGCCAGACGGGCGTAGGTTTCTTTTTCGCCCAGACGGGTGCGTTGCAGATACACTTTCGCCAATAATCCGTAAGCGGCTTTCTTACTGACCCGACCGCGAAGGGACTGCGTATAAGGCAAGTGCTCACAGGCGAATTTCAAATCGGAAATAATGGAATCGTAAAATTCCGCTTCGGTATTCCGTACCGGGCTCAGCTCTACGCTCCCCTCAGCCGCTGATGTCTTTGACAGGGTTACGTTACCGAACTGCTCGACGAGGTTAAAATTGGCATACGCCCGAATGAAGTACGCTTCGGCAATTTTGGCGTCCAGCTCCGCCTGCGATGCATAGCCTTTTACATTCTTCGAGTAGTTAATGGCTGTGTTACAGTAGTTCACCAGCGAATACAGGCCGTTCCAGATCACCCGAACGGTACCCGTCGTCGTGTTGAGGGTGTTGTTGTACAGCAAAAGCCCAATGTCATTGTTACCGACGTTCACCCAACTATCCGTACCCGCTTCG